>NZ_JBIRQH010000003.1:424137-619330 GCF_044333095.1 Streptomyces sp. NPDC021100
GGGGGCGGGTCCCCACCCCCCCCCCCCCCCCGTCCGGGGGGTGGGGGGGGGCCCCCCCCCCGCCCGCGGGGGGGGGGGGGGGGGGGGGGGCGCCGGCGGGGGGGGGGGGGGGGGGGGGGGGGCCCCCCCCCCCCCCCCCCCCCCCCACCGCCGGTGGCCCCTGGGCCTCAGCCCTTCAGCCGCGCCATCCACGCCTCGACGTCGGAGGACGTCCGGGGCAGGCCGGCGGACAGGTTCCGGTTGCCGTCCTCGGTGACGAGGATGTCGTCCTCGATGCGGACGCCGATGCCGCGGTACTCCTCGGGCACCGTCAGGTCGTCGGCCTGGAAGTAGAGGCCGGGCTCGACCGTCAGGACCATGCCGGGCTCCAGGACGCCGTCCACGTACGTCTCGGTGCGGGCGACGGCGCAGTCGTGGACGTCCAGGCCGAGCATGTGGCCGGTGCCGTGGAGCGTCCAGCGGCGCTGGAGGCCGAGCTCCAGGACGCGCTCGACCGGG
This sequence comes from Streptomyces sp. NPDC021100, assembly GCF_044333095.1. Classification (NCBI taxonomy): domain Bacteria; kingdom Bacillati; phylum Actinomycetota; class Actinomycetes; order Kitasatosporales; family Streptomycetaceae; genus Streptomyces; species Streptomyces sp. NPDC021100. Next base: position 424,636 of record NZ_JBIRQH010000003.1, read on the forward strand.
CCCTCGACCAGGCCCCACTCGACGAGCTTCGCGGCGAGGACGCGCTGGGCGGCGTCGTGGAAGTCGCGGTACTTCGCGCCCGGCTTCACGGCGGCGATGCCGGCCTCCTGCGCCTCGTACACGGCGTCGTAGACCTTGCGCTGGAGCTCGGTGTACGTGCCGTTGATCGGCAGCGTCCGGGTGACGTCGGCGGTGTAGAGGGTGTGGGTCTCCACGCCCGCGTCCAGGAGCAGCAGCTCGCCGGCGCGGACCGGGCCGTCGTTGCGCACCCAGTGCAGGGTGGTGGCGTGCGGGCCGGCGGCGCAGATGGAGCCGTAGCCGATGTCGTTGCCCTCGACGCGGGCGCGGAGGAAGAACGTCCCCTCGATGTAGCGCTCGGAGGTGGCCTCCGCCTTGTCGAGGACCTTCACGACGTCCTCGAAGCCCCGGACGGTGGAGTCCACGGCCTTCTGCAGCTCCGCGACCTCGAAGGCGTCCTTCACGAGCCGCTGCTCGCTGATGAAGACCCGCAGTTCCTCGTCGCGCTCGGCGGTGATCTTGTCGGTGAGCGCGGCCTCGATGCCGGCGTCGTGGCCGCGGACGGCGCGGACTGGGCCGGTGGCCTTGGCGAGGGCGGCGGCCAGCTCGCGCACGTCGGCGCAGGGCAGGCCGTAGAGCCGCTCGCCCTCGGCGAGGCTGTACCGGCGGCCGACCCAGAGCTCGCCCATGCCGTCGAGCCAGAACTCGCCGTTCTCGCGGTTCGAGCGGGGCAGCAGGTAGAGCGTGGCGTCGTGGCCGTCCGCCGTCGGCTCCAGGACCAGGACGCCGTCCTGCGTCTGGTCGCCGGTGAGGTAGACGTACTCGGTCGAGGCGCGGAAGGCGTACTCGGTGTCGTTCGAGCGGGTCTTGAGGTTGCCCGCGGGGATCACCAGGCGCTCGCCCGGGAAGCGCGCGGAGAGCTCGGCGCGGCGCCGCGCCGTCTCCTCGGCCTGGGGTATCGGCCGCAGGTCGTGCAGCTCGGTGTCGGCCCAGCCGCTCTTCATGTTCTCGGCGAGCTCGTCGGAGACGGCCGGGTAGAGGCCGTTCTTCCGCTGCTTGATCGGCTCGTCGCCTTCGGGGTTCTCGGGCGCGGGCTGCTCGGTCATGCTTTCCTCCTCGAACGGGGCCGCTCCCATCGTAGGTGGGCGGAGGAGTGCCGGGGGCGGCCGGAGGAGGGGCATACGTCCGAATTCACATGCGGACGGACCGGGACATGTCAGTCGAAATGTGCCACCAGGAGGACGACGTCCTCGCCGGAGCGGAGTTCGTCATATCCGCCGGACGCGTCCGTTCCGTCGCCTGGCCCCCGGCCGCGGGCCGCCGTGGCGTCGGTGTCGTCCGGCAGGACCGTGCGGAGGATGTGGTCGGCCACCGCCTCCGGATCCCGCCGCGCTGTCCGGGGGACGCTCGCCGCCGCCGCGTGCAGCCGGGCGAAGGCCCGGTCCATCGCGTCGCCGGTCCGGTGCAGCAGCCCGTCGCTGTAGAGCAGGAGCGTCTCGCCCGGTGCCGGTTCGATCTCGACGCTGGGCGCCTCCCAGCAGGCCAGCATGCCCAGCGGCGCGGAGAGCGAGGTCTCCACGTACTCGGTGCGGTGGTCGCCGATGATCAGCGGCGAGCAGTGGCCCGCCGCGGCGACGACGACCTTGCGGCTGGCCGGATCGCAGTAGGCGAAGAGGGCGGTTGCGGAGCGGGCGGGCTCGGTCAGCCGCAGCAGGAGTTCCAGGTCGGACAGGACGGCGACCGGATCCTCGCCCTCCATCACCGCGTACGCCCGCAGGGACGCCCGCAGCCGGCCGGTCGCCGCGACGGCGGACGGACCCGATCCGGTGATTCCGCCGACGGCGAGGCCCAGCGCGCCCTCGGGGAGGGGGAGCGCGTCGTACCAGTCGCCGCCGCCGCGCGGCCCGGTGCGGTGCCGCACCGCGAGCCGGATCCCGGCGACGCGCGGCAGCCGGCCGGGGAGCAGCTCGCCGTGGAGCGCGGCCAGGGCGGCGCGGGCGCGGCCGAGCTCCAGCAGCCGGGCCAGGTGCCCGGCCGCGTGGGCGCAGTAGCGGGCGGCGAGCCGGCGCTGGCGCTCGGTGGGTTCGGCCGGTTCGTCGTAGAGCCAGACGGCGGCGCCGATCCGGCGGTCCGGCGGGGGCTCGGTGGGGGCGTCCTGGGCGGGGGTGTTCCGTGCGGGACCGTCCTGGGCCGGGGCGTCCTGGGCGGGCTCGGGCGAGGAGGGGTGGTCCGGCGGGGCGGCGGCGTCCAGGGGCATCGCGTAGGTCGCGGCGTACCCGAGGCGGGCCGCGACCTCACGGTGCCGGGGGTCCAGGTCCTCCTCGCCGGGGATGTCGGGGCGGGCGGCGCCGGAGCGGGCGCCGACGGGCGGCAGCCCCTCCAGGAGGTGAACGTACGGGTGGGACGCGGCGGAGGGGGCAGGCGCGGGGGGCGACGGGCGCGGGGAAGGCGAGGGAGGAGAGGAAGGGGGCGGGGATGCGTGCGAGACGTGCGGGGCTTGCGAGCCGTCTGCGATCCGCGAGCTGTCCAGGACGTGTGGGGTGTGCGGGACGTGCGGAATGGTCTCCAAGTGGCCGAGGTCCGCGCGGCCGAGCCCGAGCGTGGCGGTCGCCGTACGGCCGGAGTCGTCGACCGGGTGGAGGGTGACCAGCCCGCGGCCGGCGCCCAGGAGGGTCGCGCCGGCGCGCAGGAGTTCACGCAGCGCGTCGTCCAGGTCCGTGGTGCGGGTGAGGCGCTCGGTGAGTTCCTGGAGGGTGGTGAGGTCCGAGACCCAGCCGGCGAGTCGGTCCTGGACGAGGCCGTCGGGGCGCTGGGGGCCGCGGGGAGCGCCGGTGGTCGGGGGAGTCGCGATGCCGGACGGTTCCGTGGCGTCGGACGGGTCCGTGGTGCCGGAGAGGGGGGAGGTGGCGGCGTTCGCGGGGCACGCGGCGGAAGCAGAAGCCGCGGCCGGGGCGGGGAGGGACGGATCGATTCCGGCCACTTTCGGGAGGTGGGGGGCGCTCATGGCCGTCTGCTCCGCCGGACCCGTGCGGAGACGGCCCCGGGGTCCGCCCCGGAGGGCGTCCGCAGAGCTCCGGCGTCCGGTTTCGACCAGCCCGTCGGCCTGCGTGTTCCATGGAATAGCACCGCAAACCCCCTGTCGTGGTGCGCGCTATCGGTGACTCCACATGTACACGCCCCGGTGAGGCGATGTCCAGCATTGGACCAGTGGGAATGATGGTGTCTGAGGGGTTTTGAAGTTGGCCGGAAAATAGTGCTGTGCTCGCCGAATTGCGGTCGACTGGCCGTGCTCGACAGCGCGTCACCGCCACCGCGGTGGGTACGTACTTGAGGAAGGGCAGGGGGAGTTGGGGGCGCCCCGGAACCCGGCGGAACGCCCGGGCGTCTTACCCGGCAACGGCCGTGCCCGTCCCCGAGTGGCATGGGGGAACCCATGCCGTGGGCGAGGGGCGTACCGGCCCCAGCACCAAGCGCCATGCGTGCGCCACCCTCCGCCATGTTTCACGCTCGGCCTCAGGCGTGATGCGCTGCGTTGTACGCGCAGTGACCTGTGATCCATGTGGTGCGCCGACCATGAAGCGCGGCGGCGCGTCGAGTGCCGCGCGAAGCGGCGCCCGTAGTGCCATGTAATGCGACACGCAGTGCTGCACCTGCAACGAATGCAGTGCCCTGAAGCAACGAATGCAGTGCCCTGACGGCCCTGGTCTCCGACCGGGGCCCACCTTCGGCGTTCACGGAAAGGAACGAGCGCTCATGCGCGAGATCCTCGGAAGGCGACGCAAGCTCTCGCTCCGGCGGCCCGGCCGGTCCGCGGTGGTCACCGCGGCCCTGACCTACGCCACGGAGTGGCAGTGGCCCGTACTCCCCGGTGTGGGCCTCCGGCCCGGCATCGGCCGCGTGCGCGAATGCGGCTGCGCCCACCCGGACTGCGCGGTCCCGGGCGCCCACCCGTTCGACCCCGGGCTGCTGGCGGCCAGCACGGACGCGCGGATGGTCCGCTGGTGGTGGACCAACCGCCCGGAGGCGCCGGTCGTCCTCGCCACCGGGGGGCGCGCGGCGAGTGCCGTGAGCCTTCCCGCGATCGCCGGGGCGCGCGCGCTGGCGGCCTTCGACCGCGCGGGCGTGCGCCTCGGCCCGGTGGTGGCCACGCCGACGCGCTGGACGCTCCTGGTGGCGCCCTACTCGCTGGAGGTCCTCGGCGAACTGCTGCACAACCAGGAATGGGTGCCCGGTTCGCTCCGCTTCCACGGCGACGGCGGCTACGTCGTCCTCCCCCCGTCCACCACGGGCCCCGGCCGGGCCCGCTGGGAGCGGGCGCCGCAGCCCGTCGGCGCGCCGTCCTCCGGATCCGGGCGGAACCGCGCCGGCCGGCCGTCCGGGCGGTCCGCCGGTGGGGCGGCCGCGGGGGCACGCCCCTGGCTGCCGGACGTGGCCTCGGTGGTCGACGTCCTGGTCGAGCAGAGCGCGGCCACCGGATCGACCGGCGGCGGCAGCCGGCTGGCGTACTGAACGGCCGAACGGAACGGCCGGATGGAACGGCCACGCTGAACCGCCTTACTCGACGGCCGCATTGGACGGCCGCACCGGAAGGCCCGGTGCCACGGCCCCGGAACCCCGGAACGCATCGCTCGGGCGCGGCTCGCCCGTGGAGCGCGTACGGACGGGAGACGCACGCGCTCTCACTCGTACGGGTGCAAGCCGCGCCGAGAACTGCGGGATTCGGGTGGTGAACGGCAGGGTGCCGGGGGTGGGGGCCGCTATGTTCGGGGACCGGGCCTGCGTCGGAAAGCGGTGCCGGTCGAACGCCGGTCGTCGTCGGCGGGTTCCGACCGGACGCCCCTATCGGCCGCGCCGGTCCGGCGGGGCGCGTTCCGATCGCCCCGCGTCCAGTGTCCGCGGCGAGTCGCAGGTGGTCCCATGGAGCGTGCGTCCGGTGTGCCCGGCGTGTCCCAGCAACGTGCAGCGAATCTCCGGATGGTCGCGCTCGCGGCCGCGGTGGCGCTCGCCGTCGTCCTGCCGCTCGCGGCGGCGACGGCGGGCCCCGCGGCCCCGGCCGGCCGGTCGAAGGCCGGACCGGACCGGAAACCGGCGGGTGTCCGTCCGGCCGGCGCGAAGGGGGCCGGGGCCCTGAGGGACCTCGGGGACACGGCCGGTGACGCGGTCGCGGCGGCCGGTGCCCTGACGGACGGCGCGCGGAAGGGGACGGGCGCCGGCGGCGGCCCCGGCGCGGCCCGGGGCGCACGGCCCGCCGCCGCGCCGCCCGCGGGTCCGGACGAGCCGCCCGCCGTGACCCGCTGCGGCCCCGAACTCGACTCCCCCGAGGGCCTGGAGGCCCAGACCTGCGTGCTGACCGAGGGCGCGGAGACCTGGGCGCGGACGTACTACCGGAACGGCACCGACGATCCGGTCACCGGCGTGTTGACCTTGATGGCGCCGGACGGCGGCTCGCTCCAGGTGCGCTGCCCGATGCCCGCGACGGACGCGCCGGACACCTGTGAGACCCCCCGGCGACGAACCGTGCGCGGACATGGCGCGTATGCGGCGGTCGCGGAGATCGCCTCGGCCGAAGGGAAGCTGCTCCTCCGCTCCGGCAGCAACTCGCCGGATAGCGCGGAGGATTAGCGCGGCCCGCGCGGAACGCCCGGCTCCGGCGAGGGGCCGGCGTTCCCCGCCGCCGCCGGGCCGCCTCGCGGCGGCTGTCGCCGCCGGACAGGAGAAACGTCGTGGCCTCGGCCTGCGGACTTCGAAGAGGGGGATCGGGGCGGCCCAGGGGATTCCCGCAGGGCCCGCTCCCGGAGACGCCCGGTGATCTGCGGCGGGTTCCGCCGGCATCCGGGCATGGAAGCGCCCGATCGCTGGCGACGGGGGATGCACCAGCGACCGGGCTCCTAGAACGGTAACAAGAGATCGGCGGTTCGCAAATTCGATCGTGGATTTCCGGACGCCGATTTCCGGGCTGACAGCGGGAGTTGTGACAGGAGTCACGCGAGTGGCGCCCTCGGCGGCCCGGAACGACGCCTTCCGACAGAGAGGCGGAGGGTGCCGGTCCGGGCGGATGGCCCGAGCCGGCGGACGGCGGACCGGCCGACGGCCGACCGGCGCGCTGGCCCGCCCGATGGTCACTGATCCTGGACGGCCGCTGCACGATCCCGGCCGTCCGCCGCACGCCCCCGGCCGTCCAGCCGGGCGGCCCGGCCCCCCGGCTGGACACCTCCGGCCTGCCCCCGGCAGCCCCAGCCCGTCCACCGGCGACTCCGTGCGCTCCGGCGCGCCTCTTCGGGCTCCGCCCGTCCGTCCGCGAGCCCGGGGGGCGTTTCCTCGGCTGCACCGTTCGGGTGCCCCGCCCGTGCCCCGGAGGGGCGTGGGGGCGTTGCCTGGCCATGAACCGGACTTACGCCGCAGGGGCGCTGACCCTGCTCGCCACTGGTTTCGCGGCGGTCACCGCCGTACCCGCCCACGCCACGAGCGTCGTCGGCTTCGGCAACGCCGTGATCGGCAACTCCTGCGCCGGACACGGCGGGCACCATCGCGACCGGACCGCGGCCGCCCGCTCGGGAGGGGCGCTGACCGGCCAGGCCCTGACGGCGGGGGGCAGCAGTCCCGTCAACCAATGCGCCGACCTCGGCCTTCCCACAGGACTCGATCAAATGATTCCGGTGAGCCTGACCGTGCCGGGAGCCGGGAGCGTGAAAGACGTGCTGCTGGGCTTCACCAGTTGATGACCCGAGCCCGTAGCGGCCCGAGCCCGCCGCCCCGTACGCGCCTTCGTGCGGAGGGCGGCGGCCCCCCACGGTCCCCGGTCCGGGTGCGTCCGGACCCGGATCGCGTCGGCGGGTGGCCGCGGGCGAAGCGGAGGGCGTTCCGCGACGGCCCGGGTGTCCCGGCGAGGACGGTTTCCACCGGCCGCCGGGCGCCCGCGCGAACGTCACGCCGATGACGGGAGGGTACGTACCACGGTCCGCGGGCGGGTGGGCGCTAGGCTCGCGCCCGTACGGGCCGGAGGCATCCGGCCCGCGGCCGGGGAACCGGCGGGCGGGCGTCCGGAGCGGGCGGCCGGACGCCGGGGGCCCGGCGACAGGAGATCCGGCAGCGGAGATCCGGACGTCGGGCATCCGGAAACGGAGCACCACGGCGCCCGGCCCCGAAGCCCGGAGTCGGAAGCATCGATCGGGAGACACGCACGCCATGGCCAAGAAGCGCCGCCCCCAGACCAAGGCCGCCGCACCGCGGGCCGTCGACGGGCCGATCCCCGTCGTCGGTGCCCGCGAGCCCTGCCCCTGCGGCTCGGGCCGCCGCTACAAGGCGTGCCACGGCCAGCAGGCCGCCCACGCCTCGGCCGAACTGGTCCAGCGGCCCTTCGAGGGCCTGCCGTGCGAGGCCGACTGGGTCGCGCTGCGCGAGCTGGTGCCCGCCGCCACCGTGCGGCTCACCCTCAAGGACGGGCTGCCCGAGGGTGTGCCCTCGGTGACCCTGGCGACCGTGCTGCCCATGGCCTGGCCGGCCCTGCGCCGCGACAACGGCGCCGTCTTGCTCGGCCTGCAGAACGACACCGCGACCGGCGACCTCAGCCGCGATCTCGCGGACACCCTTCAGCGCGCCCTCGCCGCCGAGCCGGGCACCCCCGTCGGCGGTTCCCGCACGGGCGGCGACGGGCCGCGGCTCCAGGACCTGCTGGACCTCTCGGCGCCCTTCGAGCCCGAGGTGCACACCGGCTTCGAGTTCTGGGTCGAGAACGCCGAGAACGCCACCGGCGAGGTCGCCGCCTCGCTGGAGCGGGCCAACGCCGCCGCGATCCCCACCGCCCGGCTCGCCGGGGTCGAGGGCGCGTACTGGTGCGAGACCCCCGAGAAGAACCACCTGCGCTGGGTGATGACCCACCCGGAGGAGAAGCTGCTGGACGCGCTCGCGCGGCTGCACGCGGCCGGTGAGTCGTCGCTCGGCGAGGGCACCCGCCTCGTCGGCTCGTTCCGCGCGCACGGGCTGACCGTGCCCGTCTGGGACCTGCCCACCGGCGTGGGCGCGGCGGACGTCGAGAAGCCGGCCGCCGCGTTCGCGGAGCGGCTGAACAAGGCCCTCGCCGACGAGTCGCCGCTGTCCGGTGAGGAGCGCCGGGCCCGTAGCGGCCTGACGAGCCGTCAGGTCACGCTGAACTGACCGTTCCCGGGCCGCCCCTCCGCCGTTCGCGGACCGGCTGCGTCCGCCGTTCGCAGCCGGTCTTCGGCCGGTGCCGCCCGTCCGCCGTCCGGCCTCCGGCGCCGGGCGGCGGCCCGTGGGCCCGGGCGGTGCCGGACGTCTCCGCCTCCACGGGCGCGCCCGGCGAGGCGTCCCGCGGCCGCGAAGCCGTCGGCACACCCCCAACCCCCGGAAGAGTCGCGTCCGATCGCGCGGCGGGCTACACCAGCCCGTCCAGATCCGAGAAGTCCAGCTCCGGCGCGAGGTCGACGCGCGTAGCGAAACCGGCGCGGGCGGAGAGCGCGGCCCATACCGTCACCTCGCCCGAGGTGTCGCGGACGCCCCACTCCTGGGACAGCGCGCTGATGATGTTGAGCCCACGGCCGCCGCGGGCCGTGACCGAGGGAGTGGCCGGAAACGGACGGGTCGGGCCGCCACCGTCGGTGACCTCCACGGTGAGCCGTCCGCGCTCGTCCACCCGCCAGGCGGCGAGGACGCCGCCGTTGCCGTCGGCCCGGGCCGGGCCGCGCTCCCTGCTCAGCGGGCGCCCGTGCCGGTACGCGTTGCTGAGCAACTCCGAAAGGATCAGTACGGCGTCGTCGATGACCGGATCCGGTACCCCGCTCGTTCGCAGGTCCTCACGCATGCGGTGTCTCGCTTCGCCCACACCGGCGGGACCATGGGGTACGGCCATGATCGACGACGTGGGCACCTCCTGTGCCACCACCAACGCCACCCCCGAGACCTCCTTTGCCCCACGTCAGGGGATGAATGCCCCAATGGCCTGGACCGGAAACCGGCCACTCCGGGTCCGGTGGGGGCACTCGGGCCGGCCGAACACGGACCGAACGCGCCGGGGCACACCCTGTCATGAGCGCGGGGGCGTGCGGACGCGCCCGACGGCGCGTGGCGCTCGGAAGCGGGCGTTCAGCGGCGCCCCACCTGTGTGAGCACCGCCTTCGGACGGTTGGTGATCACCGCGTCGACGCCCAGCCGCAGGCACAGTTCGACGTCCTCGGGCTCGTTGACCGTCCACACGTGCACCTGGTGCCCCGCACGATGCAGCCGTGCCACGTAGCCGGGGTGGGAGCGCACGATCCGGATGCTGGGGCCGGCGATGCCCACGCCGGGCGGCAGCCGGCCGTCGCGCAGCCGTGGCGAGAGGAACTGCATCAGGTAGACGGCGGGGAGCGCGGGCGCCGCGGCCCGGATCCGGTGCAGGGAGCGGGCGGAGAAGCTCATCACGCGGACGGCCGGGGGCTCCCCGGGCGGCGGCCGGTCGAGGCCGAAGCGGCCGAGCAGCGCGAGCAGCCGGGCCTCGACCAGGCCCGCCCAGCGCGTCGGGTGCTTGGTCTCGATGGCGAGCTCGACGCGGCGGTCCGCGTCGACGACGAGTTCGAGGAGCCGCTCCAGGGTGAGGACGGCGGTGTCGGCCGGGTCGCCGGGGCCCGTCGTCTCGGTGTCGGGCGCCTCCGCGTCCGTGGCATGCCCCTTCCACGACCCGAAGTCGAGCGCCGCCAGATCGGCCAGCTCCAGGGACGAGACGGCGCCGCGCCCGTTGGACGTGCGGTTGACCCGCCGGTCGTGGACGCAGACGAGGTGCCCGTCCGCCGTCAGCCGCACATCGCACTCCAGCGCGTCCGCGCCGTCCTCGATCGCCTTCCGGTACGCGGCGAGGGTGTGCTCCGGCGCGTCCTCGGACGCGCCGCGGTGGGCGATGACGGCCGGCGGGCGGCTCCCGGGGCGGGACGCGGGGGCCGGGTGCGCAGTGGTCACCGCGTTATGGTGCCACCGCCTGGCACAATCGCGCATGGGCGCTCGTGTCCGGTCGGTCCGCTCGCCGTGCCGCCCGGTCCGGCCGCCAGGCCACCCGGCCGCTCCGGCGGTCCGTCACCGCCGTCCCGCACGCCACCGGTGCCATCCGGCCAGCGGTCCGCGCGGCGCGGAGGCGCACAGGGTCCGCTTACGGCGGCCTGACGGGCGATGGGAAAGGCTGGCGGGGGTAGGTGTTCCGGCGTGGCCCCGCCCGTCCCGCAGCGGCTCCGGCCGTGAACGAACCGACGTACGTGATGAGGAGACCACCGTGAGCACCGAGAACGAGGGCGCCGCCGTTCCTTCCGCGGGTGGTTCGCAGTCGGGATCTCCGGCTCCGGCTCCGGAGACGGCGAAGGAGGCGGCACCGCCCGCGCCCGCGGCACCCCCCGCCGGCCCGGCCGCGGCGGAGGGCGGTGAGGGGCGCACCGAGCAGCTCCCGACCGTACCGCCGCACGCTCCCTCCGCTTCCGGTCCTCCCGCTCCCTCCGGTCCCCCCGCCCCCGGAACGCCTCCGCCGCCCGCGGACCAGGGCGCCTGGTTCAACGCGGCGGGCGCCCCGGCCGCGTACGGCGCGACGCCGCAGGACGGCACCGGGCACGGCGGCCCGCTCGTCCCGCCGGCCGCCCCCTGGGGCGCGCCCGAACCGCCGCGGCGCCGGCGCGGGGGCGGTCTCGCGGCGGCGGTCCTGGTGGCGGCCCTGGTCGCCGGCGCGGCCGGCGGCGGCATCGGCTACTGGGCGGCGAACCGGAGCGACACCTCGTCCACCACCGTCTCGGCCCCGGGCGACCCGAAGACCGCCAGCCGGACGCCCGGTTCCGTCGCGGACATCGCCGCCAAGGCGCTGCCGAACGTCGTGACGATCGAGGCGCAGAGCAGCGGTGGCGAGGGCGGCACCGGCACCGGCTTCGTCTACGACACCGAGGGCCACATCCTCACCAACAACCACGTCGTGGCCTCGGCCGCCGACGGCGGCCGGCTCTCCGTGACGTTCTCCAACGGCAAGCAGTACGACGCGGAGGTCATCGGCCGCGCCCAGGGCTACGACGTCGCGGTCATCAAGCTGAAGAACCCCTCCGGGGCGAAGCTCAGCCCGCTGCCGCTGGGCGACTCGGACAAGACGGCCGTGGGCGACGCGACGGTCGCGATCGGCGCGCCGTTCGGCCTCTCCGGCACGGTCACCACGGGCATCGTCAGTGCCAAGAACCGTCCCGTGGCGTCCAGCGACGGCGGCGGCAGCGGCAACGCCTCCTACATGAGCGCCCTGCAGACCGACGCCTCGATCAACCCGGGCAACTCGGGCGGTCCGCTGCTCAACGCGCAGGGCGCGGTGATCGGCATCAACTCGGCCATCCAGTCCGCGAACAACGGCGGCGGCTTCCCCGGCGCCCAGGGCCAGTCCGGCAGCATCGGCCTGGGCTTCGCCATCCCCATCAACCAGGCCAAGAACGTCGCCGAGCAGCTCATCAAGACCGGCAAGCCGGTCTACCCCGTCATCGGCGCCACCGTGAACATGAAGGACGGCGGCACCGGCGCCCGCGTCGCCGACAACGGCACCGACGGCTCCGCGGCGGTGACCCCCGGCGGCCCGGCGGACAAGGCCGGCCTCAAGCCGGGCGACGTGATCGTCAAGCTCGGCGACACCAAGATCGACAGCGGTCCCACCCTGATCAGCGAGATCTGGACCCACAAGCCCGGCACCAAGGTCCCCCTCACCTACGTGCGCAACGGCAAGCAGACGACGACGGACATCGTCCTGGGCGAACGCACCGGCGACAAGTAACCCCATCCCACCCCTTCTCCATCGCCCCACCCCTCCTCTACAGCCCCACCACCCCCGGCAGGTCTCCCCGCCCCAACCCGCACCCGGTAGGCTGTCCCCCGCGCCGCGGCGGACAGCCCGGCGCGGGGAGGCTTGCCCGAGCGGCCTAAGGGAACGGTCTTGAAAACCGTCGTGGCAGCGATGTCACCGAGGGTTCAAATCCCTCAGCCTCCGCCGAGGCCGGCGGTCATGCGCCGGCCGGAAGGGGTGCCGACCTCAGGGCGGCACCCCTCGTGCGTTCCTAGCGCTTTTCCACGCGTGCCAGGTTGCTGCGGCCGGATTCCACGCCGTCCTTGGACACGGCCACCACGTAGTAGGTCAGGCGGTCGCGGCGGGCGTTCGTGTCCAGGAATTCCAGGCGGCCGTCACCGGGGTTCCGGAAGGCGCCGACGAAGGTGAAGGCGGGGCCTTCGTGCTCCTTCTGGACGTAGATGTGGAAGGACGGGGCGTTGTCGAGGGAGCGCCAGTACAGTTTCACGCCCTGCGGGGTGTCCTGGGCTTCCAGGGCGAACGGGGGCTGGGGCGCGCCGCGGAATTCGGGGGTGAAGCGGACGGTCTGCGCGGAGCGCTTTCCTTCGCGTTCGTTGACGGCCACCGCGCTGAGGGCGTACTCGTACGTGGTGCCGTCGACCGCGGGGTCGTCGGTGTAGGAGAGCACGCTGCTGCCGCTCTTTCCGACGGCCTCCCAGTCGTGCTGGGGGTCCCGGCGCCAAATGCGGTACGCGATCACGCGGTCCTCGTAGGGGCTCTTGTCCCAGGACAGTTTGGCGCGCCGGCCGTCGATGCCCGTCACCTTGAGGCCGGTCGGAATTCCGGGCTCGCCGGGGCGGCGGATCTCGGGGGTGAAGGAGACGGGTGCGGAGCGCTCCGACCGGGTTTTCTCCGCGACCGCCACGACGGCGTACTCGTACGCGGTGCCGTCGTCCTTGGGGGTGTCGATGGCCGAGGTCTCGGCGGTGGTGGCGGTGAGCTCCCAGTCGTGGCCGGCGGCGCGGCGCCAGACCTGGTACCCGCGCACCTCCGGCTCGGTGTTCCTCGTCCAGGAGAGTTCGGCCTGCCGGCCGTTGGACGAGGTCACCTTGAGCCCGCGCGGGGCGGCCGGTGCGACGGGGGCGGGCGGGACGGGCTTGGGCGTGCTGACGCGCGCCTCGGCGGACCGGGCGGACGCGTTGCCGGCCTTGTCGACGGCGGTCACGGCGTAGGCGTAGCCGCTGCCGTCCTTCGCCGGGCGGTCGGTGAAGGAGGTGCCGGTCACCGGCTTGCCGCCGCTGACGGCCTGCCACGGCCCGGGCTTGCCGGCGGCCGGGAGGGTGCGGCGCTGGACCTGGTAACCGGCCAGGTCGAGTTCGCTGTTCCTGGACCAGGTCACGGTCGCCTTGCCGGACGCGGCGTCGTAGGCGGCCCGCGTCCCGGCCGGTGCCAGGGGCTTGACCTTGTCGTCGGCTTTGCCGGTGACCGGCGTGTACGCGAATTTCACGGCGGCCGGGCCTGTGACATTCGCGTACTCGACGCGGAGGGTGTGCTTCCCCTGGGGAACGGTGACCCGGACGGACTTCTTCCGTGTGCCCTTCGCGCTCTTCCAGAGGTCGATCGCGCGGGTTTTGTCCACGTAGACGCGGACACCGCCCTGGACTTCGGTGGCGAGGGTGAAAGGTCCCCCGGAGCCGAAGTCGCGGGTGGTCGTCCAGCGCACGCCGAAGTTGTCGCGCGGCAGGCCCGCCGGTGCGCCGTTGCCGTAATTCTCGGCTATCGCGTCGTCGCAGGCGGTCTTCTTGGGCTTGCCCGCGAACGTGGTGCCGGCGAAGAATTCGGCCTTCCAGACGCCGGACGCGCAGCCGGAAACGGGCGCCCCGAGGGCGGAACCGGCCGGCACCGTCAGTCCCAGCGCCGCGGAGGCAATCACGAGGGTGGTCGCCGATGCGCGACGTACGGCGTTTCTTCCGTGCATGCTCAATAGGTCCTTGCTGTGGAACGGATGGCGCAAGGATGTGGGGGGAACGCCGCAGCGATAGTGCCATGCGGCGGACGGCCCCGTGAGTGTGGGGCCGCCGCTCCGGGCGGAGCGGCGGCCCGGTTCGTCAGAAGAGGTCGCGGTACTGGTCGAAGCCCGTGCCGGTCCTCGTCCTGGTCTTGAACGGCGCGGCCGCCTTGCCCGAGCCCTTGTACAGCCAGAGGACGCCCTGCTTGCCGCGCGCCACCAGGCCGGGTGGGCGGCGCGGACGAGCGTGCCGGGCGAGAAGACGTTGTCGTACCGGCCCCAGCCGCCGGCCACCGGCTTCTGCTTGCCGTTCCGCCAGAGGTCGAGCGTCCCGTCGTCCATCGCGTGGTACGCGCCGTCCTGATAGCCCGTCAGATCTGGGTCAGCCGAAGCGCCGAACTTGAGGTGGAGCCAGACGTAAGCGCCGAAGTCGCCCTTCCCGTCGGGCGGATAGGCGTACATCCGGCCCGACGGCAGGTTCCCGGACAGGAAGAAGGACGGCGCGACGGGCGTCGGCTCGTGGCGCCCGGCCTTGGCGCCGCCCCTCCGGCGCGGAGGCGCCCGCAGCATTCTCCGGATCTTCGTACCGGTGTCCCCCTGAAGTGCAGGGGCGGGTATCGGATGGCGTTCGCGGCAGGCGCCGCGTGCTCCGGATCACATTCCGCCGCTGGTCACGTTCGTTTTCCGGGATCCGTCAGTGCGGTGTCAGCGAACAACGAAGACCACGGCGGCGGTTCGGCCGCTGCGGTGGCGGATCGAGGAGGAGATGACGATGGCGGAGCGTGCGATCACGGCAGAGGTGGCGGCGGCCTCGCGGATGTCCGACCCGGTGGAGCTCGTGCCGGAGATGGCGGAGGTGTCGGCGGCGCTGTTCAAGGCCGTGGGGAACCGGACGGTGCCGCGGCGCACGATCGGGCTGGTCCACCTGCGGGCCGGCCAGATCGTCGGCAACACGTACCTGACCATGCTGCACACCGACCTGCTGCGGAAGGCCGACGAGACCGAGGAGCGGATCACGGCGGTGTCCTCGTGGCAGGACGCGCCCTACTTCACCGCGGCGGAGCGGGCCGCGCTGGCCCTGGTCGAGGCGGTGTTCCAGCCGTCGGCGTGGGGTGAGCGGGTGTCCGACGAGCTGTACGCGCAGGTGGCCGAGCACTACGACGACAAGGCGCTGGCCGCCCTGACGATCGCGATCGGCCAGGTCGGGTTCTTCGTACCGCTGGCTCTCGTCGCCAAGCCGGTGCCCGGGCGGACGTTCTCCGAGCAATGGAAGTAGGGGCAGTAGGGGCACTAGGGGCAGTAGGGGCCTTGGGGCAGTAACAAGGTGGACATGCCGTTCGCCGGGCGGCGGGTGCCGCCCGGCGGACGCCGGCGTTCAGGAGGCGGCCCGGCGCCGGACCGGGGTGAGCAGCGTCAGGTGCGTCCCCGGGCGGCCGGCGCGGCGTCCGGCCACCGTGGGGTACGTGCCGACGGGGCCGGCCGGCCGCCAGTGGTCGCCGAGGCGCTTGGCCGTGTACATGGCCTCGTCGGCGCCGCGCAGCAGTTCGGGCAGGGCGGCACCCGGGTGGTGCGCGGTGTGACAGAGGCCGATGGAGGCGCGAGGGGCGAGCGTGACGGTTCCCGTGTCGAGAGGCGCGGAGAGCAGGGCGGACAGGCCGTACGTCAGCTCGTCGTCCAGGTCGGCGTCGGGGGCGAGGCGGACGACCGCGGTGAACTCGTCCCCGCCCAGCCGCGCGGCGAAACCGCCGCGTGAGGCGCACCAGGCGGCGAGCCGGCGGCCCACGGCGGCGAGGACCTGGTCGCCCACGGCGTGCCCGTGCGTGTCGTTGATCTGTTTGAACCCGTTGAGGTCGAGCAGCAGCACCGCGGCCTGCGGGTGGCGCACCGCGCGCGGGGCACGGGCCGTGAACTCCTCGCGGCGCATCAGCCCGGTGAGCGGGTCCGTGCGGGCGGTACGGAGGCGGCGGGCGAGGACGAGGGCATGGGCGGCCCAGCCGAGGGTCGGGGCGGCGATGGGCAGGACCTGGCATATGAGGTTCGTCATCGGGTGCCTTCCTGTGCGATCGCTGGTGCTTGAGGGCGTTCCGGATTGCCGTCCGGCGGTGGGCGCCGGTGTGCGTGAAGTGCCGTGACGCGGTGCGCTGTTGCGTGCAGGACCGGTCGCGCCGACGTGCCGGTGTGTCTCGTGTGCGCTTGCGGCTGCGCACCCGCACGGTGCCGTGCGGGACCTCCCGGACCCCCCTGCCCCGCCCGGGAGTTCGCCCGGGACGGGCGAACGTCGGCCCGCCGGGCGGCGGGAGCGGGCGGTGCACATTCCTTGCCCGTTCCGCGCCGGGGGAGTGGCGGCTCGGCGGTGCGGGGTACGCCGGGGCGGATCGGTGGCGAAACGGTTCGGTCCGTGGGGCTTTCGGGGGTTCGGGGCGGTGAGGGAGGGATGTGCGGCCGGATGCGTGGGCGTGTGGAGGTGGTGAAGGTTTATCCAGGGAACGTCATGCTTGCGAGGGAATGGGGAGCAGCAGGGGGTTCGGTGAGGATTCGGTGGGCAAATCTGCTGTCGCGACGTCGTTGATCCGCAGGGCGGCCGGCCAACCGCCTTGCTTCGAAGCGCAGTTCCCCTATGGAGGCATGACATGGCAAGCACCCGCACGGCAGCCCGTATCCTCGCCGCCGTAGCCGCCCTCCCGATGGCGGCGCTCCTCTTCGCCGGCTCGGCGCAGGCCGACGACGGTCCCCGTGGGCAGCTCGCCAACCGGGGTTCCAACGCGGCGATCGCCGGCGTCGTCGGCAGCGGCGTCGGTGGCAGCAACCATGGGAACTCCACGACCAGCCAGCAGGTCGCGACGGGCACGGGAGCCACGAACCAGGAGAACACCGCGAGCGTCACCGGCTCCGGCCATACCGCCATCCGGCAGGAGAACGTCCGGGTCGTCTTCGCCAATATCCACGACGACTGAGGCGTTGGTCCGCGCTGTCGCCGAGAGACGCCCAGGGTGGCCGGGGAGGCGGCCCAGGTGACCGGCCGGTCGGGGCCACCGGGGCGTGCGCGGCGGGGCGGGGTGGTGTGGGAGTGCGGTGACCGGAGGGGCTGAGGTGGTCTGAGGGTTCGGGCGTTCGGGGATTCGGGGGTTCCGGGATTTCTGGGGGCGGGGTTGCCGGAGGCCCCGGCCGTCCCGGGGCCCGGCCCCCGAGATTCTCAAGGAAGCGCCGGGGACGCCGGGGCGGCGCTCGGTCGGGCACCGAGTCGGCGCCGGCGGCCGGAGTAAGGCGGGAGTCCGCAAGAAAGGGGCGGCATCGGACAGCGACAGACAAGCCGAGGACAGGATCCGGGTCAGGGTCGAAGGCCCGAACGGCCGCGCGGGGGTGCCCCCATGCCCGTCGCGCGGCCGCTCACCCGTGGCGACGGCGAAGCGGCGGTGGAGCGACCGCGAAGCGGCGACGGAGCGTCCTGAAGAGACGGTTTCGTCACCCTGGAGCCGGAGTTCCCACGTCCGGGCTGCCTTTCGGGCCAGACGGATGAATCGAGGGCGTGTCAGCGAAGGCCCATGGGATCCTGGACCTTGACTTCGCCGTATGGACGCACGAAGAAGGATCATCGGATATCTCGTCGCCCTGATGGCGGGCGTGGCCCAGCTCCCGGCCGGCTACGCGCCCGCCACGGCGGCCGACGCGAACGCGCCGATGGCCAAGGCCCGCGCCGTCTTCCGGGGCCGGGCGTTCGACACCTGCCAGGCCCCGTCGCTGGTGACGCTGCGGGCGTGGAAGACCTCTCCGTACCGGGGCGTCGGCGTCTACTTCGCCGGTGACGGGCGGGCCTGCCCCCGTCAGCGGTGGCTCAGCCACGCATGGCTCACCGGCGCCCGCGACCTCGGCTGGCGCGTGCTTCCGCTGTACGTCGGCTCGCAGTCGCCCTGCGTCCGCTCGGAGACCAAGCGGGCCATCCCGATCGGCGACGAGCCGGAGGACCAGGGGGCCGAGGAGGCCGTCGAGGCGGTGGAGAAGGCGCGGCGGCTCGGCATCCTGCCGGGCAGCCCGATCTACCTCGACATGGAGGCGTACAACGACCAGGACGAGGACTGCGCCGCGGTCACGCTGGCGTTCATCCGGTCGTGGAGCGGCACGGTCACCCGGCACGGCTACGTCTCCGGCTTCTACAGCAGCGCGGAGTCCGGCATCCGGCACATGGAGCGCGCCCGGCGCGCGGGGGTCAGGTCGCTGCCGTCGGTGATGTGGTTCGCCCGCTGGCGCGTCGCCGCCTCGACCGCCAACGAACGCACCCTGTCCAAGAGCGCCTGGCAGCCCCACCGGCGCATCCACCAGTACGCGGGGGAGGTCTCGGAGACCCACGGGGGCCGGAAGCTGACCATCGACCGGGACCTCGTCGACGCCCCGGTGGCCGTCATCGGGTGACTCCGGGACGGGGGGCTCGGGGCCGGACCAATACCGGCACCGGCGTCGGGGCTCTCGGCCGGACCGATACCGACGTCGCGGCGTCTACCCCTCCAGGAGGTGGGGGCGGCCCCACCCGTACGACCTGAGAGGGAGCGGTCTTCGGCACCTCCGGCCGATCCGCCGGGTACAGGGGCGCTCCTAGCGTTGAGGCATGACCACGACCGTGTGCCCCAGTGCATCCACTGCCGTGTACCCGTCGTTCTCGTCGTACGTACGGGCACGCGGTCCGGTGCTGCAGCGCACCGCCCGCTCGCTGACGGCGAACCCCAGCGACGCCGAGGACCTGCTGCAGACCGCGCTCACCAAGACCTACCTGGCCTGGGAGCGGATAGAGGACCACCGGGCGCTCGACGGTTACGTCCGGCGGGCGCTGGTGAACACGCGCACCTCGCAGTGGCGGAAGCGGAAGGTCGACGAGTACCCCTGCGAGGAGCTCCCCGAGCGCGAGGCGCCGCCCGCCGCGGACCCGGCGGAGGCGCAGGCGCTGCGGGACGCGATGTGGCGCGCGGTGCACCGGCTCCCCGACCGGCAGCGGGCCATGGTCGTCCTCAGGTATTACGAGGACCTCACCGAGGCGCAGACCGCCGAGTTGCTCGGCGTCTCGATCGGCACGGTCAAGAGCGCCGTCTCGCGCGCCCTGGGCAAACTGCGGGAGGACCCGGAGCTGGCCCGGGCGGCGTGACGGGCCGGGCCCGCGCCCCCGTACCCCCGCCGCGCGCCGCTTCCGTGGCGCGTGTGGCACCGCCGCCCCGAAAGATCAAGCCCCGCCGAGGTAGTGACGTACCACCGGAAACGCCACCAGAATCACCCGGGAACGACCTGACGACCTTCGCGTGACGGCCCAACCGGCGGCCAGAGGTGCGAAACAGGCGAAATGGGGAGGCCCCTGGTGCAGAGCACGATGCAGGACGTACCGCTGACCGTCACCCGGATGCTGGTCCACGGGACCGTGATCCACGCGCGTGCGCAGATCACGACCTGGACGGGAGACGGCACACCGCGCCGGCGGAGCTTCGCGGAGGCCGGGGCGCGTGCGACGCGCCTCGCGCACGCGCTGCGGGGCCTGGACGTCGCCGAGGACGACGTCGTCGGGACGCTGATGTGGAACAACGCCGAGCACGTCGAGGCGTACTTCGCGATCCCCGCCATGGGCGCCGTGCTGCACACGCTCAACCTGCGGCTGCCCCCCGAGCAGCTGACCTGGATCATCCGCCACGCGGCGGACCGCGTGGTGATCGTCGATGGCTCACTGCTGCCCCTGCTGGCACCGCTCCTGCCGCAGCTCGACTGCGTGGAGCACGTGATCGTCTCCGGCCCCGGCGACCGCTCCGTCCTCGCGGGCTGCCGCCCCCGCGTGCACGACTACGAGGAACTCCTCGCCGCGCAGACCGCCGACGCCTACGCCTGGCCCGAGCTGGACGAACGCCGGGCCGCCGCGCTCTGCTACACCTCCGGGACGACGGGCGACCCCAAGGGCGTGGTCTACAGCCACCGGTCGCTCTACCTGCACTCCATGGAGATCAACTCGGCCGCGACGTTCGGGCTGAAGCAGGGGGAGACCTGCCTTCCGGTCGTCCCCATGTTCCATGTGAACGCGTGGGGGCTGCCGCACGCCGCCTTCATGTCGGGTACGTCGCTGCTGCTGCCCGACCGCTTCCTCCAGCCCGCGCCGCTCGCCGAGATGATCGAGCGCGAGCGGCCGACCCTGACCGCCGGGGTGCCGACCATATGGCAGGGCCTGCTGGCCGAACTCGACGCGCGCCCGCGGGACACGTCCTCCCTGGGGGCCGTGATCAGCGGTGGCGCGCCCTGTCCGCCGTCCCTGATGAAGGCGTTCGAGGAGCGGCACGGGTTGCGGGTGGTGCAGGCGTGGGGGATGACGGAGACGTCGCCCCTCGGCTCGATCGCCCACCCGCCGGCCGGGCTCACGCCCGAGGAGGAGTGGCCGTACCGCGTCACCCAGGGCCGCATCCCCGTTTCCGTCGAGGCGCGGCTCGCCGGGCCGGACGGCGGCTTCCTGCCGTGGGACGGTACGTCGGCCGGTGAGCTGGAGATCCGCGGGGCTTATATCGCCGGGGCGTACCACGGGGGCGCGGACGGCGAACCGATCCGCCCGGAGGACAAGTTCAGCCCCGACGGGTGGCTGCGCACCGGCGACGTCGGCACGATCACCCCGGACGGCTATCTGACCCTCACCGACCGGGTGAAGGACGTCATCAAGTCGGGCGGCGAGTGGATCTCCTCCGTCGAGCTGGAGAACCACCTCATGGCCCACCCGGAGGTCGCCGAGGCGGCCGTCGTGGCGGTCCCCGACGAGAAGTGGGGCGAACGGCCGCTCGCCGTGGTGGTGCTGCGCGACGGCTGTTCGGCGGGGCACGAGGTGCTCCGCGCGTTCCTCGGGGAGCGTGTGGCGCGCTGGCAGCTGCCGGAACGGTGGGTGCGGGTGTCGTCCGTCCCCAAGACGACGGTGGGGAAGTTCGACAAGAAGGCGCTGCGGCGGGAGTACGCGGAAGGGAAGCTGGAGGTCACGGTGCTGCCGCCGGTGCGGGCGGGGGAGTGAGCGGGCGGGCACCGGCGCCCGAGCGGTACGGACTGAGCGCTGTGGTCTGAGTGCCACAGAGTGAGCACTGTGGTCTGAGTGCCATGCGCTGAGCGCTACGGTCCGAGTGCCATGGACTGAGCGCTGCGGCTTGAGCGGGAAGGCGGCGGCGCCTGGGCGCCACGGCCCGGGCAGGGGCGGGGCGCTCGGAACGAACCCCGTCCGTCCCGCCGGTGCCGCCCGCCTTGACCCGTCCCGCCCGACCCGCCGTCCCGCCCGATCCGTCCGTCCTGCCGGCCCCGCCCGTCCCGTCCGGGTCAGCGCTCCCGCGCCACCAGCGCTCCGCCGACCCAGCCCGCCACCGCGCAGACCGCGGCGATCACGCACACACCGTCCCAGCCCCAGCGTCCGAACGCCGGCCCGGCGAGCGCCGACGTGATCGCACCGCTCGCGAACGAGCAGACGACGTACGCGGTGTTGGCCGCGGAGGGCGTCGAAGTGGCGCCCAGGGCACGGGTCTGGTTGGCCACCTGGCCGGCCGTGAAACCGGCGTGCAGCAGGATCGCGCCGGCGCACAGTGCCCAGAGGTGTTCGCCGCCGAGCCAGAACAGGGGCAGGGAGACGACCGCCGCCGCGTAGCCGGTGGCCATCACCCGGTGGGTGCCGAAACGGTCGATCAGGGTGCCCGCGAGGGGCGAGGCCACGGCCGAGGTGAGGCCGAAGAGGCCGAACAGACCGGCCGTCGCCGTGGACATGGCGTACGCGCCGTGCTCGTCCGTCAGCAGCAGGACGAGCGTCGTCCACAGCGCGCTCCAGGTGCCGAACACGCCGGCCTGCCGGACGCACGCCGCCCGCAGGGCCGGCGAGGAGACCATCAGGCCCGGCAGCCCGGCGATGACCTTGAGCGGGCGGGACCGGCGGATGGGCCGCGTCTCGGGCGGGAGCACGGCCGCAGTCAGGACGCCGATGCCCAGGGTGAGCACGGCCGCGCCGAAGAAGACCGGCCGCCAGCCGTACGCCTGGCCGGCCAGTCCGCCGAGCACCCGGGCCGCGACGCTGCCCGCGAACAGGCCGGTCACCACGGCTCCGACGTGCCGTCCCCGGCGCTCGGCGGGCGCCCGCTCGGCGACCAGGGGGACCAGCAGCTGCGGGACGACCGTGGCCGCGCAGGCCACGAGGACGGCCGCCGCCAGCGCGGGCGTACCGCGCATCAGCCCCGCCGCCGCGACCGCCACGGCCGCCACGGTGGAGAGCATCCACACCAGCCGCCGCCGGTCGGCGGTGTCGCCGAGCGGGGCGAACAGCAGCAGGCCGACGGCGTAACCGAGTTGGCCGACCGACGCCACCCAGCCCACCGAGGAGGAGGGGACGCCGAAGTCCTTGGCGATCAGGCCGAGGAGCGGGGTCGCCAGGTAGATGTTCGCGGCCGTGATGGCCGTGCACACGGAGATGACGGTCAGGAGGAGGCCGGTCCGGGGGCCTTTCCCGCCGATTTCGGGGAGGGCGGTGGCGGTAGGGGTGGCAGGGACTGGGGTGGTCTCGACAGTTGTGGCGGATGTGGCAGGGGTGGCGGTCATCGCGGGAGGAGCTCCCCACTTTCGGTAGGACGTCGCGTCGCGGGACTGGCAACCAACTGGTTGGTTGAAGATATTCCCGACCCGGTCCCGCCCTTGTCAACCAATTAGTTGGTTACTCTGGGTGGCATGGCAGGAGTAAGGGACCCCGAGGCCACCAAGGCCCGCATCTTCGAGGCGGCCACCGCCGAGTTCGCCGCGTACGGCATCGCCGGCGCCCGGGTGGACCGCATCGCCCGTGAGGCCAAGGCCAACAAACAGCTCATCTACGCCTATTTCGGCAACAAGGCGGAGCTGTTCTCACAGGTCCTGGAGGCCCGGCTGACCCAGCTCGCCGCCGAAGTCCCCGTGGACGCCGAGGAGGTCGACACCTGGATCGACCGCCTGATGGACTACCACGCCGCCCACCCCGAGCTCATCCGCCTCATCTACTGGGAGGGCCTGGAGTACGGCACCGACAGCTTCCCGCACGAGGACGAGCGCAAACGCCACTACGACCGCAAGGTCGCCGTCTTCGCCGAGGCCCAGCGCAAGGGCGTCATCAGCTCCGAGATCCCGCCCGCCGACCTGCTGTTCATGCTGATCGCCCTGGTCTCCTGGTCGACCGTCCAGCCGCAGATGCGCCGCGTCCTGACCGGTGACACGGACGAGGACCGCGCCCGCCTCCGCGCGTCGGTACGGGCCGCCGCGCGGCGCATCGTGAGGTGACGGCCGGGCGCCTCACCCCGGGCTGGTGCCGATCTTCGTGAGGAGGTCGACGATCCGGCTCTGCACCTCGGCGCTGGTCGAACGCTCGGCGAGGAAGAGAACGGTCTCGCCGGAGGCCAGCCGAGGGAGCTGGGCCGGATCGATCCCGGCCGAGGTGTAGACGACCAGGGGCGTCCGGTTCAGCAGCCCCTGCGCCCGCAGCCAGTCCAGGATCCCGGCCCGGCGGCGCCGTACCTGCATCAGGTCCATCACCACCAGGTTCGGACGGATCTGCCCGGCCAGCGCCACGGCCTCCGCGTCCGTGGCGGCACAGGCCACCTGCACGCCACGCCGCTCCAGCGTCGCCGTGAGCGCGTCGGCGATCGGCTCGTGCTCCTCGACGAGCAGCACGCGAGCCGGGTGCATCTCGCTGTCGCGCGGTGCCAGCGCCTTGAGGAGGACGGCCGGGTCGGCTCCGTACGCCGCCTCCCGCGTGGCCTGCCCGAGACCGGCCGTCACCAGGACGGGAACGCCGGCGGCCACCGCCGCCTGACGCAGCGCCTGGAGGGCGGTACGGGTGATCGGCCCGGTGAGCGGATCGACGAACAGCGCGGCCGGATAGGCCGCCATCTGCGCGTCGACCTCCTCGCGCGAGTGCACGATCACCGGGCGGTAGCCGCGTTCGGTCAGGGCCTGCCGGGTGGACGTGTCCGGGGCCGGCCAGACGAGCAGGCGGCGCGGGTTGTCGAGCGGCTCGGGCGGCAACTCGTCGTCCACGGGCGGCGGTACGGGCACGGCGGGGTTGATCTCCACGGCGCCGTTGGGGCCGTCCAGCGGCTCCGGGCCCTCGGCGCCCTCGTCCGGCGCCCCTATGGCGAAGGCGCGGCCTTCCTGCGCGGCGGCGGGCGGGCGGAGGCCGAGCGGACCGGGGTGGTCGGTGCCGGGGCCGGTGCCGGTGCCGGAGCCGATCGGGCCGCCCGTCGGGCCGGGGCGCGGCGCGGTGGGCGCCTGCGCCCGGGCCTGAGCTTCCCGCTCACCGGCGTTGTCGGCCGGATTGCCCAGTTTGCGCCGCCGCCCGGAACCGGCTCCCGACGCGCTCGGGGTGCCACCGGGCGGGGTCTCCCCGCCCTGCTGCGCGTAGGGCGCGCCCTGCCCGAGCGTGCGCACGCTGATGGCGCGGGCGACGTCGCCGGAGCCCGGCAGTGTCGTCGCGCCCGGTTCCTCGGCGAGCGCCCGGCGCGCACGCCGGCGCCCGGTGGGCGGCACGTCGGCCGGACCGTCGAGATCCGTACGGGCGTGGGGAACGTCCTGACCGGCCGGCGCGGCGGGACCGGCGACCCCGGGCGCGGCCGGCGAAGACGCCGGAGAACCGGGTTGACCCGCCGGACCGGCGGAACTCTCGGGACCCGTGGGGCCGACGGGGGCGTGGTGACCACCGGGGCCGACAGGGCCGACGGGGATGGCCGTCCGGCCCGCCTCGGGATGCCCGACGTCGGTACGGTCGACGCGCTCGGGGCCCCCGGCGGGGCCGGTCTGGCCGACGCGGCCCACGGGGGCGGAATGTCCGGGGTGTCCGGGGTGCCCGGCATGACCGGGGGAGCCGGTCCCGGCCCCGGCTCCGGCCCCGGCATGTCCCGCACCCGCGGGCCCCGCACCGGCCTGACCGGCCTCGGCCGGGCCGGAGTGCCCCGACGCGGCGGGCGGAGCGGCGGGCCCGACGGGCCGGGCGAGGCCCATCGGCCCGGCGGCGTCCGCAGGCCGCGCGGTGACGGGTGCACCGGGCTGTCCGGCCGGCAGCGGCACGGAGCCGTCAGGGCCGGTCGGAGCGTCGGGCCGGCCCCCGCCCCCTGCGCCGTCGACCGCGCCGCCATGACCGGGACCGCCGTGACCGGCCACCGCCGGGTCCGTCGGCCGGCCGTCCGCGGGCCCGCCGTCGAGCGGCCCGCCCTGGGCCGGCACCGGACGGCCCGGGACGGGTTCGGCACCCGGTCCGGGCGCCGGCTTGCGGTCGGCTTCGGCCGGCGGCAGCGCGAACGCGGCGCGCGGAACGTCGGGTTCGGCGTCGGCCTGGCCCGGGATCGGCCGTTCGGGCGCCTCGGTGAGAGCGCGCCGGGCGCGGCGCCCGGTGGGTGCGGCGGCGGCCTCGGCGGCCTGGCCGGGTCCGCGGTCCGCCTCGGCGGGCGGCAGCGCGAACGCCGCGCGCCGGGTGTCCGCGCCCGTCGGCTCCGCCGGTTCGGCCGCGGCGGCCTCCCGCCGGGCACGGCGTCCGGTCGGCTGCGCGGGCGCGGCCACCTGCGGCGGCACGAGCCCGGCACCCGGTACGGGGGCCTGGTCGGCGCCGCGGCCGTGCCGGTTGGCCCGGACCCGCTCGGCGTCGGCCGCCTCCTCCTCGTCGGGACGGGCCGGCCCACGCCGGCGCCCGGTCGGCTGGGCGGGCACGGGCGCGCCGGATACGGAACCGGGGTGCGGCGCCGCGCCCCCCGGCCCGTCACCGGCGGGCGGCGTGGGACCGAGAGGTACCGCGGCGTTGGGAACGCCGGGCTGTGCGGGGGCACCGGAGGCGCCGGTGACAGGGGCGCCCCCGGCAGGCGAACTCCCTTGCCGCGCCTGCGGAACCGGGTAGGCCGGATGAGCCACGGCGACCGGCTGAGACGAAGGAGAAGCGTGCGGCCGGGGAGCCGGATGGCTGGGCTGCTCCTGCTGGTTCTGATGCTGGTTCTGATGGGGGGTGGCAATCGGCCGTGCCACGGAGTTCGGCGCATGCGGAGCGGTCGGTGCGCCGGACGTCGCACCTCCGGCACCTCCGGTGACTCCGGTACCCGCGGCACCCCCGCCGTTCCCGACGGCCGCGGCGGGAACCGCCACTCCGGCGGAGCCCGACGGCCCCGCCGCACCGCCGGAGTTCCCGGAACCCCGAGCCCCCTCAGCCCCGACAACACCACCGGAAGCCGCAGGACCTCCAGAACCCGGAGAGCCTGCCGGGCCCCCAGCCCCACCGACTCCCGTGGAAGCGGCGGAAGCGGCAGAGGCGGAACTCCCGCCGGCCTCCGCCGTCCCCCGAGCCGCCACCGTCTCTCCCGACCGCTGCCCCGGCATCGGCATGATCGTCGTCCCGCTGCCGATGCTCGGCGGGGAGTCGGGCCGGTCGGAGGGGGTGACGGGCCCGGCCTCCGCCGAGACCGGCACCTCCAGGACGTACGCCTTCCCGCCCCCGCTGCCCGGCACGTCGTGGGTCTGGAGGACGCCGCCGTGCCGCTGGACGATGCCCCGCACGATGGGCCCGTGGACCGGGTCGCCGCCGGGGTGCGGGCCGCGTACCTCGATCCGGACGGCCGTGTCCCGCTTCGCGGCCGCGACGACGATCGTCGAATCGCCGGACGGCACCGCGCCGGCGGCGGCCTCGCCCGTCGCGTCCACGCCCGCGACGTCCGCGATCAGGTGGGTGAGCGCCCGGGCGAACCACTCCGCGTCGATCTCGGCCTCTATGGCCGGCGCGTGCACCGCGAACTGCGCACGGCCGGGGCCGATCAGTTCGACGGCCCCCTCGACGCCGGCGGCGACGACCTCGTCCAGGGCGGTCGCCACCCGCTCCAGCCGCCCCTCGCCCTCCTCCAGCCGCTGATAGGCGAGCACGCTCTCGACCAGCCGGGCCATCCGCCCGTAGCCGGCGGCGAGGTGGTGCAGGATCTGGTTGGCCTCGGGCCACAACTGCCCGGCCGGGTCGGCGGCCAGCGTGCCGAGCTCGCCGCGCAGCCGCTCCAGCGGCCCGTGCAGCGAGCCATCGAGCACAGCCACCAACTGGGCGTGCCGCGCGGCCAGCGCGTCGTACGGGCGGCGGTCGGTGAACGTCATCACCGCGCCGACCAGCTGGTCGCCGTCGCGCACCGGCGCCGTCGTCAGGTCGACGGGCACGGCACGCCCGTCCTTCGCCCACAGCACCTGCCCACGCACCCGGTGTTTGCGACCGGAACGCAGGGTGTCGGCGATCGGCGAGTCCTCGAACGGGAACGGCGTGCCGTCCGCGCGCGAGTGGTGGATCAGCGGGTGGAGTTCGCGCCCGCCCAGGTCGCTGGCGCGGTAGCCCAGGATCTGCGCGGCGGAGGGGTTGACGAGGACGACCTTGCCCGCCGTGTCCACGCCGACCACGCCCTCGGCCGCCGCGCGCAGGATCATCTCCGTCTGGCGCTGCTGGCGGGCGAGTTCGGCCTCGGTGTCGAGCGTGCCGGTCAGGTCGCGGACGACGAGCATCAGCAGCTCGTCGCCGGTGTACGGACCCTGTTCGGCGTACGGGGTGCGGCTGTCGGGGAGGTTGGCGCTGGTGACCTCGACGGGGAACTGCGTGCCGTCCGTACGCCGCGCGATCATGCGCGTCGGCTTGGTGCGTCCGCCGTTCGTCCGGTCCTCGGGCAGGCGCATGGAGCCGGGGATGCGGCGCGAGTCGAACGCCGGCAGCAGGTCGAGCAGACCGCGTCCGACGAGTCCGGTGCCGGGGACCTCGAACGTCTCCAGCGCGATGTGATTGGCGTTGACGACCGTGCCGTTGCAGTTGACGAGCAACAGCGCGTCGGGCAGGGCGTCGAGTATGGCTGCGAGGCGAGCAGCGCCTCGGGATGGCCTGCTGCTCACTGCGACGCTTCCTCCCTGTTACCGCACGGTGCGACCCGCGGGACGGGGGGCACCCCCAGCGACGGCTGGGGGAGTTCCGCCGCCCCTGCGGCGTGTTGCTGGGGGGAAGTCTACGGGCTGTGGAGTCCGGCGCGACGGCGGTCGAGGGGTGCGGCGCCCCTGCCGTGCGGCGCCCGGGACGGGCGGTGTGTCGGCCCGGGGGGTTGGGCGGAGCGATCGGTTCCGCAGGGGGCCGGAGTCGGGGCCGGGGCCGGAGGCGGGCGGAGCACGGAATCACGGCTGGTGAGGACGCAAGCGGCCGTCAACAGTCGTCAACAGTCGTCAACGGTCGTTGGCGGTCGGATGAGGAAAGAGTGAAAGGAGAGGAAAAAGAGGAATGGGGAAAGGCTCAGCCCTCGGACGGATGCGCGGGCTCGCCCAGGAGGTGGGAGAACCGGTTCCAGCGCGCCATCTCGCACCCGTTCACCCTGGTGAAGTCCGTGTCGACCGGCCGTCCGGCCCACGTCCCGCTCACATGCGCCCGCTCCGGACCGCCGTAGATCATCGTGCACTGCGCGTCGGCCGGCACCGGGGCGAAGAGGTCGCGGTCCCAGCGCGTCTGCCCGTCGAGCTGGTCGCACGCGCCCTGCGGGTCGGGGACGGTGCCGAAGGCCGGGTGGCAGTCGAGCTCGTACCGGCCGTCGTTCCGTCCGCTGTCGACGATCACAACGGTGAGGTGGTCCCCCGGCGTGCTCCCCGGTGTGCTTCCCGGCGCGTTCCCCAGAGTGTTCCCTGGCGCATTCCCCGGCGCATTCCCCAGCCCGGGTACCGGCCCGGCGCCCGGGCCCGGCAGCGGCGCTCCCGTGGCCGGCGCCGCCCCGGGCCCCGGCGGGACCGGCAGCGGGCGGGCGGCGGCCGGCGAGGCGCCGATCAGCGGGAGCAGCAGCGGTACGAGCACGGCCGCCGCCAGGGCGGGACGGCCGGCGGGACGGCCGGTGCGTCGGGCGGCGACGCGGCCGGAAGGGCGGGGCCGGGGACGGTGGAGCGGCATGCGGGGACTCCGAGGGTCGCGGGGTGGTGCGGCCCGGCGGACCGGCCGCATCCTCACCCCTCTAACGCCCGGACGCGCCGTGCGTTGCGCGCCCGGAATCGCTTTGCCCGGGAGCCGTCGGGCCCGGTAACGTAGAGTGCGATTGGTGGCGAGCCCCAGGGCTGTGTCATCATCTGCACGCAACATCCGCGCCCGCGCGGGTGTGCTGGAGGCGTCGCCTAGTCCGGTCTATGGCGCCGCACTGCTAATGCGGTTTGGGTCTTAAAGCCCATCGAGGGTTCAAATCCCTCCGCCTCCGCAGCCGGGAGCCCCGGCCGTCGATCCGACGGCCGGGGCTTTTCCGTGTTTCCGCTGCCGCGGGGTTTCCCTGCGGCTCCCCCGGGTTTCCGCAGTGTTTCCGCAGGTCAGAAGGGGTTGTGGCAATGGATTTCGCCTCACGGCGCAGTTCATGTAATGTTGTTCCCGCAACGCCGACCGGCAAGAAAGACCGCCGGGAAGCCAAGCGCTCGTAGCTTAACGGATAGAGCACTTGACTACGGATCAAGAGGTTGCAGGTTCGAATCCTGCCGAGCGCGCAGCCGAGAGGCCGGTACCAGAGTGTTGGACCCGGTCTCCCGACCGTCGCGGGGTGGAGCAGCTCGGTAGCTCGCTGGGCTCATAACCCAGAGGTCGCAGGTTCAAATCCTGTCCCCGCTACTCGATCCGAAGGCCCGGTACTCAGGTACCGGGCCTTCGGCGTTCCCGGACCCGGGCCCGGCCCGGCCGCGCCGAAGGGAGCTCCATGCGAGACGACGACGTACGGCATGGCGGCAGACGGCACGACGGCGCGCAGCCCGACGACATATGGCACGACGGTGTACTGCCCGACGGCATATGGCGCGGCGGCGCACGACCCGGCGACCTGCCGGACGACGGGATCACCAGTTTCTGGCGCGACCTCGGACTCCCGGGCCTGATCGACGTGCACACCCACTTCATGCCCGAGCGCGTCCTCACCAAGGTCTGGTCCTACTTCGACACGGC
Source organism: Streptomyces sp. NPDC021100 (assembly GCF_044333095.1). Lineage (NCBI taxonomy): Bacteria > Bacillati > Actinomycetota > Actinomycetes > Kitasatosporales > Streptomycetaceae > Streptomyces > Streptomyces sp. NPDC021100. The sequence goes on from NZ_JBIRQH010000003.1 coordinate 454,366, forward strand.
CGCGGAGGCGATCGGCCGCTCCTGGCCCATCACCTACCGCGACGCGGAGGACGACCGGGTGCGCACCCTGCGCGCCTTCGGGGTGCGTGCGTTCACGTCGATGGTCTATCCGCACAAGCCGGGCATGGCGGACTGGCTCAACGCCTGGGCGGCGGACTTCGCGGCCCGTACGCCGGACTGCCTGCACACCGCCACCTTCTTCCCCGAGCCGGGAGCCGTCCGGTCGGTCCGGACGGCGCTCGACGCCGGCGCCCGGATTTTCAAGGCGCACCTCCAGGTGGGCGCGTACGACCCGTGCGACCCCCTGCTGGACGGGGTGTGGGGGCTGTTGGCGGAGACGGGTGTGCCGGTGGTGACGCACTGCGGTTCCGGCCCGTTGCCGGGGCCGTTCACCGGGCCGGGGCCCATCGGCCGGGTGCTGGCCCGGCACCCGGGGCTGCGGCTGGTCGTGGCCCACATGGGCGTCCCCGAGTACGGCGCCTTCCTCGACCTGGCCGAGCGGTATCCGGGCGTGCACCTCGACACGACCATGGCGTTCACCGACTTCATCGAGGACGTCGCGCCGTTCCCCGCCGGGGAGCGCCCGCGACTGGCGGCGCTGGGGGACCGGATCCTGTTCGGCAGCGACTTCCCCAACATCCCCTACGGGTACGGGCACGCCCTGGCCGCCCTCACCCGGCTGGGGCAGGACGACGACTGGCTGCGCGGGGTGTGCCATGACAACGCGGCGCGGCTCCTCGGCGTCCCGGGCCCGGACGACGGCGGTGCGCCGGCCGCCTGATGGCCGCGGCCGACACCCTTCCCTCCCGTGGCCCCCGTGGCTCACCCCGTACACCCCTCTGGATTCTCAGACGTTTCCCAGACGGCGGAAAGGCCGTTCTCAGGGGCCCGGCGCACGCTCATGAGCATGACCATCGCATCGACGGAAGCGCGCCCCCGCCCCGCCCTCGGAGCCCCAAGTGCCCGGCCTCGCCTGGTCGTAGGCGATCTGGTCCTGGACGAGGCGAACCGTGAGGCGGTCCGCGCCGGTACGGCGATCCCGCTGACGGCGACGGAGTGCGCGCTGCTGCGTCAGCTCATGCGGGAGCCCGGCCGGGTGCTCAGCAAGACGCTGCTGCTGGACCGGGTCTGGGCGCACTCCTTCGGCCGGGGCGACCGGGGCAACGTCGTCGAGCTCTATATCTCCTATCTGCGCAAGAAGATCGACGCCGGCCGGCCGCCGATGATCCACACCCGGCGCGGCATGGGGTACGTCCTGAAGCCGGCGGTCTGAGCGCGCCCGGAAGACTCTTCTACGGTGTACGGCAAATTCCCTGTACACCGTAGAACCACTCCCTGTACGGTGTAGATCGATCACATCGGCCTGCCCTGCAAGGAGCCCGCCATGGCGGCGTCCACCCCTGTCGCGTCACCCTCTTCACAAGCACCTCACCCCGTCCGTCACCCCACCCGCTGGGTGATCCTGGGCGTCATATGCCTCGCGCAGCTCACCGTGCTGCTCGACAACACCGTTCTCAATGTGGCGATCCCGTCCCTCACCACGGAGATGGGCGCCGCGACCGCCGACATCCAGTGGATGCTCAACGCGTACTCGCTGGTGCAGTCGGGTCTGCTGCTCACCGCCGGCAACCTCGCCGACCGCTACGGCCGGAAGAAGATGCTGGCCACCGGGCTCGCGCTGTTCGGCCTGGGCTCGCTCGGCGCCGGACTGTCGGAGACGACGGGCCAGTTGATCGCCGCGCGGGCCGGCATGGGCGTCGGCGGCGCGCTGCTGATGACCACCACGCTCGCCGTCGTCGTCCAGGTCTTCGACGACGAGGAGCGCACCAAGGCGATCGGCATCTGGGGCGCGGTGGGCTCGCTCGGCTTCGCCTGCGGACCGCTGATCGGCGGCACCCTCCTCGACCACTTCTGGTGGGGCTCGATCTTCCTGGTCAACATCCCGGTGGCGGTCATCGGCCTGGTCGCCGTGCTCAAGCTGGTGCCCGAGTCCAAGAACCCGGCCGGCGACCGCCCCGACTACCTCGGAGCCCTGCTCTCCACTCTCGGCATGACCGGCATCGTCTTCGCGATCATCTCCGGCCCCGAGCACGGCTGGACGTCCGGCCGGGTGCTGCTCTCGGGCGGCGTCGGCGTCCTGATCATGGCCGCGTTCGTCCTCTGGGAGCTGCGCATCCCGTACCCCATGCTCGACATGCACTTCTTCCGCAACCGCCGCTTCGTCGCGGCCGTCATGGGCGGGATCCTGGTGGCGCTGGGCATGGGCGGATCGTTCTTCCTGCTCACCTCGCACCTCCAACTGGTGCTGCACTACGGCCCGCTGGAGACCGGGCTGCGGATGACGCCGCTGGCCCTGATGATCGTCGTCCTCAACCTCACGGGCGTCGGCGCCCGGCTGATGACGAAGCTCGGCGGCCCGCTCACCATCGCCGGCGGCATGACGCTGCTGGCCGCCGGCCTGGCCGTGATCGCCTGGACGGGCGCGCACGGGTACGGCGGGATGCTCGCCGGCCTGATCCTGATGGGCACCGGCATCGCCCTGGCCACGCCGGCCATGGCCACCGCGATCATGTCGGCCATCCCGCCGGAGAAGGCCGGGGTCGGCGCGGGTGTCAACGGCACGCTCCAGGAGTTCGGCAACGGGCTCGGCGTCGCCGTCCTCGGCGCGGTGCTCAACTCCCGCTTCGCCGCGCTGCTCCCGGCCGTCGCCGCCGGGGCCGGCTCGCTGCCGGAGGCCCTGGGCGAGGCCCGGACGGCCGCGCAGCGCTCCGCGGTGCAGGACGCGTTCGCGTCCGGTGTGCAGGCGGGCCAGCTGGTCGGCGCGGCGGCCGTGCTGGCCGGCGGCGTCGTGGCGGCCTTCCTGCTGCGCAGGGCCGAGCGGGCCGACGCCGCGCCGGCCGCCCCGGCGGGGCCGGGTGTTTGAGAGCGGCGCAGCCGGCAGGGCCTAGCATCGAGGACGGAGCAGCGAAGTGGTGGAGAGGGAACGCATGGCCGACGGCAATCGCGCGGGGAACCCGAGGACCAGCATCTGGCTGGCCGAGGAGAAACCCTCCCCGCGGCGCAGGGCGTCCGCCGACCGGTCCCGGGAACAGCCGGGCTCGCTGGACCGCGAGCGGATCATCGCGGCCGCCATCCGCCTGCTCGACGCCGAGGGGCTGGCCAAGTTCTCGATGCGCCGCCTGGCCGCCGAGCTCGGGGTGACCGCCATGTCGGTCTACTGGTACGTCGACAACAAGGACGACCTCCTCGAACTGGCCCTGGACGAGGCGAGCGGCGAGATCGCGCTCCCCGACCCGGACGCCGCGGACGCCGACTGGCGCGATCAGCTCCGGCACCTCGCGGGTGAGTACCGCGGGCTGCTCACCCGGCACCCGTGGGTGGCCCGGCTCGTCGGCCAGTACCTCAACATCGGCCCCAAGGCGATGCGGTTCTCCGACGTCACCCTCCGGGTGCTCCGGCGCAGCGGGGTCGAGCCGAGCCGGATCGCGGGTTCGCTCGGCGCGCTGTTCCAGTTCGTCTACGGCTTCGCCACCGTCCAGACGCTCTACGAGGAGCGCTGCCGGGCGGCGGGCGTCGAGCAGGACCAGTACTTCAAGGAGGTCACGAACACGCTGACCGAGCGGGCGGACTTCGCGACCCGGTATCAGGAGAGCGTGGAGATGGCGCACAGGGTGCGCGACGGGTCGATCGACGACATGTGGGAGCGCGATTTCGCCGTCGGGCTGGACACGGTGATCGCGGGCATCGAGGTGATGCGGGGCCGGGCGCTGGACGAGGCGTCGTCGTAACCTCCCCCTGCCCCGAGGCGGTGAAGCCCCGGCCGTGCGGCCTGGAGATCGCATTTCTCGGAGGCTCCGTGCGTCCCGGAGACTCCGTGCGTCCCGGACGCTCCGTGCGGCCCGGAAACGACGAAGGCCCCCGTCCGCGAAGGAGATTCCTTCGCGGACGGGGGCCTTCACCGCCTTCGCCATCGGTGAGCGAAAGCACTCGGCCCCGGAAGCCGCGCGCAGGCCGTCCCCTGCCTTGTGTGCGCACCGCTTCCGGGGCCGTTCGCCCGGGGTCATTTCATGCCGTTCGGCCCCGGGCCGCCGGCCGGCGTCCCCGCTCGTGGACGTCCGGCCGGAGTCTGTGAGGCGTGGGCCTCAGGCGGCGTTCGCCGGCTCGGTGTCCTTCGCCGGAGCGGAGGAGTCCGCCGGCGCGCCGGGCCGGCCCTTGAGGGCCACTTCCTTGATGAACAGGGTCAGCAGGAAGGCGACCAGCGCGGTCGGCGCGGCGTAGGTGAAGACGTCGCCGACGCCGTGCCCGTAGGCGCTCTCCATGATCGAACGCAGCGGCTCGGGCAGGTGCTTGACGTCCGGGATGCCCCCGCCGCCACCGGCCTGCTTGGCGATGGCCGCGCCCTTCGGGCCGAGGGCGGTCAGACCGTCCTTGACGTAGTCCGTGACCCGGTTGGCCATGACCGCGCCCAGCGCCGAGACGCCGACCGCACCACCGAGGGAGCGGAAGAACGTGACGACGGAGCTGGCGGCGCCGAGGTCCTTGGGGGCGACCTGGTTCTGCGCGGCGAGCACCAGGTTCTGCATCATCATGCCCATGCCGAGGCCCATGAGCGCCATGTAGCAGGCGAGCTGCCAGTACGGGGTGTCGTACCGGATGCTGCCCAGCAGGCCCAGACCGGCGGTGAGCAGGACGCCACCGGAGACCAGCCATGCCTTCCAGCGGCCGGTCTTGGTGATGATCTGACCGGACACGGTCGAGGAGATGAACAGACCGGCGATCAGCGGGATGGTCATGACGCCGGACATGGTCGGCGTCTTGCCGCGGGCGAGCTGGAAGTACTGCGAGAGGAAGACGGTGGCGCTGAACATCGCGACACCGACGAAGAGGCTCGACGCCGAGGCGAGGGCGATCGTCTTGTTGCGGAACAGCCGCAGCGGGATGATCGGTTCGGCGGCCTTGGACTCGACCAGGATGAAGATGGCGCCCAGCAGGACGGAGCCGCTGACCATGACGGCGGTCTGCCAGGACAGCCAGTCGTAGTTCTTGCCGGCCAGGGTCACCCAGACCAGCAGCAGCGTGGCGGCGGCGGATATGAAGAACGCGCCGAGCCAGTCCACCTTCACCTGCCGCTTGACGACCGGGAGGTGCAGGGTGCGCTGGAGCACGATCAGGGCGAGGACCGCGAACGGCACACCGACGTAGAAGCACCAGCGCCAGCCGAGCCAGCTGGTGTCGGTGATCACGCCACCGAGCAGCGGACCACCGACGGTGGCGACGGCGAACGTGGCGCCCAGGTAACCGCTGTACCGGCCGCGCTCGCGCGGCGAGATCATCGCGGCCATGACGATCTGGGCGAGGGCCGACAGACCGCCGACGCCGATGCCCTGCACGACACGGCAGGCGATGAGCATGCTCGTGTTCTGCGACAGACCGGCCACCACGGAACCGGCGACGTAGACCACCAGCGCGGCCTGGACCAGCAGCTTCTTGCTGAAGAGGTCGGAGAGCTTGCCCCACAGCGGCGTCGACGCGGTCATCGCGAGCAGCGCGGCGGTGACGGTCCAGGTGTAGGCGGACTGGCTGCCGTGCAGATCGTGCATGATCTCGGGCAGCGCGTTGGAGACGATCGTCGACGACAGGATCGCCACGAACATGCCGAGCAGCAGGCCGGACAGCGCACGCATGATCTGGCTGTGCGTCATGTCGATGCCGGGCGCGTCGGACGGGGCGTGATCGGTGTGGCTGCCCCGCACACCTGACGGTGTGGTCTTGGCCATGAACTTCCTTTTCGTGATGCTGTCGGGCGGTCAGTGGGGTGTACGGGCCGACGGGCAGGCCGCGAGGTCGTGCGCCGGGGAGGCCCCGCCGGGGGCGACGGGCCGGTGGCACTCGCCGAAGCTCTCCCGGAGCCGGCCGAGCAGGCCGACGATCTGGGCGATCTCCGCGTCGCTCCAGTCACCCAGGCAGTGCGCCAGGGCCTCGGTGTAGCGGGCGCTGACGTCGTCCAGCAGCGCCTCGCCGCTGGGGGTGAGGCGCAGCAGCCGGGAGCGCTTGTCCAGCCGGTCCGGCTGCCGGTCGAGCCAGCCCCGTTCCGCGGCGTACGCCACGTGGCGGCTGGTCACCGACATGTCGACGACCAGCAGCTCCGCGAGCTTGCTCATCCGCATCTCGCCGTACCGCTTGAGCAGGGTGAGCACGATGACCGAGGTGGGCGGGCAGTCGGGGGGAAGGACCCGGGCGAGGCCGCGCTTGATGACGCCGATGGCGCTGAGCTGCTGGGCGAGCTCTTGGTACTGCTCGTGCGCGGCCAACGGATCCTCCCGTTTTAAGTTGCTTAGGGCAACCATAGAGGTTGTTGGTTGCTGAAGGCAAACGAAAAGCGGTAAAGGCGAGGTCAAGTTCAACGATAAAACGATGAGTGACAGAGGTGTGACGGAGCGCGGTGCCGTGGTGGGCTGGGGTGGCGGGGGTGCGTGCCGGGGGGCGTGGAGGAGGTACGCGCGCCGGCCGCGGACGCGGGGAGTGCCGCCCCGCGCGCGGGGGCTGGGCCGTCTTCGCTAGGGTCCTGGTCCATGGCCAACCCCCATCAGCAGCGTCCCGAGGGCAACTACGACCCCGCGGGCAGCACTCAGATGTTCCGCGCCTTCGTCGACGAGGGCGCTCCCGGGCCCCGCGCGGCCGCTCCGGCGAGCCATGGGCGCTCGTCCTCGTCCGGTCCCCGGGTGGGAGTGATCCTCGGCGTCGTGGCGGCGCTGGCGGTCGTGGCGGCGGTCGCCTGGCTCGCACTCGGCTGACGCGGGGGGGCGTGACTGGCGCGAGGGCGCGGCTGCGGCTCGTGCTCGGCTGATGCGAGGGCTCGGCTGAGGCTCGTACTCGGCTGACGTGAGGGCGCGGCTGCGGCTCGAGTTCCGCTGATACGAAGGCTCGGCTGACACGCAGGCTCGGCTGACGCGATGGCGCGGCTCTTTCGGCTCGCGCCCCGAAGCCCTTGAAGCTTTTGAGTCCTTTCGGCCCGCTTTGGGCCCGCCCGCTTCTGATGTGCGCGCACGCGACGGGTGCCTCCCCGGGGCGGGGTGTCCGCCGGGCGGGATGAGGCATCGGACCCGCGGCCGTCCCTGGAGGGGGCGGCGGGCCGGGCGTGCCGGCGCCGGAGGCGCCGCGTACCTGCCGGACGGCCCGGCGGCCCCCGCCGCGACCTGCGTGTCGCGGTCCGCCGCTGCCGTACCGGGGTCGGTCGACCGGTGGTCCGTCCTGCCTGCGAGTGGGTGGGCGGTGCGGCTCAGTCGGAGATGAGGCCCTCGCGGAGCTGGGAGAGCGTCCGGGTGAGCAGCCGGGAGACGTGCATCTGCGAGATGCCGACCTCCTCGCCGATCTGCGACTGCGTCATGTTGGCGAAGAAGCGGAGCATGATGATCTGGCGCTCGCGCGGGGGCAGCTTGGCCAGCAGCGGCTTCAGCGACTCCCGGTACTCGACGCCCTCCAGTGCCGTGTCCTCGTAGCCCAGTCGGTCGGCGAGCGAGCCCTCGCCGCCGTCGTCCTCCGGCGAGGGGGAGTCCAGCGAGCTGGCCGTGTAGGCGTTGCCCACCGCCAGCCCGTCGACCACGTCCTCCTCGGAGACGCCCAGGCACAGCGCCAGTTCGGGCACGGTCGGGGAGCGGTCCAGCTTCTGCGCGAGCTCGTCGCTGGCCTTGGTCAGGGCGAGCCGCAGCTCCTGCAGGCGCCGTGGCACCCGCACCGACCAGCTGGTGTCCCGGAAGAAGCGTTTGATCTCGCCGACGACCGTGGGCATCGCGAACGTCGGGAACTCCACCCCGCGTTCGCAGTCGAACCGGTCGATGGCCTTGATCAGTCCGATGGTGCCGACCTGGACGATGTCCTCCATCGGCTCGTTGCGGCTCCGGAACCGTGCCGCCGCGTAGCGCACGAGGGGGAGGTTGAGCTCGATGAGGGTGTCACGGACGTACGTACGCTCGGCGCTGTCCCGGTCCAGGGCCGCCAGCCGCAGGAACAGGGAGCGGGAGAGGGTGCGGGTGTCGATGGCTTCGCAGTCGTCGAGCACGGCGTGCGGTGCGTCGTTGGTGAGCACCTTCGCGCTGCCCAGGTCTACGGACATGCCACCCCCTTGAGGTCGCGGACGGATCACAGCACACCCCCGGCCGCGGATTCGGCCGAGGGTGCAGCCCCCACCTGAATACCGGAGGCTGCGCTGTGGCAAACGCAGTTCCAGCAGAATGTCACATGTCGGCAACGCGCTGTAGCGTCAAGTCGACATATCTGCCGGGGAGTCCGGAGAGGATGTCACCCACAAGGGTTAGGCGTCGATACGGTTTGCGGATCTCAGTCGGGCGAAGCTCCGGGAGAGCAGCCGCGACACGTGCATCTGCGACACCCCCAGCTCCGCGCTGATCTGCGACTGCGTCAGATTGCTGTAATAGCGCAGCAGCAGGATGCGCTGCTCGCGCTCCGGCAGCTGGACGAGCAGGTGGCGCACCAGATCGCGGTGTTCGACCCCGGCCAGCGCGGGGTCCTCGTACCCGATCCGGTCCAGCAGACCGGGCAGCCCGTCGCCCTCCTGGGCGGCCTCCAGCGAGGTGGCGTGGTACGAGCGCCCGGCCTCGATGCAGGCGAGCACCTCGTCCTCGCCGATCTTGAGGCGTTCGGCGATCTCGGCGGTGGTCGGCGACCGGCCGTGCAGCACGGTCAGGTCCTCGGTGGCCCCGTTGACCTGCACCCACAGCTCGTGCAGCCGGCGCGGTACGTGCACGGTCCGCACGTTGTCGCGGAAGTAGCGCTTGATCTCGCCGACGACGGTGGGCATCGCGAACGTCGGGAACTGCACCCCGCGGTCGGGGTCGAAGCGGTCGATGGCGTTGATGAGGCCGATGGTGCCGACCTGGACGACGTCCTCCATGGGCTCGTTGCGGCTGCGAAAACGCGCCGCGGCGTACCGCACGAGGGGGAGGTTGGCTTCGATCAGGGCGGCGCGCACGCGGGCGTGCTCCGGCGTGCCGGGTTCCAGGGTGGCGAACTTCTTGAAGAGCACCTGCGTCAGCGCCCGGGCGTCCGCGCCCCGGCTCTCCCGCGTCTGCGGTTCCCGCGGGGCCTCCTGCTGGACTTCAGGCGGGGCGTCCTGCCGGGCGTCTGGCCGGGCTTCCCGGCGGGTCTCTCGCGGGATCTCTCGCGGAATCTCCCGCTGGGCCTCCCGCGGTGGCGGGGGGTTCTCTTCTGACGCCGACGTCTCCTCTGACGCTGTACGGGCCGGCACGGTCACACCACCCCTTCGCGGTCAGCTCCAGGTCAACTCATCCGTCAAAAGCGGTCATAGCATCACAAGACATGTCCACTGTGTGCAAGCACCGCATAACGCCGTGTTGACCGCGGGAAAAAGGCCCCTCGCCGTGGTGGCGAGGGGCCTTTGCCGGGGCTCCGGCGGGGAATGGGGCTCAGAACGGATAGTCGGCGATCACCCACGTGGCGAACTCCCGCCACAGGCCGACACCCGCCTGGTGGGCCGGGTGGTCGAGGTAGCGCTGGAGGGCCTCGGTGTCCTCGACGGCGGAGTTGATCGCGAAGTCGTACGCGATCGGGCGGTCGGAGACGTTCCAGCCGCACTCCCAGAAGCGGAGCTCGGGGATCTCCCCGCCCAGCTTCTCGAACGCCTGGACGCCGGCGAGGACGCGGGGGTCGTCGCGCTCGACGCCCTCGTTGAGCTTGAACAGGACGAGGTGACGGATCATCGGATGGCCGCCTTCCGGACGACGGGGTGCACGAAGGGGGATGCGGGGCCTGTGGCGCGTCGGCCCGCGGCGCACGGAGGCTCCGGACGGCGGGAGCTCACTTGATCAGCTCGGTCATGAACTCGCCGATGCTCTTGGCGGCGTCCGAGATCCCCTCGAAGCCGATCTGGACGAGCTCCGCCGCCCTGGCCGGGGAATGGATGATCGTGTAGCCGATGAAAACGGCGAGCACCCAGAACGTGATCTTCTTGGCCTGCGCCATGCCGCTGCCGCCTCCCCGTCCGCCTTCTTCCGTCGAAGTCCCCCGTAGCGCTTGCGAGAGTCTATCCGCACAGATGGACGAAGCCGGGAGGGAGTCGGTCGTCGGTCCGGTGCGGATCGCCGGGGGATTTCCCGGTCGGCCGCCCCCTGACAGCGGCCACTCACGCCATCTTTAAGGACTTAAGCCCCGGCGAAGGGGGTCCTTCGCCCACCCGTCCGCCGTTTTCCGGAGCGGAGGATGGGGGAGTGCCCGCCGGATCTGGCAGGAATCCGACGGGCCTGGGACATGGAACCCCTCTGCGGGGTCCGGGCCGCGAGCTTCCCCCTGACTGCGGCCCGTACTCGGGGTCCGGTCCTCATGGGGGGAAGCGGCTTGTCCCCCCGATGCCGCTTCCCCCCGCCTTCTCCCCCTCTTCTCCGAGGCGCGGACTCTTCTCCGGCGCGCGGAACTTCTCCGGTGCGCGGAACCCGCCGCCTTCTCTTCCCCCGCATTCGGTCATGCTCGTGCAATTCCGGTGATTCCGCCGCCCGAATCCGTACAACCCTCCCGGCGATACCGCGAAAGTTTCCAACACGGATGAACTCTGGGTCAGTTGAGGTGAGAAGAGCCCGGCGCCGGGGCACCAGAAAGGCACACGGCCCGAGGCGCTCACCGGCTCGCCGGAGCGGCCGTCCCGGTGCTGTCACGTGGGAACGGGATCCGGTGTGCTGCGGTACCTGAGTGAGGGAGAACGGTGAGGTTCGCATGGGCGGGTACGAGCTCGCCTTCACCATGCGGGAGCGTGTGGCGGGGGGAGCGGTCACCATTGAACTGTCCGGAGAGATCGACATCCTGGCCGAGCAGGAGCTCGGCCCCCGGCTGGAGGCCCTGGCCGGCCGCCGCCACGCCGACCTCGTCATCGACCTGCGCGGTGTGACCTTCCTGGACGCGAGCGGCCTCCGCCTGCTGCTCCGCGCCCGCAACCGGGTGGCCCGCGGCGGCGGCCGGCTGCGGGTGGTGCGGGGCGGCCCGCGCGTGTCCAAGGTGATCCGCGTCGTCCGCCTCGAGCCGGCCTTCCACTGGCTCGACGCGCCCCCGGGCCTGCCGGCCGCACTCGGGGCGCCGGGCGCGGCCGGCGCCCCCGCGTCGGAGGCTTCCGGCGCTCCTGGTGTACCCGGAGCGCCGGGCACGGCGACCGGAACCCCCGCCGCCCCCGGCGAGGACGAGGTGACGTGCGGACCGCGGGACGGAAACGTCCCGGCGTAGCGGACGAACGGTGGTGCGGCGGTGGCCGGAAAGGCGCCTCCGCCCACCTGCGCCGTGCGCCGCGGGTCCCCCGCGATGCCTTTGGTGGCGTCAACTGCCTTGCGGGGGCGCCATGGTGGCGCCATAGTGGTGCCATGGACCTCACCCCCTACGTCGACACCCTCCGCCAGGAGCTCGCGGTCGCCGCGAGCGCGGGCGGGGACGACGCGCGCGCCTTGGCCGAACGGCTGTCCGCGCCGCTGGAGTCGGCCGCCCGGCTCACCCTGCTCAACGCGCTCTCCACCGCCATGGAGGAGGTCACCCGCGACCTGGCGCCGGGCTCGGTCGACGTACGGCTCCGCGGCCTGGACCCGGAGTTCGTGGTGACGCCGCCGCCGGCTCAGGGACCCTACGCGGAGGCCGCGGCACCCGAGGCCGCCCTGCCGCCGGCCCCCGCCCAGGGCGACGGCGACGAGGGCGGCACCGCCCGCGTCAACCTGCGGCTTCCCGCCCACCTCAAGGCGCGGGCCGAGGAGGCCGCCGCGCGGGAGGGGCTGTCGGTGAACGCCTGGCTGGTCCGGGCCGTCGCCGCCGCGCTGGAGGCGGGCGAGCGTGCCGGCCGCCCGGCCGGCTCCACGCGGCACCGGGGGCAGAGCTTCACGGGCTGGGTCCGCTGATCCGGCGCGGGTCCGCACACATCTGACGTCACCTTGGCGCCATGATGGCGCCCTTGCCGCATCCTTTCGTTCGCCCGCCTCCCACCCAGTCATGAGGACGGCACAGCCATGCCCATTTTCGATACGCCCGAACCGGTCGGTGCCACCGTCGAGTTCGACATCGGACTGCTCCGCGTCACCGCCGGCGATCGCGAGGACACCGTCGTCGAGGTCCTGCCGACCGACCCCGGAGAGGAAGCGGACGTCCGGGCGGCCGCGCAGACCCGTATCGCCTGCTCGGACGGCGCCCTGCTGGTCAAGGGGCCCCGGCAGCGGTCGCTGTTCGGCCCGACCGGCTCGGTCGAGGTACGGATCGAGCTGCCGGCCGGTTCCGACGTCCGGGCCACCGCGCTCATCGGCGACCTCCTCTGCGAGGGCCGCCTCGGCGACTGCCGGCTGAAGACCTCGACCGGGCACGTCCGCGCCGGCGAGACGGCGGCGGCGTGGCTGCGGACGAGCCACGGCGGCATCCGGCTCGACCGTGCGCGGGGCGACGCCGAACTCGTCGGCGCGGGCCCGATCGACGCGGGTGTGATCCGCGGCACCGCCACGGTCAAGAACCTCAACGGCGAGACGGTGCTCGGCGAGGTCGGCGGCGGCCTCCGGGTCGGCTCGTCGAACGGACCCATCACCGTCGGCACCGCGCGCGGGGACGTCGACGCCCGGTCCGCCAACGGCGGCATCCGGCTGGACGAGGTGGTCCGCGGCCGGGTCACCCTCCAGCGGCGGGCGTACGCGACGGCCGTCTTCACGATGCCCGGCACACGGCCTCCACGGTGCTCCTCATCCTGGGAGTCCCCGAGCGCACTGTGATGTCCGTCATGGGCTGGTCGTCCACCGCCATGGCCGCCCGTTACCAGCACGTGATCGACCCCATCCGGCAGGACGTCGCCCGGCGGGTCGGCGGGCTCATCTGGAAGCCGGCGGACGAGGCGCCGGAGAAGCCGCCCGCGGACCCCGAGGAAGCCAAACGAGACGGAAACTGAGACGGAGCACGACGAAGGGCCCGACCTGAATCAGGTCGGGCCCTTCGTCTGAAGAGCGGTAGCGGTGGGATTTGAACCCACGGAGGAGTTGCCCCCTCACACGCTTTCGAGGCGTGCTCCTTAGGCCGCTCGGACACGCTACCGAGAGAGAGCTTAGCGGACGAGTGGCCGTGGTCCGAAATCGGTTCTTCGGAGACCGGGGTGGAGGGGGCTCAGCGGGTGCGGAAGAAGTCGGTGAGGAGGGCGGCGCACTCGTCGGCGAGGACGCCGGCGATGACCTCGGGGCGGTGGTTGAGGCGGCGGTCGCGGACCACGTCCCAGAGGGAGCCCGCCGCGCCGGCCTTCGCGTCGGCGGCGCCGTAGACGACGCGGTCGAGCCGGGAGAGGACGATGGCGCCGGCGCACATCGTGCACGGTTCCAGGGTGACGACCAGGGTGCAGCCGGACAGCCGCCACTCGCCGACGGCGCGGGCGGCCTCGCGGACGGCGAGCACCTCCGCGTGGCCGGTGGGGTCGCCGGTGGCCTCGCGTTCGTTCCGGCCGCGGCCGATGACCGTGCCGTCCGGGGCCAGGACGACGGCCCCGACCGGGACGTCGCCCGTCCCGGGGGCCCGCGCGGCCTCCTCCAGGGCGGCCCGCATCGCGGGGAGCCAGGGATCGCGGACGGGGTCGGGGCCGGGCGGGCGGCCGGGGGCGGCGTCGTTCATGGACACCAGTGTGGGCGAGCCCCGCCGGGCCGCGCTCCCCGCGCTCCCCACGGCCGTCAGCGGACGGCCTCCAGGACGTCGGTGCAGCCGAGGGCGTCCGCGATCTCGCTGAGGGCGTCCCCGTTGAGGGCGAGGAGCCGGCGCTCGCCGATGCCGACGTCCTCCAGCAGCCGGGGGTCGCCCAGCGGGCCGCTCGGCACCGTCGTCGCGGCGGCGTCCGCGGTGTCGGTCTCGTCCTCGGCGGGCTCCGGCTCGCCGTCCTCGGTGCCGTCGAGGTCGAGGGTGTCGAGGTCGTCGGCGTCGCTGTCGTCGCGGCCGACGATCTCGTCGACGAGCATGGAGCCGTAGGAACTCCGCTTGGCGAGCAGGCTGTCGGAGAGGAAGATCCGCGGGTCGTCCTCTCCGTCCACCCGGACGATGCCGAACCAGGCGTCCTCCTGCTCGATCAGCACCAGGACCGTGTCGTCGGCGATCGAGCTCTCATGGGCCAGGTCGACGAGGTCGGACAGGGTTTCCACGTTGTCGAGGTCTGTGTCGCTCGCTTCCCACCCGTCGTCGGAGCGCGCGAGCAATGCGGCGAAGTACACCGTGACTCTCCCACTGGTCATAGGCGGTGCCGGGCCGGACGGGGAGAGCACCCCGCCCACTCGGAATCGTGGCAGAAACCCGGCCGTTGCGAGAGGTCTTCCGCGCTGCGTCGTGCAGTAGTCCGAGAGATTCCCGGGACTTTTCCGGGGACGTTCCGGGGGCGCGGACCCGTGGGGGCGCCCCCGGGCGGCCATCCGGGGTGTGTTCGGGGGCCGCCCCGGAGCGCCTTACGGGAAACGGCGGCGGCGTGACGGCCGTCACCGGGACGGCGGCGGCCGCCGTCCGCTCAGCTCACCATCTGAACGTCCGCATGCGCATCTGCTGGCGCATTCTCGCCGCCCGCGCGCGGCGCGGCTGCACCCGGTCGCGGAGCTCCCGGGCCTCGTTCAGCTCACGGAGGAACTGGGCGCGCCGGCGCCGCCGCTCCCCGTCGTCGTCCAGGGGGTTGTCCGGGTCCTGCGGGCGTTCGCGGGAGCGTTCCCGGGGACGCTCCCTGGGCCGTTTCCCCGAAACCGCCGGTTCCGCCGGGCTTTGGGGGCCCTTACGGGCTCCCGGTCCGCGTTCGTCGCGCTCGGCCATGCGCAGCACCACCTCGTGCCGAGGGTCTCGCCCGGCGGAGCAGGCCGGGCGTACGTGCCCACTTTCCCCCTGAGCGGTGGTGTGATGCCACCGTGGGGCCGGGAGCCGGTGTCCGAAAGCTCGGATAATGTCGATGTCATGCGGATCCACGTCGTCGACCACCCGCTGGTGGCGCACAAACTCACCACGCTGCGCGACAAGCGCACCGACTCCCCCACGTTCCGGCGGCTCGCCGACGAGCTGGTCACCCTGCTCGCCTACGAGGCCACGCGGGACGTGCGGACCGAACAGGTCGACATCGAGTCGCCGGTCACCGCGACCACCGGTGTCAAGCTGTCCCACCCCCGCCCGCTGGTGGTGCCGATCCTCCGGGCCGGTCTGGGCATGCTCGACGGCATGGTCCGGCTGCTGCCCACGGCCGAGGTCGGCTTCCTGGGCATGATCCGCAACGAGGAGACCCTCAAGGCGGAGACGTACGCGACGCGGATGCCGGACGACCTCTCGGGCCGCCAGGTGTACGTGCTCGACCCGATGCTGGCCACCGGCGGCACGCTGGTCGCGGCGATCCGCGAGCTGATCGCGCGCGGCGCCGACGACGTCACCGCCATCTGCCTGCTGGCCGCCCCCGAGGGCGTCGAGGTCATGGAGCGCGAGCTCGCCGGCACCCCGGTGACCGTCGTCACCGCCTCCGTGGACGAGCGCCTCAACGAGGACGGCTACATCGTGCCGGGTCTCGGGGACGCGGGCGACCGGATGTACGGGACGGCCGGCTGAGCGCCTGAGCGCCTGTGTGGTTCACCGGCTGACCGGTTGACCGGACGGCCGGCGCCTCAGTCCGCCGCGCTCAGCACTTCGCCGCGCTCTTCGAGGGCGCCGGGGACGACGGGGCCGGTCGCGGCGCGGCCGGTGCCCGGCTCGCGTCCGGCGCGGGCCTGAGCTCCTTGAAACCGGTGCCGATGATCAGGTCGATGTCCGTGCCCTTGCGGACGTCGCTCTTCACCGTCGCCTCGCCGACCTGCTCCGCCAGGACGCGCATGGCCCCCTCGGCGTCCTCGGGCGGGCCCAGCAGCAGCGCCGTGCCCTCGACGTTCTTGTCGTAGGGCGCGGGGGCGTTGCCCACCTTGCCGATGCGGAAGCCGCGCGCCTTCAGCTCGTCCGCGGTCGTCTTGGCCAGGCCGCTGCGCGGGGTGGCGTTGTAGACGTTGACGGTGATGTCGCCGGGCCGGGGCAGTTCGCGGGGCGCCGGCCGGCCGGCGGCCCTGGCGTCCGTCTTGTCGCCGTGCCCGTCCCGGCCGCAGTCGGCGCTTTTCCGGGCCGCCTGCGGGGAGCCGCTCCCGCCCGAGAAGACGTCGACGAGCTGGACCGTCCCCCAGCCGCCCAGCCCCAGGACGGCGACCGCGGCGACCGCGGCGAGCACGACCCTCCGCGGATTCCTCGGCCGGCGCATATGCGAGAACCGACGGCCCGTGATGCGGTACTTGCCGCCCATGCCAGGAGGGGTGAGCATGCTCATGGGCGCAGCGTAGTGCGGGCGGGGGCCGGTGCCTACTAGATGATCAACGGTTGCGCCGACCCCAACCCAAAAGGGCCAATAACGGCCGGAAACGGCCGTGAACGAAGGGGTTGGAGGGGCGGACGGCCCCTGCCGGAGCGATGACCGGACCGGTACGCGGCTGATCCTGGCCGGTACGCGACCGGTCGCGGGGGCTCAGCCGAGTTCGAGCACGCGGGCGTGCAGCACCTGGCGCTGCTGGAGCGCGGCGCGCACGGCGCGGTGCAGGCCGTCCTCCAGGTAGAGGTCGCCCTGCCACTTCACGACGTGGGCGAAGAGGTCGCCGTAGAAGGTCGAGTCCTCCGCGAGCAGCGTTTCCAGGTCGAGCTGCTGCTTGGTGGTCACCAGCTGGTCAAGGCGTACCGGGCGCGGGGCGACGTCCGCCCACTGGCGGGTGCTTTCCCGGCCGTGGTCGGGGTACGGCCGACCGTTTCCGATGCGCTTGAAGATCACACGGAAAGCCTACCGGGCCGGTGGTGCCGAGCGCAGCCATGGCACGGGAGTCGGAAGGCGACAATCGGCCGCATACCGGGAGCCGCGGCCCGTTCAGCGCTCCGGCGCCGCCGCCTCTCCCCGTTTCTTCTCCCGTTCCCGCTCCTGTTTCGCCTTCTGCTTGGCCGCCTGTTTGAAGGCGCGGACCTCGCGCAGGGAGTCGGGGCCGGTGATGTCCGCCACCGAACGGTGGCTGCCCTCCTCGCCGTACGGGCCCGCGGCCTCCCGCCAGCCGTCGGGGCGCACCCCGAGCCGCTTGCCCAGCAGGGCGAGGAAGATCTGCGCCTTCTGCCGGCCGAAACCCGGCAGGTCGGTGAGGCGGCGCAGCAGTTCGGGGCCGGTGGGCACGTCCCGCCAGACGGCGGCGGCGTCACCGTCGTACCGCTCGGTGAGGTGGCGGCAGAGCCGCTGGATCCGCTCGGCCATGGCGGCCGGATAGCGGTGGACGGCCGGCTTGGCGGCGCAGAGCTCCGCGAACGCCTCCGGGTCGTACGCGGCGATCTCGTGCGCGTCGAGGTCGTCGCGGCCGAGCCGCCGGGCGAGGGTGTACGGGCCGGTGAACGCCCATTCCATCGGGATCTGCTGGTCGAGCAGCATCCCGACCAGGGCCGCGAGCGGGCTGCGGGAGAGCAGCGCGTCGGCGTCCTCCTGCTGGGCGAGCCGGAGGGTGTGCTCCATGGGACCGATGGTCTCCCGGGGGCGCGTGCTCCGCATGTGCGGGCGGGGGCGGTTCATCACTCCATCGGCGTCACTCCATCGGCGTCACTTCACCGGCGTCACTCCATGGACAGGAGCAGCCGCTCGATGCCCTTGGGGTCGGTCCGGAGGCCGTCCCGGACCTGCCGGGCGAACGGGTCGGGGAAGATCTCCTCGTCGCCGGCCTCGATGCCGTCGGCGATGGCGCGGGCCGCGTCGGCGGCCGACGCGGCGGGGACGGCGCCGAGGTTCTTGAGGTGCCCGGCGGCGTAACGCAGCATGTCCGTCTCGACGGGGCCGGGGAAGACGGCGTGCACGGTGATCCCGCGCGGGGCGAGGTCCACCCGGACGGCCTGGGTGAGCAGGGCGAGCGCGGCCTTGGACGCGGGGTAGGCGCCCATCGCCGGGGTGCCGGCGAAGGCGCCGACGCTGATGACGTTGGCGACGGCGCCGCCGCCGTTGCGTTCGACGACGGGTGCGAAGGCGCGCAGGACGAGGAGGGTGCCCAGCCAGTTCGTCCGCATGACCGCCTCGACGTCGGTCAGGTCCATGTCGAGCAGGTGGCCCATGCCGTGCCGTCCCGCGTTGTTGACCAGGAGCGTCACGTCGGGCGCGGCCCCGACGGCGGCCGTGACGGCGGCCGGGTCGGTGATGTCCAGGGTGAGCGGGACGATCCGGTCAGGGTCCTCGGCGACCAGCGGTTCCAGGGTCCGGGGGTCGCGCGCGGCGGCGTGTACGCGGGCGGCGCCGCGGGACAGGAACTCGCTGACCAGGGCGCGCCCGATACCGCGGTTGGCGCCGGTCACCAGGGCGACGGCCTCGTCGATCCGCACGGTGGCTCCTTCGCGTCGGCTGACGACCCAGTCGGTACCCATGCCGGAGCGGGATCCACACCTGTGGGCCCGCACCTGCGGAATCCGCATCGCGGGGCGGGCGCGCGGGCGTGAGGAAGGGCGTGCGGAGGGGCGCGGCGGCGCGGCGAGGGCCCCAGGGTCAGGACAGCAGGGCCTCCGCGCACCGCGCGGCCAGGTCCTCGGCGTGGTCGGGCAGCGGCTCTCCGGCCCGCAGGTGGCGCCGGACGAGGGAGAGGGGCAGGTCGACCAGGGCCAGGCGGACGCGCTCGGCGTCGCACGGGCTGTCGGCGCCCAGCGCGGCGGCGACCGCGGCCACGGCGGCGCGGACGCGGTCCGTCCCGCGGTCCGCGCGGCGGACGTGGTCGTCCGCCCACGCGCCGCGCCCGAACTCCTCCCGGTGGGCGGGCGGCGGACGGTCCTGCGGCACACCCTCGCCATCCGCGCCCGCGGCTCCGCCCGGCTCACCGTTCCGCTCTTCTGGCGGCCGCTCCACGACGCCTGCCTGGAGGCCGCCCTCGATCGTGCCGAGCGGGAGTGCGCCGACGGGCCGGCGCGGCCGGCGCGGCTGAGCCCGTACGTCCGGCTGCTGCGGTGGGCGGGGAGCCGGCGGAAGGGGTGAGAAGCCGCTAGAGCGATCGTTCCAGTGATGCTACTGTGACTCCTGTCTGGATAGAACGTTCGTTACAGACGGGCGTGCCCAAGCGATTTCAGTGGGGGAAGTACGTGGAAACCAAGCGCATCACCGTGAACGGCGTCGAGCTCGCCTACGTCGAGCAGGGCGAGGGCCCGCTCGCCCTGCTCCTGCACGGCTTCCCGGAGACGCCGGGGATGTTCCGGCACCTGATGCCGGTGCTGGTGGAGGCCGGGTACCGGGTCGTGGCCCCGTACATGAGGGGCTTCGCGCCGAGCCAGGTGCCGCCGGACGGCAGCATGCTGATGAAGGACCTGGTCGCGGATGCCAACGCGCTGCACGAGGCGCTCGGCGGCGACGGGGACGCGATCATCATCGGGCACGACTGGGGCGGCTTCACCACCTGGGGCGCCGCGGCCCTGGCGCCCGAGCGCTGGTCGAAGGTGGTCGTGGCCGACGTCCCGCCGCTGCGGTTCTACGAGCGCCGGGCGGCGGTCCCCGAGCAGATCCACAAGAACAGCCACTTCTACTTCTTCCAGATGGACGTCGCCGACCACCTCGTGCCGGTGAACGACTTCGGCTACATCGACTGGCTGTGGCAGCACTGGAGCGGCAACGTCCCCGGCTTCGATCCCGCCGAGGACGCGCAGGCCGGCAAGGACGCCCTGCGCGACCCCGCCAACCTCCGGATGGGCCTCGGCCTCTACCGGCAGAACTTCCCGTCGGACAAGTTCGGCACCGACGAGTGGGAGATGGGCCACCTGCTGGCCGAGCTCCCCACGCAGCCGA
Source organism: Streptomyces sp. NPDC021100 (assembly GCF_044333095.1). Classification (NCBI taxonomy): domain Bacteria; kingdom Bacillati; phylum Actinomycetota; class Actinomycetes; order Kitasatosporales; family Streptomycetaceae; genus Streptomyces; species Streptomyces sp. NPDC021100. The sequence goes on from NZ_JBIRQH010000003.1 coordinate 474,179, forward strand.
CCCTCTACCTGCACGGCAGCGAGGACCCGGTCGTCGACGAGGAGATCCTGGCCGACATCGTGGCCGCGCTCCCCGAGGGGTCGGACGGCGCGCTGCTGCAGGGCGTCGGTCACTTCCCGATGGTGGAGGCCCCGGAGGAGGTCAACAAGCGGATCATGGCGTTCCTCACCAAGTAAGCCCTACGCGGCGGGTGCCTCCTGCCCGGCTCCCGCCGTCGCCCGCACCGCCCGCGCCACCTCGCGGGCGGTGCGGGCGAAGGCGTGCACCGCGCCGGTGGTGTCCCCGGCGCGCCACACCAGCCCGTAGTCCACGGGCGCCGCGTCCTCGAACGGCAGGTACACGACGCCCGGCCGGGCGTAGTACGTGGCCGTGTGCGCCGCCGTCAGCAGGGCCCCCTTGCCGCCCGCGACGAGCATCAGCGCCTCCTGCAGGTTGGTGACCGCGGGGCCCCGGCCGATCGCGCGGCCGCCGGGGGTCCGCGCCGGGACGTGGTGCTCCAACAGGTAGTCGGGCAAGGGCCCGGCGATCGTCAGGAGTTCGACGTCCGCGAGGTCCTCCAGGGAGACGGCCGTCCGCGCCGTCAGCGGGTGCCCGTCGGCCACCGCGAGCACCCGGGCCTCCGTGAACAGCACCGGGCTCCCGCCCAGATCGTCCTCGCGCACCGGGAACTCCTGCAGCTGGATGTCGAAATCCCCCCTGCGGAGCTGCCCGTAGGGGTCGGAGAGCGGTACCTCGCACAGCTCCACCCCCAGGCCGGGGCGGGCCGCGCGCAGCACCTCCGCCGCCTTCATGGCGATCTCGCCCGCCAGCGGCCCGGTGAACCCGACGTGCAGCACCCCGCTGACCCCGCGCGCCGACGCGCCGGCCCGGGCGACCGCCGCCTCGATCGCCCGGTGGTGCGGCGCCACGTCGTCGCGGAACCGCCGGCCCAGCGCGGTGAGTTCCACGCGCCGGCTCGTACGGACGAACAGGGGCGCGCCCAGCCGCCGTTCGAGCCGCTGGACGAGCTGGCTGATCCGCGCCCTGGACAGCCGCATGCGGTCGGCGGTGCGGCCGAAGTGGAGTTCCTCGGCCAGGATGAGGAAGCAGTCGAGTTCGTCGCGTTCCACGGATGTCCCCCCGGGTGTCCGTCGCCCTGATCGGTAAGCCTGGCTGAACGAACGTCGCGTTCTTCGCCGTTGTTCCCCCAGGGGCGCCGGACGGAGGGTGGGAGCTCTGAATCCCTCCCTCCCACCACCGAGGAATGCACATGTCTGCGCGTCAATGGGGCGTCCTCCTCGTCCTGTGCGGTGCCGTCTTCCTGGAAGGCATCGACGTGGCCATGCTCAACGTGGCCCTTCCCGTCATCCGGGCCGACCTCGGCCTGTCCACCGGCGAGCTGCAGTGGGTGATGAGCGCCTACGTGCTCGGCTACGGCGGCCTGATGCTGCTGGGCGGCCGGGCGGCCGACCTCTTCGGGCGCCGGCGGATGTTCGTCTCCTGGCTGGCCGTGTTCCTGCTCTTCTCCGGGCTGGGCGGCTTCGCCACCGAGGGCTGGATGCTGATCACCGCGCGCTTCGTCACCGGCGTCGCCGCCGCGTTCATCACCCCGGCCGGGCTGTCCGTCATCACCACCGGCTTCGCCGAGGGCGCCGAGCGCGACCGCGCGCTGCTGATCTACTCCGGTACCGGCGCCGGCGGCTTCTCGCTGGGCCTGGTCGCCGGCGGACTGCTGGGCGCGGCCGACTGGCGGTGGGTCTTCTTCGCCCCGGTCGCCGTCTCCGCCGTCCTGCTGGCCGCCGCCCTGGTCCTCATCCCCCGGTCGCCCCGCCCCGAGCGGGCGCCGGGGGAGGGCATGGACCTGGCCGGGGCCGTCACCGCCACCGCCGCCATCGTGCTGCTCGTCCTGACCGTCGAACGCGCCGCGCACGGCAGCGCGGTCACGACCGCGGCGACGGCGGTCGCCGGGCTCGGGTTCCTCGCGGCCTTCATCGCGGTGGAGCGGCGCGCGACGTCCCCCCTCGTCCGGCTCGGCATCCTCCGCGGCCCGCTGGTCCGCTCCAACCTCGTCGCCCTGCTCTTCGCGGCGGGCTTCTTCGGCTTCCAGTTCCTCGTGGTGCTCTACCTCCAGGAACTGCGCGGCTGGTCCACGCTCCGGACGAGCTTCGCCATGATCGTCATCGGGATCGACGCCATCCTGTCGCCCACCCTGACTCCGCGCCTCGTCCGGCGGTTCGGCAACCCCCGGCTCATCCTCGGCGGCATGCTCCTCGCGGCGCTCGCCTACGCCCTGTTCCTGCCGGTGGGCGCCGACTGGACGTACGCGCTGATGCTTCCGAGCCTGGTCACCCTCGGCCTGGCGTTCTCGCTGGCGTACGGGCCGCTCACCATCGTCGCCACGGAGGGCGTCGACGAGGAGGAGCAGGGGCTCGCGGGCGGACTGCTCTACACCTTCTTCCAGTTCGGCGCGGCGCTCGGCCTCGCCGGGGCCACGGCCGTGAACATCGCCGCCACGCCGTCGTCCGGGTCCCCGGCCGACCTGCTCGACGGGTACCGGGCGGCGCTCCTCGTGCCGTTCGGCGCGGCCGTCCTCGCCGCGGTGGTGGCGGCGTTCGGGCTGCGGCGCCGGACGGAGGAGACCGCGGCCGCCGGCGTGGACGCGGGTACGGGCACGGGCTCGGGTGCGGAGGGGGCGGTACGGGCACCGGTCGCCCCCTGAGCCGCCCTGCCGCGCCCCCTCCACCGCCCCGACCGAGGAGTCATCCGATGACCGCCCGCGCCGCTTCCTTCGCCGACATCCGGGACACCTTCCTCGCGTACGTCCGCGAGATCCGCTACGCCACGATGGTGACCGTGGACCGGCGGAACCGTCCCCGGGCCCGCGTCCTCCTCCCCGTATGGGAGATCGTCGACGGGCGTCCGGTCGGCTGGCTCGCCGCCTACCGGACGCCCGTCAAGACGGCACACCTCGCCGGCAATCCGCACACCACCTACGCCTATTGGAGCCCCCGGCAGAACGCCGCCTTCGTCGACGGCGTCTCCACCTGGGCCGACGACGACGGGTCCCGACGGCACGCCTGGGACCTCTACGTCCGGGGCGGCCCGCCGGGCGTCGGGTACGACCCGGTGCACTACTGGCGGGGCGGTCCGGACGACCCTCAGTACCACGTCATCCGCATCGACCCGTGGCGGATCCAGGTGGTACGGGGGACTGATCTGCGGAGCACGATCTGGCGGGCGGAGGACGGGGGTTGAGGGGAACGACGCCCGTGGCTTCGGCGCCGGCCCCCCAGGCCCGCCCGGAGCCGAGGCCCTCGGGGTCAGCCGGCCGGTGCCTCCTGCGCGCTCGCCTGTCCCTCCGGCGGCCTCTCCGCCAGCCCCTTCTCCAGCCCCGGCGGCAGCGCTCCCGTGTGCACCACGCCCAGCCGCTGTGTGGCCCGCGTGAGCGCCACGTACAGGTCATTCACCCCCATCCGTCCCGGCTCCACCACGAACACCGTGTCGAACTCCAGCCCCTTGGCCTGCCGGGGATCCAGGAGGACGACCGGCCGCGTCAGGTCCGGCGCCGGGCCGGCGGAGGCGTCCGGGAGGGCGGCCGACAGGGCGTCGAGGAGGTCCCGGGGGGCGATCACCGCAAGCCGTCCCTCCGGATGCTCGGTCAGGGCCGCTGCCACGGCTTCCGCCACGGCCTCCGCGAGGGTCTCGGCGAGGGCCTCCGCGGCCGCCCCAGCCGTTCGGCCCGTCCGGTGCCCGTCGGTCCGGTGCGCATCCGTCCGGTGCGCCCAGGGGCGTACGCCGGTGGAACGGACGGAACGCGGCGGCCGGAATCCCGGATTCCCGGAGGCCCGGACCACCTCCGCCGCCACCTCCATGATCTCGGCCGGCGTACGGTAGTTGACGCCCAGCCGGACGTGCTCCCAGCGGTCGCCGACGTACGGCGCGAGGGCCGCCTCCCACGATCCGCAGCCGCCCGGCTCGGCGGTCTGGGCCGGGTCGCCGACCAGCGTCATGGAGCGGGTCGGGCAGCGGCGCATCAGCAGCCGCCAGGCCATCGGGGACAGCTCCTGCGCCTCGTCCACGATGATGTGGCCGAACGCCCAGGTGCGGTCGGCCGCGGCGCGTTCGGCGGCGCTGCGGTGGTCGGCCTCCTCCTGGCGCTCCGCGAGCCGCTCCGCGTCCACGACGTCATGGGCGGCCAGTACCTCGGAGTCCTCGTCCTCCAGGTCCTCGAACTCCTGGGTGCGGGAGCCGTACGACATGTCGAGCACGCCCTGGGCGTAGGCGATTCGTTCCTGCCGGGCGGCCTCGGCCGCCGCGCGGGCGGCCGAGTCGTCCTCGCCGAGCAGCTCGGCGGCCTCGTCCAGCAGCGGTACGTCGGCCGGCGTCCACGGCCCGGCGTCCCGCCGGACGGCGTCGGCGTCCGCCGGGGGGAGGTGGCAGGGGCCGGCGAGGAAGTCCGCCACCAGCCGGTGCGGGGTGAGCGCCGGCCACAACGCGTCGATGGCGGCGTGCACGTCCCGGGAGGCCGCCACGGCCTTGCCGAGCTGGGCGGCGTCGTCCGGGCCGAGGAGGTTCGGGCCCCCGTAGGGGTCGGTCCCGATGCGTTCGACGAGTTGGGCGGTGAGCGCGTCGATCACGGCGAACGCGAAGGTGGGGCGTGCGAGGTTGTGCGGCAGCTTCGTGGCGCGCGCCCGCTCGCGGGCCGCCCGTGCGATGGCCTCGTCCAGCACCAGGTCGCCGTCGTCGTGGCGGATTACCAGCTCCGGGTCGGGCAGGGTCTGCCGGTCCCGGACGTACGCGGCCAGCGCGTCCGCCATCGCCGCGGCGCCCTTGACCTCGGCCGCCCGCGGGGTGTCGGTGCCGGTGGCGGTGATGCCGGGGAACAGTTCGGCGGGCGTGGCGAGCAGTACCCCGGTCTCGCCCAGGGAGGGCAGCACCTCGCCGATGTAACCGAGGAACGCCGGGTTGGGGCCGACGATCAGCACGGCGCGGCGCGCCAGTTGCTCGCGGTGGGCGTAGAGCAGGTACGCGGCGCGGTGCAGCGCGACGACCGTCTTCCCGGTGCCGGGGCCGCCCTCCACCACCATGACGCCGTGGTGCGGGGCGCGGATGACGCGGTCCTGTTCCGCCTGGATGGTCTGCACGATGTCGTGCATCCGCCCGGTGCGGGCGGCGTCCAGCGCGGCCAGGAGGACGGCGTCGGCGTCGCTGCCCTCCAGGCCGGTGCGCTCGGGGTCGGCGAGGTCGAGGATCTCGTCGTGGAGGGCCGTGACGCGGCGGCCCTCGGTGCTGATGTGGCGCCTGCGGCGCAGCCCCATGGGGGTGTGGCCGGTCGCCAGGTAGAACGGCCGGGCGACGTCGGCCCGCCAGTCGATGACGAGGGGCGTCCGGTCGGCGTCGTCCCGGCGGATGCCGATCCGGCCGATGTGGTGGTCGCGGCCGTCGCGGAACGCCAGCCGGCCGAAGCAGAGCCCGTTCTCCCCCGCGTTGAACGCGGCCAGCAGCCCCGACCGTTCGGCCACCAGCACATCGCGCTCCAGCCGGGCCTGGAAGGTGCCGCCGCCCGGCGAGGCGAGGGCGGCGTTCATCCCGGCTTCGGCCTCGTCGCGGAGTTCCGCGAGGCGTGTGTGGAGGTTGTCGATGAATTCCTGTTCGTTCCGCAATTCCTGGGCCGACGCGTTTGACACTGTGACTCCCGCCCCGATATCATGGCCTTACAAAGCTTCTCTATGCCTTGCCTTCGGCGCGGCATAGAAACAATCAATATACGCGAGAAAATGCCCCGGCTGTCAATACGCCGGGGCATTTGTTGTTTTGCGCGGCCTTTCTCGATCTTTGTTTGCCGGCGCCTTTCCTGGCGGTGTCTTTCGCGGTGCGGGCGGGACCCGGGGCCTGGTGCGGGAGCGCCCGGTGGGTCAGCGGTTGCGGCGGCTGCCGGAGCGGGGCCGCAGCAGGGCGGCGGTCAGCACGGCGGGCGTGGTGAGCAAGAGGGTGAGCGTGACCACGGAGGTGTGCGGTACGAGGGGGTTGCCCCCTGCCGCCACCGCGTTCCGGTAGAGGTGATGCGGCGGGATGGGGAGGTGGACCGGCGGAATCGGCGCCGGGATGTGGCTCTCCGCCGGGGGTGGTGCGGCGGGCGATGACGGTGTGGACGGAGAAGACGGCGCGGCCGGCGCGGGTGCCGCGGCGGCGGGGGCCGGTGCGGCGGGGCGGGCGGGCGGGTTCGCGGTGGCGGGGGTCGCCGGGCGGGCCGGCTGTGCGGGAGCGGGAGCAGGAGCGGGCGCTGCTGGTGCTGCCGGTGCCGCAGGAGCGGGAGCGGCTGGTGGTGCTGCCGGGGCGGCGGGAGCCGCGGGTGCCGGCGCGGCGGGAGCTGCCGGTGCGGCTGGGGCAGGTGCGGCCGGAGCGGGAGCCGCTGGTGCGGGGGCTGCCGGTGCGGGTGCCGCGGGAGCGGCGGGCGGGGGAGCTGCCGGGGCGGCGGGCGCCGCCGGTGCCGCTGCCGGCGGGGCGGCCGGGGCCGCAGGGGCGGCGGCTGGTGGTGCTGCCGGGGCGGCCGGTGCCGCGGGGGCCGGAGGGGCCGCGGGGGCGGGAGCCGCAGGAGCAGCGGCCGCCGGGGGAGTCTGGGCCTGGCAGTTGCCCAGCCGCACATGGGCGGTCACCCGGAGCACCCCCGCCCCGACGGCCAGGCAGCGCACCCCGTCGTCGTCCACGTTCGCGCGCACCGCGCCACCCAGCGCGCGCACCCGCACATGCGACGGCGGATGCGGCGGTAGCAGTCTCGGCACGTGGTGGACGACCGCGTGCAGCGAACTGTTGCCGGCCGTCGCGTCCGCCTCCAGGTCGTCGGCGGCCGCCTTGCCCGCCAGCCCGAAGACGGCGAACGCCGCCAGCGCCGTCAGCCGTCCCGCTCTCAGCCATCCCCGCACCCGTACAGCCTGACCAAGAACACGGTTCCCTGGGCCAGTTCGGGCCCACGTTCCACCGATGGGGTGGAAAAACCCCGGGATTCGTCCGCGGACGTTTGGCGCCCGGGGACGCCGGACGGCGTTCGGTACCGGCCCCTGTCCGGGGGCCGGCCCGTGACGGACGTCCCGGGAGCGTCGGCGGTGCGGCGACCGGGGCACGTTCTCCGGGTTTCCGGCAGGGCCGGCCGCCCCGGCAGGCACCCCGGCTCACGCGCCGGCGGCCGGCCCGTCCGCGATGCGCGCCGCCAGGCCGTCGAGTACGCGCCGCAGCCCGTACGCGAACTTCTCGTCCCGCGTCTCGCGCGGGTCGCGGTCGCGCAACGCGGCGTACCGCGCCCGCACTTGGGGGTGCTCGCCGGTCGCCTCCTCGGCCGCGGGCCACAGGCCCCGGACCCACTCGCGTTCGGTCCGGCCGCTTCGGGCCACCGTCGTCAGCCACGCCGCCTCGCTGATGCTCATGCCGATGACGTACGCGCTCACCGTGGACACGGCGAGGTCCGCTTCGTCCGCCGGGAGGCCCGCCGCCTCGAACAGGGCCAGGAGCCCCTCGGAGAGCCGCATGGCGTTGGGGCCGAGCTGGGTGAGTCCGAGTCCGCCCAGCGCGGGGGCCAGCCAGGGGTGACGGAGGATCGTCGTCCGCAGACCGTGCGCGCAGCGGCCGGCGGCCTCGCGCCAGCCGGCCGGGTCGTCCGCGGCGGGCACCCCGATCTCGCCGTACACCTCGTCCACGACCAGTTCGATCAGCTCGTCCTTGGTGGACACGTGCGTGTACATCGAGGTGGCCCCGGCGTTCAGCCGGGCGCCGAGCTTCCGCATGCTCAGGGCTTCGAGGCCGTCCGTGTCCAGCAGGTCGAGGGCGGCGGAGACGATCTGCTCCCGGCTCAGGGCGGGCTGCTCGCGGCGCGGCCGGCGGGGCCGCGTCCAGACGGAGGCGACCGGCCGGTCCCCTCCGGCCGGCCGGTCCGGTGCCGTCCGCGGAGTGTGTTCCTGCTGGTCGGTCGCCATTCGGTGGCCCCTCTCCTCGGTATTCACGCGTACGCCTCGGTTCCGCGCCGTCGCGCCTGCGCGGCCCAGGATAGCCCGACGGCGTACACCGTACGGTCTTGCGAACAGTGTGCGGAGCTCCGTACAGTGTTCGGTGTCGGCGGGTCCGGGGAGGCCCGCCGCAGCGACCGTGCGTTCCAGGGGGAGCCATGCCGAAGGACTTCGACAACACCGCCGCCGACCACGACCGGGGCGCGGCGCTGCCGCCGGGCGCCGTCTTCGACGCCGCCCGCTGGCAGACCCGCCTCGACGAACTGTGCGCGGCGCACCACGTGCCGGGGGCCGCGCTCGCGGTCCTCGCGGACGGCGAGGTCCACGAGCTGGCCACCGGCCTGCTGCACCGGGGGACCGGGGTGGCGGCCACGCCCGACTCCGTCTTCCAGCTCGGGTCCATCGCCAAGATCTACACGGCGACGCTGGTGGTGCAGCTGGCCGAGGAAGGGGCGCTGGACCTGGACGCGCCGGTCACCGCGGTACTGCCGGAGTTCTCGGTCGCGGACCCCGAGGCCACCGCCGCCATCACACCGCGCATGCTGCTCAGCCACACCAGCGGTCTCACCTGTGACTTCACCCTGGACACCGGACGCGGTGACGACTGCCTCGCCCGGTACGTCGCCGCCGCCGAGGGGGTGGCCCTCGACTGCCGCCCCGGCACCGGCTCGTCGTACAGCAGCGTCGGCTACAACGTGCTCGGCCGTATTGTCGAGGTGCTCACCGGTCTGACCTGGGACGAGGCCCTGAAGCAGCGCCTCGTCGCCCCGCTCGGGCTGACCCGGACGATGACCCTGCCCGAGGAGGCGCTCGCCTTCCGGACGGCCATGGGCCACCTGGGCGAGCCGGGCCGCCTGCCGGACCCGGCGCCCGCCTGGGACCTCATGCCGCGGTCGGCCGGCCCCTACGGGAGGGTCCTGGCCAGCGCCGGCGACGTCGTCCGGTTCGCCCGGACGCACCTCGCGGGCGGTGCCGCCCCTGACGGAACCCGGATCCTCGCCCCCGAGACGGCCGTGATGATGCGCCGGCGCGAGGTCGACGTCCCCGACAAGTGGACGGTCAGCGCCGACGGTTGGGGCCTGGGCTGGTCGCTGTACGACTGGTCCGGGACCCCCGGCTTCGGTCACGACGGCGCTTCCATCGGCCAGTACGCGTACCTGCGGGTGGTCCCGCACGCGGGGGTGGCCATCGCCCTGACGACCAACGGCGGCGGCGCCCGCCAGGTCTACGCCGCCCTCTTCCGCGAACTGCTCCACGAGCTGGCCGGCGTGCGGATGCCCGACTCCTTCGCGCCGGCCGCCGTCCCGCCCGTCGTGGACCTCGCGCCGCTCGTCGGCACGTACCGGCGCGAGGGCGTCGTCATCACCGTCAGCGAGCGCGACGGGGCCGGGCACCTGCGGTACGCATTCGTCGACGGCATGAAGGACTTCTCCGAACCGCTGGAGATCGACCTGCGGCCGGTGAGCGAGACGGTGTTCGCGGGGTCGGGGGTCGGCGCGGCCTTCAGCGAGGACTGGATGCCGGTGGTCTTCTCGACGCTGGCCGACGGTACGGGGTGCTGCTACATCGGGATGCGGGCCGCTCCCAAGGTCGCGTGAGGTCCGGACGGGGTGCCCCACCCATCCGCCCTTTCCTGGGGCTGCGCCCCAGACCCCGCTTGTCGCGGCTTCGACGCTCGTCCTCAAGCGCCGGACGGGCTGGGTCTCGCGCCCCGGGCGCGCCCTCCGGTCCGTCCGGCGAGGGAGGACGACTGCGCCGGGGGCGGGACCCCCGGGCGGACGGGACCCGCTGCGGTGGATGCGGGAGCATGGTGCGGGAGGTGGCGAAGATGACGCGTGAGCGAGTCGGGGCGGAAGCGGCAGGACCCGTGGAGTGGACCATCCAGCAGGTGGCGCGCCGCGCCGGCATCACCAGCCGCACGCTGCGCCACTACGACGACATCGGCCTCCTCCCGCCCTCCCGCGTCGGGTCCAACGGCTACCGCTACTACGACGTCGACGCCGTGGCCAGGCTGCAGCGCGTCCTGATCCTGCGGGACCTCGGGCTGAGCCTGCCGGTCATCGCGGAGGTGCTGGACCGGGAGGCCGACGAGGAGACGGCGCTCCGGGAGCACATCCGGCTGCTGGAGGCCGAGCGCGAGCGCCTCGACCGGCGGATCGGGGCCGTCCGGCGCACCCTCGACGCCCGCCGCTCGGGGCAGGATCCGACGATGGACATGATGCTGGAGGGGTTCAACGACAGCTACGAGGACGAGGTGGTCGCCCGCTGGGGCGAGCGCGCCTTCCGGCTCAGCAACGACTGGTGGCACGGGAAGGACATGCGGCAGCAGCTCGCCTGGAAGCGGGACACCGACGAGCTCGTCGACGCGTGGGCCGCGGCCTGGAGGGAGGGCGCGTCCCCGCTCTCGGACCGGGCGCAGGCGCTCGCCGCCCGGCACGTCGCCTGGCTCGGCGCGATCCCCGGCACGCCGGTGGCCGACGGGGACCGCGAGCGGTCCGCCGTGATGGTGCGCTGTCTCGGGGACATGTACGTCACGGACCCCGACTTCGCCACCACTTACGGGTCCGTCGAGGGCGCCGCTTTCGTCCGGGACGCGTTGCACGCGTACGTACGGGTCACCATGGAAGCTCCGTGAGGGTCACCGCGCGGGGCGCGGTCCGAGGGGGTGGGGGTGCGGGAGCCGGCCCCCGCTCGGGGGCCCTCGCCCGGTAGCCGGGAGCCGCGTCACTCTGGCGCCACAGCTCCCTCCCCCTTACCTTGGCCCCGGTGGGCACCCCCATCGAACAGCTTGCCGCGTCTTCGGCGGTCAACTCCTGACGCCAGGAGACGACTTCAGACAAGAGGTGAGTCTTGTTCCTCCACCGTCACAGACGTGCACCGGGATTACCGCCCCGCCGGGCCGGACGCGCCGGACGCGGGCGAATACGGTACGGTCGCGTCCGCGTCGCCGCCGCGCTCCTCGGGCTGACGGCCGGCGCCGTCGCCGCGGGACCGGCGCTGGCGACGCCCGACGCGGGGCCACGGGGACGGCAGTCCCTGGTCCGTCCGATCGATCCGCAGAACTGGCGCAACCCCGACGACATGACCTGGGCGGAGTACCGCTCGGTCCCCGGGACCCGCTGGGCCGACCCCGCCCTCCAGCCCACGCAGCGCAAGTTCAAGGGCGCGCTGGTGCTCCTGGACTACCCGGACGAGGAGTTCTCGGTCAGCAAGCCGGCCGGCGCCGGCCGGTTCGGCAATCCGCAGGCGCCCGCCTCCGGCATCCCCCGCGACCGCGTGCCCGCCTTCTACCGCGACTTCCTCAACAAGCCGGGCACCCTCAACCACGGTCACACGATCAACGAGTACTGGATGGAGGACTCCGGGGGCCGCTTCGGGGTCGACCTGACGGCGTTCGGGGCGTACCGGCTGCCGTGGAAGTCGTACCAGTACGGGATCGAGCCGGAGATGAACCCCGGGGCCTGCCCCCGCGGCGACACCTGCGGGAAGGACATCAGGGCCGACGGGAAGCGGGCCTGGGTCGCCGACGTGGGGGCCGACCAGGTGAAGAAGTTCGACTTCGTCTTCTACCTGACGGCCGGCGTGGACGAGTCGTCCGCCTGGCAGGAGTTCGGGCAGATGAAGTTCCGGTCGGCGGCCGACGTGCCCGCCGCCTGGGGGCCGCCGTCCCCGCTGGCGTCCGGCGGCAACGCGGCGAAGACCCGGTACGTTCCCTGGACCTCCTGGCAGGCCGCCGCCCGGATCTGGCCGAACGCGGCCGACGGCTCGTCCACCCAGGCCGAGAGCTCCGGCATGGCGACGTTCGCCCATGAGCTCAGCCACATCCTGGGCATCGGGGACAACTACAACAACCCCTACGGGACGCCCCTGAGCCGCAGTTACACCGGCATCTGGGGGATGCTCTCGCGCGGGTCCTTCAACGGACCCGGTGGCCCGCACACGCGGTGGCGGATCCCCGCGACCGCCGGCGGCTCCATGGGCGCCCAGCACGTCCTGCGGGACAAGATGAAGCTCGGCATCGTGGACGACAAGAACGTCCTCCGCCTCGACCGCGACGACCTCAAGAACCAGGGGCTCATCGTGGCCCGTGTCACCGCGCGCTCCGCACCACCCGGTGACAAGGGCCTCTCCGGCATCAACGTCAGCATGGGCCGCGACCTCTCCCCGGCCTGCGACCGCACCAAGGACCCGCTCTGCGACGGCGGCGGCTACGACAACTACACCGTCGAGGTCGTCGACCGCATGGGCATGGACTCCTTCACCCCCGACCACGGCGTGCTGATCAGCAAGACCAAGAACGCCGACCGCGCCCCCTTCGCCTGGGTGATCGACGCCCATCCCGAGGACATCGGCATGGTCGACTTCAAGCGCCCCGACGGCTCCCTCCAGAAGATCACCATGGGGGACTACCGGCAGCTCAGCGACGCCCTCTTCCACGCGGGCGCCGACTCCGGCAGCTCCTACGAGTACGTGGACCACGCCAACCGCCTGCACTTCTACGTCCTCGACATCCGCCGCGACGCCGCCGGCGTCCTCTCCTACAGCGTCGGCGTGAAGTCCCTCGACGGGACCGGCCCGCAGGCGCGCGGTGCCGCGCTGGGCCGCGGGACGGCGAAGGGCCGGCCGGTCGACGGCCGCGCCCGGTGCACCTTCGACCTCACCAACACCGGCCGCCCGGCGGAGGCCGACGACGGCTACCGCTCGGCCGACGTCTACCGGCTCTCGGCCACCGCCTCCGGCCGCGGCTGGTCCGCCTGGCTCCCCAACCGCCTCGCGACGGCCGGGGCTGGCACGTCCGTCCCGGTCGACGTGTTCGTCGCGGCCACGACGGGCGCCGACCGCAACGGGAAGATCACCCTCACGGCCCGTTCGGAGAGCGACCCGAACCGGACGGCGACGGCCACGTGCTCGCTCCGCAAGTCGGGGCGGTAGCGACCCCGTTGGGGTAGAGGGGTGGGAGCGGCCGGACACCGCCGCTCCCACCCGCGGGGGGGCTTGTCCGCCGCGCCTCCGGCCACCCCCCGGAGGGGGGCTCGGTCATCAGTTCGCCGGGGAAGGCAGGCCGCGTGAACGGGTCTGTGCGGCACGGGGCGTCGGTCATTCCCCACTGGTTCGGAACGTCCAGGGGCGGTTCGGCCGCCGGCGTGCCCTCCGGCGGCTCATCGGTACTCATCAGCGGCGGTTTCAGGGGCGCTTATGCCCATACACCCTTGCTCCGTACGGAGGTTGGGGCATCCCATGCCCGACGGTACGGAGCGCCGGTACGTCACTCGGCCGTTCGGTGCACATGGATGCTCTGCGCAGGACGATTCGTGGTGGCGGAAGGGGGCGAACGGCACTCATGGTGCTCCCCGGCGGACTCAACGCCGCCCGGTTATGCCGTGTTTGGCGGCATATCGGGAGTGCGATTAAGTCAAGATTCACCTCACCCTTGTCCGGACGGTTGCCCGCATCCGGCGCATGATTTTGAATCGCAGGCAACACGCGGTAATGGCCGTCACACAGGAAAGAGCATTCCGCTTGGTGCCGGTGGTGACCCTCCCGGACGCGGACCGGGAAGGCGGGGTGACCTCGGCGGGCAAGGCCGGCCGAGCAGGTCGGAACGGTGTGTGGTCAGTGTCCGGAAAGCGACGGCGGAGACGGCCCCGGCCCCCACGAAGGAGCTCCGTGGGGTGGGTGGACGGCCGCGGTCCTCACCGGACTTGGCCGGGCGCGACCGGGCGCCCGGTAACGGGGAGAAGAGGCGCACATGATGCGGGACAGCCGGCAGCGAACCGATGCCGACCTGCGAAAACACCGTGAGGAACTGGTCCTCAGACACACCGCGGCGGTGATGTCGAGCGCCGGGCGGGGGCCCGGCGGCGTCTGCCGCGTCGTGCCGTTCGACGAGCAGCCGCTGGTCGGCGACGACGCGGTCCGCCGGCACTTCGAGGGCATGCTGGCGGCCTTTCCCGACCTCGAACACGAGGTGCTGGCCATCCACCACACGGCCGACGTCGTCATCCTGGAGAGCCGGATCAACGGCACCCAGGCGGCCGACTGGCAGGACATCCCCAACCGCGGCAAGCGGATGGAGCTGCCCGTCGCCGTACTCTCCCAGTTCGACGGCGAGTTCCTCGTCGATGGGACGCTGTACTACGACCGCGTGGTGGCCGCGCGGCAACTGGTCTGAAGCGTGGGACGGGGGGTGCCTGCGTGATGACGCCGTACCTGACGCCGGCGGCGGGCGAACGGCCGCCGGCGGGACTGGACCTGTTCTGCCTGCCGTGCGCCGGGGGCGGTGCCTCGGCGTACGAACCGTGGCAGGAGCGGCTGGACGCCCGCGGCGCCGGGGTGCGCGTGCTGCCCGTGCAGCTGCCCGGGCGCGAGGGCCGGGCGCACGAACCGCGGTTCACCCGGCTCGACGACCTCGTCGCCGAGCTGGACGACCACCTCGACGAGGCGCTGTCCAGGCCGCACGTCCTGTACGGGCACAGCATGGGCGCGTTCGTCGCCCACGCGCTGGCGCTGGCCCGGCAGCGCCGGGGTGCCGCGCCGCCGCGCGCCCTGGTGCTCAGCTCGCACCGCGCGCCGCACGTACGGCCGACCCGGATCCTCGACCCGGACGCCGACGACGAGACGCTCGCCGGCGCCCTGGCCGAGCTCGGGGGCATTCCCTGGGAGCTGGCGCGGAGGCGGCGGTTCCGGGCCGCGTACATGCCGCTCGTCCGGGACGACCTGCGGCTCTGTACGGGCTGGGTGGAGCTGGCGGACATCGAGCCGCTGGCGGTTCCGCTGCACCTGTTCGCCGGGGCGGACGACCACCTGGTGCCCGTGCCGGCGATGGCGGCGTGGCGTGACCACGCCGGCCGGGGCAGCGAGCTGCGGGTCCTGCCGGGCGGGCACTTCTTCGTCCGCACGCACGCGGAACGGCTGCTGCGCGAACTGGCGGCCGTCGTGGCGCGGTACGCCCCGCCGGTGCCGGCGGTCTGAAGCGGGACTCGACAGCTCGACAGGTCGACAGCTCGACAGGGGGAACGGCGACGTGAGGAGCAAGGAGGCTGCTCGCATGCTGGTCACAGAGGGTGCGGGGGAAGCCGGCGGGGTGGGATGCGGCCGGGGCGAGGCGGGGATCGGGGGTGGGGGCGGGGGCGCTCCTCAGGGCTTGACCCCCCAAGGGCCGGCCCCCCTAGGGGCCCTCCCGCAAGGGCTCACCCCTCACGGGCCCGGCGATCTCGGCTTCGGCGAGCTGTTCGGGCGGGAGAGCGAACTGCTGCGCCTGCGCGCCTGGTTGGCGCGCCCGGCGCGAGTGCGGCTGCTCACCCTGACCGGTCCCGCCGGAGTCGGCAAGAGCCACCTCGCGCACGCCGCCGTCACGCCCGGGCGCGAGGACGGTACCGGGGGCGCCCGCGGACCCCTGGGCGCCGGGTGCCCCGCGCCGCCGCCGCGGCTCCCGGTGCCACCTCCGTCCCTGCCCGACCCGCCCCTTCCCCCGCCCCCGCCGTCGGTCTGGGTCGACCTCGCCGACGCGCCCGACGCCGCCGCCTTCTGGGCGCGCCTGGGTGTCCGCGACGCCCGCGAGGCCGCCGCCCGGATCGCCGGCGCCGACCTGCTGCTCGTCCTGGACAACGGCGACCGCCTGGTGGCCGACATCGCCCTCGACGTGGCCGCCCTGCTGCGCTCCTGCCCGGGCCTGCGCACCCTCCTCACCAGCCGCGTCCCGCTGGACATCCGCGCCGAGCGGCTGTTCCCCGTCGGCCCGTTGCCCACCGGCGCGGGCTCGCCCGCCGAGGCCCTCTTCGCGGAGCGGGTGCGCCCGTACCACCGTCCCGGCGTCGACAGCGGGCCGGGCCGGCTCGCCGTGGGGGAGATCTGCCGGCTGCTGGACGGGCTTCCGCTGGCCGTCGAGATGGCCGCGGAGGCGGTCGGTACGGAGGGGCCGCGCGCCCTGCTCGAACGCCTGGAGCGCGGCGACTGCGACCCCGGGCGGCACCGGGCGCGCGACACCCCCGAGCGGCACCGCAGCGTCGCCGCCGCCCTGACCTGGCCCGCCGGGACGCCTGGGGAGGGCGACCCGGCGCTGCTGCGGGCCCTGTCGGTGTTCGACACCTACATCGACCCGGCCGCCGTGCGGCGCGTCACCGGGCTCGACCACAGCGCCGCGGTCGCCGGCATCGACGCGCTGCTGCACAAGAGCCTGCTGCTGAGCACTCCCGGGCAGGACGGCGAGCCGGAACTCCGCCTCACCTACATGGCCCGCGCCTACCACCGCGCCCGGCTGGCCGCCGACCCCGGCGAGCTGCGCCGCGTCCTCGACGGGCACGCCGCCCACTGGGTGGCGTACGCCGAGGCCACGGCGCAGGCCCTGCGCGCGGGCCGGCACCTGGACCAGGTGCTGCACGCGGTCGCCGGCCGCCTCCCCGACGTCCTCAAGGCGGCCCGCCACCTGACGTCCACCGGCGACCACCTCGCCGCGCTGCGCCTGCTGACCGCCCTGGAGGTGCCGCTGCTGCGCCACCGCCTGGCCCCGGAGGCGGCGGACGCGGTCGAGGCGGCCGCCGACGCGTGGACCGCGGCCGGCCGGCCCGCCACCCGGGCCGCGGGCGGCGAGGTGGTGGCCGGGGCGCTCGTCGCGGTCGGGCGGTGGGCCGTCGACCGCGGGGAGTACGCCCGCGCGGCGCGTGTACTGGAACGGGCGGATTCCGCCGCCGCGGAACTCCCCGTGGCCCGCGCCCGCGTCGCGGCCGCCACGGGTGAACTGCTGCGGCGGATGGGCGAGTCCACGTCCGCCGCCGACGTGCTGGAGCCGGCGGTGCGCCGGCTCGACGCCCACGGCGACCGGCGCACCGCCGCGCTGGCCCGGCGCGGCCAGGCCCTGCTGCGGGCCGCGCACGCCGACCCGGACGCCGAACGTCCGCTGTTGCGCGCCCTGGAGGACGTACCGGACGACGCCGCGCTCCGGGCGTCGCTGCTCACCGCGCTCGCCCGGGTCCGACGGACGCTCGGGCGCGACCGGGAGGCGCACGAGACCGCCCGCGAGGCGGCCCGGCTGCTCATGGGCACCGGCGACCCCGCGCAGGTGGCCGAGGCGCTGGAGACGGTGGCCGTCACCTCCGGCGGCGCGTGCGGCGACGGGGAGCAGCGGCGGCACGCCGTCGCCCGGGTGCTGGCGCACGCGGAGGCCGTCCGGCGGCGGTACGGCGTCGTCCCCGACGGTGACGACGCGGCCGGCGAGCTCGCCCGGAGCCTCGTCGGGAGCCCCGGCGCCCGCCCGCTGCGGGAACTGCGCCGCGACGCGGAACGGGTGTCCCTGCACGACGCCCTCGTCGCCGCCCTGTTCGCCCCGGCCCCCGCTCCCGAGCCCGCGCGCGCGGCCCGCCGGGGAACCGCCCCGCACGGCCTCACCCCACGGCAGCACCAGATCGCGCTCCTGGTAGCGGAGGGCCTCACCAACCGGCAGATCGCGCGGCGGCTGGGGATCTCCGAGTGGACGGTGACCAACCATCTGCGCGTGGTGATGCAGAAGTTGGGGTGCGCGTCACGCGTGCACGTCGTGCGGGCGGTGCAGGGCGGTACGCCGTGAGGGGCATGCGGCGTCGGGCACCTCTTGAGGTCCATGCCGGAGGGGGCGCCCCCGAGGCGGAATCCGCCGCCGGGCGCGCCCCCGATCGGAACCCCCGAGGACCGTCGTCCGGGCCTCGTACCCGGCTCAGAAGACGAGCGGGCCCGGGGTCTGCGAGGACACGGCGGTGCAGGTGTTGGCCGTGCCGAGGACGTTCAGGCTGAGCGACGAATCGCCCGAGCCCGCGGCCGGGATGTAGGAGTCGAGGCGGTCGCCCGCCGCCACCGGCCCGGTGAGGGGGCCGACGACGACCGGCTGCCCGGCCGGGGTCGCCGCGTTGGCGGTGCCGCTGAAGGTGGCGATGCCGCCGTCGGCCTTCCGCAGCCGCAGCGTGGCGCTGACCGAGTCCGCGGGGATGTCGGCCGGGGCCAGGCCGCCGCTGGTGGAGAAGCGGAGGGAACCGACGCCATGGTCGGCCGAGCCCTCGATGGTCAGGTCGGTGACGCCGAATTGGCCGCAGTCGTACCGGGCGGTGACCGTCTGGACGCCGGCCGGGGAATCGGCGGCGGCAGTGGCCGGCCCGGCCGTCGCGAGGCCGCCCAGGAGCAGGGCCGCGCTGGCGACGGAGGCGGCGGTGAGCTTCTTCCGCATGATCGGTTGCCTTTCCACTGAACGGATGGTGTGGGGAAGCGTCCGGGCGGCGGATCCACCGCCCGTCGATCACCCGGTGACGTGGGTGACACGCCCCCGGGGGCTTGGGGGGCGGCCGGCGGACGCGGGTCCGCCGGGCCGTCGCGGCGACTACGTCCGGGCGTCCTCGGTGACGTCGGTCGCGGTCGTGCCGGTCCCGGTCACGTCGGCATCGGCTCCGTGCCGGGCATCGTGCCCGGCCCCGCCCCGCCACCGGACCGCCGCCGCCCCCGCGAAGTCCCCCGCGTGGGCGAACCCGGCGAGCATCAGCAGGCTGCCGTCGGGGATCCGGCCCTCGCGGAGGGCGTGGTCCAGGGTGATGGGGACGGCGGCGCCGAAGAGGTTGCCGAACCGGTCGAAGGTGTCGAGGTGCCGGGCGGGGTCGAGGGAGAGGCGGGTGCGCCACTGCTCCAGGAACATCCGGTTCGGCTGGTTGGTGATCAGCACGTCCAGGTCGCCGGTCTCCAGCCCCAGTTCCGCGCACAGCCCCGAGACCACGTCGGGCACCAGCCGGTTGCCGCGCTCGACGATGTCCTTGACCCGGCCGGGTGTGAACCCGACGTGCATCTGGCTGGTCCCCGGCTCCCAGTACTTGCGCCCGTCGGACAGGGTCAGGCCGCAGTCCCGGGTGTACTCGCCGTGGTGGGCGACCCGGATGCCGAGCACGGGCGATTCCGCCGACGCGGCCACGAGGGCCGCCCCGCAGCCGTCCCCCGGAATGACGGCCTCCGGGAGGGTGCGCACCTCGGACTGGGTCATCACCGGCCCCGCGCAGTTCTGCACGTTGAGCAGCAGCGCGGACCGGGCCTGCCCGGTGCCGACGAGGACCCGCGCCAGCCGCAGCAGGTGGACGAAGGAGGCGCAGCCGCCGTTGTGCGCGTCGATCACCCAGTCGGCCCGGATGCCGAGCCGGTGCGCCACCTCGGCGCCCGGGCCGGTGAACGGCACCTCCGGCAGCAGCGTGTTGGTGAGCACCACGTCGACGCCGCGCACCGCGTCCCGCCCGACGCGTTCGGCCAGGGCGGTCGCGGCCTTCTCCATCATGTCGGCGGGCGTCTCGTCCCGGTCCACCTGGTGCCGGAAGCGCGGCGCCTTGAACATCGTCTCCGCGCCGGACTCCTCCCCGGCACCGTCCTGTTCCCGGTGGGCCAGGAAGTACTCGGTGCCGACCGGCTCGCCGGGCAGGTAGGAGGCGACTTCGAGCAGACTGACGTCGTGGAGCGGGCCGGTGTCCCTCATGCGGCGGTGTCACCCCCGAAGCGGTGCTCCAGGATCTTCTTCAGGTTGTCGATCTCCACCTGGTGCCCCGCGTAGAACAGCGGCCACATGTCGCCGACCCACGGCCGGTCCGGGGAGGACGCCAGCTCGGGGTGGGGGTTCTTGTCGTAGTAGGGGTGGCGGCAGTTGGTCCAGATGACGACGGAACCGGGCTTGTTCAGGACGGTCTCCGCCGGGACGATCCGATGGAGGTAGTTCATCCACAGCTCCCGGCCCTGGTCCCACGCGCACCGCATGTCGACGGTGAGCGCGTCCGGGTCGCCGTCGATCCGCATGAAGATCTTGGTGGTGTCGTCGAGCAGGACGTCCCGGCCCTGGTAGAGCCCGGGCACGTCGGTCGGTGCGAAGTCCCGTGTGCTGTACGTGTATTCGTTGAGGTGGCGGATGTCCGTGAGGTAGTCGTACACGGCCCGCGGCGGCGCGTCGATGTACTGGTGGACGGTGACGAACCGCCCGTACACCTCGTCGTAGGTGAAGCTCTCCTTGGTCAGCTGCGCGGCGAGGGCCATGGCCTCCTCCCGCGGGGTCGTCTCCCAGCGCAGCAGGCCGGGGACGTCCTTGATGCCGTCCGGGATCGGGGCGGGGGCGACGTAGCCGGGGTCGGGGGTGGGGGTGGGCCGGTCGGCGGTGGCGGTCATCCTGGCACTGCTCCTTCACGTGCGGGCCGTCCGGGACCGGCGGGCAGCGACTGCTGCCGGAAGGGCCGGAACGGTGGCATCTCGGTGGGGTCGACGTCCACGCAGATCAGCGCGGGCGTGGGGGTGGCGTGGGCGCGGCCGAGGGCCGCGGTCAGTTCGCCGGCGGTACGGACGGTCACGGCCGGCAGGCCGGGGAACAGGGCGGCGGCACCGTCGCCGATCCGGGCCGGGCGGAAGAGGTTGTAGGAGTAGTCGCCGGCGAAGAACAGCCGCTCGCGGGTGGCGCACATGCCGTGCGCGTTGTTGTTGAGCACCACGAACGTGACGGGCAGCCGGTGTTCGACGGCGGTGTGCACCTCCATGCCGTGCATGAAGAACGCGCCGTCGCCCGCGACGACGCAGGCGCGGCGGCCGGTGGCGAACGCGGCGCCGATCCCGGCGCCGAAGCTGTGGCCCATGCCGCCCATGCCGAGGGCCGCGACGAACCGGCCGTCCGGGGGCACGTCGATGTGGTGGGTGGCGGCGGCGCCGGCGTTCCCGGCGTCGGCCACCACGGTCGACCCCTCCGGCAGGGCGGCGGAGACGAGCAGGACGGCCGTCCGCATGTCGAGGAGGGTGTCCGGTGGGGGCGTTGGAACCGTTGGCGTCACCGGGGCCGGCGGTACGAGGTGGGTGGCCGGCCGCGCGTCGTCGTCATCGGCCGGCGGTTCCGCGGCCACGGCCCGGGCCAGCAGGTCGAGTTCGGGGCCGAGGGGGCCGGTGAGACGGACGAGTTCCCCGTGCGCGTCGAGGAAAGGAGTGCGGGGGTCGACGCAGACGACCGGTACCGCCTTGAGGTGGTCGCGCAGTCCGCCGCCGGCCATCTGCGGCAGCCGGGTGCCGGCGAGCAGGACGGCGGCCGCCCGCTCCAGGGCCTCCTGCGTCGCGTCCGTGCCGATGGCGCCGGAGATACCGAGGTAGCGCGGATCGCGGGGGTCGAAGACGTCCTTGGCGTCCGGCACCACGGCGACGCCCGCCGGCAACGCGGCGGCCAGCCGGGCGAGTTCCCGGCGGGCGTCGGCGCGGGCCACCGCCTCCCCGGCGATCACCGCGACGCCGCCGGGTTGCCGTGCCGCCTCCCGCAGCAGGCCGGCGGCCCGGGAACGCTCGGCGGCCGCCGACAGCGCGGGCGCGGCCGGGACCACCGGGCGGGGCGGTGCCCAGGCGGGGAGCACGGCCTGCTGGACGTCCTTGGGGAGCAGCAGCACCGCGGGGCCGGGCGCGGAGGGGTCCGTCGCCGCCGCGAAGGCCCGCGGCAGGGCGTCGGTGATCGCCTCCGGCTCGTCCACGCGGACGCAGTGCACGCCGAGTTCGCCGAACAGCCGCACGGCGTCGATCGAACCGGCGAGGCCGCTGGTCTCCTGGAAGGAACCGCGGCCGTCCAGGGCCGCAGGCGGCTGGCCGACGAGCACGACGGCCGGTACGCAGGACGCCCTGAGCTCGGCGACGCCGGGCACCAGGTTCATCGCGCCGGCGCCCGAGGTGGACGCGATCACCGGGACGCGCTGCGACGCCCGGTGGTAGCCGTCCGCCATGGTGGCCGCGGAGAACTCGTGCTTGGCCACCACGCCCAGCGGGCCGCCCCGCGCCTGGTGCAGCGCGTCGTACAGGTCCTCGATGTTGGCGCCGCCGACTCCGAACACATGGCGGACGCCCTGCCTGCGCAGGAAGTCCACGACGAAATCGACCACGCGGGGTGAACTGCTCATGCGGCACGCCCCCTCCGGCGGTGGTGCCGCCCATTACAGGCAGCGCCGTCCGGGGCGGACAATGACCCGGTCCTGTCGGTCGACGGGGTGGGTCCCGGCAGGGTCCTGCCGGTGCGGGGCGGTGGGCGTATGGCAGGGGAAACACGCGGCGTATGGCAGGGATCTGCCATATCCCCCTGTCACGTGCGGGGCGGGCCGGCGCCATAGGTTGCCGACACGTCCACGGGGAGGATCCCCGGGGGACGGCCCCTGGGGAACAGCCCCCGCGGGCGGACCCCTTGGACCCCTTGGACCTTTGGACCCCTAAGGAGCGGCCCCCACGGCTGGACCCCTGACAGGAGGACGCATGGGCAGGGCTACGGCCGCGGCCACCGCGCCGGCCACGACCGGAACGGCGGGCCGGGCGGCGGGACTGGTGCTCGCGGTGACCTGCGGAGCACAGTTCATGGTCATCATCGACGACACCGTCGTCGCGATGGCGCTCCCCACCATCCGCACGTCACTCGACTTCGAACAGGCCTCGCTGGCCTGGGTCGTGGACGCCTACATGCTGCTCTTCGGCGGCTTCCTGGTGCTCGGCGGCCGCTGCGCCGACCTCTTCGGCCGGCGCCCGGTCTTCCTCACCGGCCTCGGCGTCTTCACCGCGTCGTCGCTCGCCTGCGGCCTGGCGCAGAACCCCGAGACGCTGATCGTCGCGCGCGGGGCCCAGGGCTTCGGGGCGGCCCTGCTCAGTCCGGCGGCCCTGTCCATCCTGATCACCGCGTTCTCCGAGGCGAAGGAGCGGCGCAAGGCACTCGGCGTGTGGGGTGGCCTCACCGGCATCTCCGGCGTCTCCGGCGTACTGCTCGGCGGGGTCGTCACCGACACCGTCGACTGGCGGTGGGTCTTCTTCATCAACATCCCCGTGGGGATCCTGCTGTTCGCGCTCACCCTGCGCCCCGCCCTCGCCGACCGCGAGCCCCCGGCCAAGAGCACCTCGACCGACACCACGGGCGCCCTGCTCATCACGTCCGGGCTGCTGCTGCTCGTCTACACTGTGATCAGCACCAGCCACCGGCCCTGGGGGTCGGCCGCGACCGTCCTCGGCCTCGCCGGCGCCGGCGTGCTGCTGGCGGGGTTCGTGGTGCGGGAGTCGCGCGCGGCGCAGCCGTTGATCCGGCTGGGGATCTTCGCCCGCCGGCAGATCGCCGTGGCGAACCTGATGATGCTGCTCGCCGCGTCCGGCCTGTACGGCATCTTCTTCTTCCTCACCCAGTACATGCAGATCCTGCAGCACTGGTCACCACTGCGGGCCGGGCTGTCCTGGGCGCCGTTCGGCGTGACCATGGCGGTCTTCTCCGGTCTGGCGATCCAACTGCTGCCGAAGCTCGGCAGCCGGGTGCTGTGCCTGGTCGGGCTGGGCGCGGCCACCGGTGGACTCGCGCTGCTGCCGGGTTCGCCCGCCGAGGCGTCGTACGCGTCGGACATCCTGCCCACCCTGCTGCTGTGCGCCGCCGGCTACGGGCTGGCCATGGTGCCGATGGTGGTGGCCGCGGTGAGCGGCGTGGCGAAGGCGGACTCCGGCGCCGCGTCCGGCGTCCTCAACACCGGCCAGCAGATCGGCGGCGCCACCGGCCTCGCGGTACTGGCCGCGCTCGCGAGCGGCAGGCTGGACGACGGACTGGCCGACGGCGAGACGCTGCCCGACGCCCTGCTGGGCAGCTTCCACTCGGCGTTCCTCGTCGGCACGGTGCTCAGCGCGTGCGCGGCGGTGCTGGCGCTGGCGCTGCCCACGCTGCGGACGGAGTTCGATCCGGAGACGACGTCGGGGGTGTGAGCCGCCGGGCGGGCCGCTTCGGGCTTCGGGCTCGTGGGGCTGTTTCGGGCCCGCCGGGGTGCGTCATGGCGCGGCTCGCCGGGTGGCGTGCGGTCCGGCAGGCGGCTCCGGCCCGGTCCGGCAGGCGGCTCCCGCCTGGTCCGGTACCGGGATCGCGCCCTGGTCCGGTACCGGGATCGCGCCCTGGTCCGGTACCGGGCCCGCGCCTCGTACGGCGCGGGGCTCCTGCCTCGTCCGGTACCGGCCTCCCGGCTCGTACGGCGCCGGGCTCGCGCCTCGTCCGGCACCAGGCTCCCGCCCGCCGCCCACACCCCTCACCCACACCCCCCGCGGAAAGGTTCCACCATGTCCCAGGCCCAGGTCCTGCCACCGGGTTTCTTCGCCGACACCGAGATCCCGGACGGCGGGGACCACCTCCGCCTGCACCTCAACGAGAACCCCTACGGCCCGCCGCCCGGCACCGTCGAGGCGGTCCACGACGAGGCCGACCGCCACCTGAACCGCTACCCGGACGCCGACTGCCGCCTGCTGCGGGAGGCGCTGGCCGCGCACTTCGGGGTGCCCGCCGGCATGGTCGCCGTCGGCAACGGCACGGACGAGCTGGTCCTGGTCGCCTCGCTGACGTTCCTCCGCGAGCCGGGCACCACGGTCCTGACCACGGCCACCACCTTCCCCGGGTACGCGATGTCCGCCGCCGCCGTGGGCCGCGTTCCGGTCACCGTCCCGCTGGACGGCGCCGGTCTGCCCGTGGGCGCCCTGGCCGAGCGGATCGCGGCCGGCGCCGGCCTCGCGTTCGTCTGCAACCCGCTCAACCCGACCGGGGCGCTCCTCGACCGCGCCTCCGTCACCCGGCTGCTGGACGCCGCCGACCAGGGCGGTGGCGTCGTCGTCTTCGACGAGGCGTACATAGACTTCGCCGGTCCCGAGCACGAGTTCGCGCTCGAAGCGGTCCGGGCGGGCCGCCGGGCGCTGGTGACCAGGACGTTCTCCAAGGCGTGGGGTCTCGCCTCGGTACGGATGGGGGTCGCCCTCGGCCCCGCCGACCTGATCGCCCGGCTGTCCGCCACCGCGGGCGCCCTGCCGTTCAACGTCAACCGGCAGGCCCAACGGGCCGTCCTCCGCGCCCTCGAACACCCCGACCACCTCGACCGCGTACGGGCCGCCAACGCCCGGGCCAGGGAACTCCTCCACAAGTCCCTGGACGCCCTGGGCCTCGTCCACGCGCCGTCCGCGAGCAACTTCGTGATGGTGGACGTGCCGCCGCCGGGCGACAGCGCCCGGTTCGCGGCCCGGCTGGCCGGCGAGCACCGGATCTTCGTCCGGGCGCTCGACGCCCTCGGCATGCCGGGCCGGCTGCGGATCTCGGTGGGCACGGAGGCGGAGGTCGGACGCCTGGCGGGCGCGCTGGCGGCGCTGCTGACCGCCGAAGCGTCGTGACGGGGCACCGAGTTCGCACGCCACGCGATTCGGGCCCACCGGCCTTTCTCCGTAGGCAAGATGGTGTCCGCGGCCGACCACTCGACGCACCGTGGAACGGGCGGCGCACCGTCCACGCCGCCGTCCGAGCAGCCCGGTGAGACGCGCCGGCCCCGTCGGCCCCGCAGGCTCCCGCCGAACCCCGAGGAGTACCGATGACCACTCAGCCCTCCTTCGCCTCCCTCGCCTCCGGCCACCGGACGATGCTGCTGGCCCACCGCGCCATGGTGCGCGACCTGGACCGCGTCGCCCGCACCGCCGAGCGGCTCGCCGCGGCCCCGGACCCGGAACGGGCCGCCGCCCTCCGCGCGTACACAGAGAAGCTGTCCCAGATCATCGAGCACCACCACGAGGGGGAGGACGAGTTCCTGTGGCCGGCCCTCCGCCGGCTCGGGGCCGACGAGGCGGCCCTCACCCTGATGACCACCGAACACGACGAGCTGGCCAAGAACCTCCACCGCTGGCACGAGACCGCTCGGGGGCTGGGCACGGACGCGTCGGCCGCGGCCGAGCTGGCCCGCCTGACCCACCCGCTCCGCGACGAGCTCGCCCGGCACGCGGCGGACGAGGAACGCGAACTCTCCGGCCGCCTCGCCCCGGTGCTGGACGAGAAGGTGTGGAAGGGGTTCGCGGCGCACATGTGCAAGACGGCGCCTTCGTGGACGCTGAAGTTCATGCCGGCCTGGCTGTCCTCGGTGGCGGGCCCGGACGAGCGCTCGGGGGTCCCGGCGCCGCCGGTGGCGGCCCTGTTCAGGGGCTGGCTAGAGAAGCGGCAGCGGGCGGCGTTCGGCGACGATTACTGATCGCGAGCTTCCGGCAACCAAGCCGGGCGGCAACAGCAGCCGCAGAACCCGATCCGTGAGGCCAGGATGACGACCGACCCGAACCCGGACACCACGTGGCGCCTCATGAACGGCGGCACCCTCGTCGGCACGATCACCGTGGACGACGGCGGCATGCCGTGGCTGCGCGGCCGTTTCGTCCCCGAAGCGGCCTTCGGCCGGTTCAAGCCCTGGTTCGACGAGGCCAACGCCCTTGTGGGGGCGGAGGAGTTCGAATGGTTCGACGCCGCCTACGACCCCATCGAGAGCGCCCTGACGCTGGTGTCGCCGACCGGTCCCGTCGCCGAGTTCCTGCTCCACATCGACCGGGACCGTGCGTGGTTCCGCTGGGACGGCGCGGCGGCGGGGTGAGGCCCGGGCCGATGCGTCGGCCGGACACCGATCAGCCGGCCGGGCGCCGATCAGGAGGCCGGGTGCTGATCAGCCGGTCGAGGGCTGATGCGTCGGTCGAGCACTGATCCGTCGGTCGAGCGCTGATGAACGGTCGAGCACTGATCAACGATCGAGCCGGACCGCGAGCGCGGCGATGTCGTCGTCCAGCCCGCCCCGGCTGTAGCGCAGCAGGTCACGGTGGAGGGCGTCGAGCAGCGCCCGGGGCCGCGCCGGCGTCTGCCGCCGCATCCAGTCCTGGAGCGGGAAGAACGCCCCGCCGTGGCCGCGGGCCTCGGTGACCCCGTCCGTGTACAGCAGCAGGATGTCGCCGGGGGAGACGTCGAAGACGTCGACGCTGTACGTGTCCCCGATCAGCTCCGCCAGGTTGAGCAGCGGCGAAGGGGCACTGGACTCCAGCACCCGGAGCCCCCCGTCGCCGAGCAGCAGCGGCGGGGGGTGTCCGCAGTTGAGGACGCCGATCCGGCCGCCCTCGTGCGGGATCTCGACGAGCAGGGCGGTGGTGAAGCGTTCCATGAGGTCGTCGGGGGGAAACGCGGCGCTGTACCGGGTGCTGCTGGCCTCCAGCCGGCGGGCGAGGTCGCCCAGGTCGGGTACGTCGTACGCGGCCTCGCGGAACGAGTTCACCATCGCCGCGGCCGATCCCACCGCGGGCAGCCCCTTGCCCCGTACGTCCCCGATCAGCAGCCGCACCCCGAACCGGGTGTCCGCCACCTCGTAGAAGTCACCGCCGATGCGCGCCTCGGCCGCCGCCGCGAGGTACAGCGACTCGATCTCCAGGCTCCCGCACCGCCGCGGCATCGGACTCAGCACCACCTGCTGCGCCGCGTCCGCCACCAGCCGCACCTGGAACAGCGTCCGCTCCCGCTGCAACCGCGCATGACTGCCGTACGCCGCCGCCACGGTCACCGCCACGATCCCGGCCGCGGTGTAGCCCGTCCCCAGATCGGGGAACACGATCCCCAGCCCGATCATCAACAGCAGACAGATCGTGCCCAGCAGCACCGTCGGCAGCACCGGCCACATCGCCGCCGCCAGCGCGGGCGCCGCGGGCAGGAGGCGGCTGAACGCCATGCTCCGCGGCGTGTTGTACGCCAGGCTCGCGATCACGACGGTCAGGAGCACCGGCGACAGCAGGGTAAACAGCTCCCGCCCGGGCCGACGCCGGAACCACAGCCGTCCAGGCTTGATCACATTCCATAGCATAGCCAGGCAAGCCAGACATGGCTTTCCGGCGGGAGCGCCGGCTTCCGGGGCTCAAGTTCTGCAGAGTGAGACGAATATCGAAAATCCGTTCGTTGTGGCGGCTGGGCGTGGCGCTCGTGCGCATCCGGGATGTCGTTCAAGGCTCCCTCAGGTCGGCCGGCGGGTGCCCGCGTGCGGCGGCGTTGCGGACGTGTGGGGGCGAGAGGGTGCGGCTCGCTTCGTACGGAAGGAGGAAACATGAAACCTGTCCTTTGCCCGACAGGACAATGCCTGACCGTGGCAGACTCTTCGCATAGCGCAGAGAAAGGGAGGGGTATGGACGCTCCGTTACGCTTCGGCGCCCAGTTGCGTCGGTTGCGCGAGGAAGCGGGCATGACGCTTCAACGGTTGGCCCGCGAGACGAGTTACAGCAAGGGGCACCTTTCGAAGATCGAGCGGGGGCTCAGCCTCCCGCCTCTGAGGCTGGCCCAATTCTGTGACGCCTACTTCAAGGCTGGTGGGCGATTGAGGCAGGCGTACTCTGCCGAGGTGGCGTCCGCGAAGAAAAAGCCCAAGCCGGCCCGTCGACGGGTTATCGCCACGGGGGTCGGCTCATCGCTTGCCACTCGCCTTGCCGAAGGTGGGCGGTCCCATCAAGACAAGGGCGGCGACGAGAGGGATTTCCCTCCGGAAGCCCTTTACCGGGTCCAGCTCAGCGGGATGAAGCAACTGGGGCAGAGCCTGGCGCCGACCGTGATGCTGCCGGTTCTCCGCTCGCAGACATCGTCTTTGATCAGGCTCTCTTTTCGAGCCACCGGTTCTTCCCGGGCGGGTCTGCTTGTAACGGCATCCCGCTTCGCCGAGTACGTCGGGTGGGTGGCGCAGGAAGACGGTGACGAGAGGGCGGCGCTGGACGCCACGGCCGAGGCCGTGGAACTGGCCCGTGCCGGTGGTGACGAATACCTGGCAGATTACGCGCTGGTGCGGCGTGCTCTCGTTACCTACTACAACGGAGACGCGTCCGGCACCATTGCTCTTGCCCAGCAGGCGCAACGTAGCGGTGCCCCGCCCCGGGTCCGGGGCCTGGCTGCCCAACGCGAGGCCCAGGGACATGCGCTCGCAGGTGACGAGAAGGCTTGTCGACGGGCGCTGGACCGTGCACGTGACCTCTTGGGCGAGGAGAGCGCGCCGGATTCGCAGGCCCTCGGCACGACACAGTTGACGGATCCCGTTTCCATGGTGACGGGGTGGTGCCTGTATGACCTGGGTCGGCCCCGGCAGGCAGCACCCGTTCTGGAACGGGAGTGTCGGCGCATCGCCCCTCACGCGCTGAACACGCGGATGCGGTACGGCCTCCGGCACGCCTTGGCGCTGGCGGCGTCGGGTGAAGTGGAAAGCTCCTGCGAAACAGCCCGGGAACTGCTGGCTGTCATGAGCGTTGTTCCCTCCGCCACGGTGCGTACGGACGTGCGCCGGCTGGACCGTGAGTGGTCGCGGTTCCGAGGGAACCCTACGGTCCGTGGCCTCCGCCCCGCACTGGCCAATGTACTGAACATCGGCCCCTAATTCGGATTTCCTGACGTCGAAACCTCACCTGGTATTGATCGATTCCAAATGTCGGTGATAAGCGTGCGTCCGATGGCAAGTGCCCCCGCACGCCTTTTGTCGCGAAATGAGCTCCTTGTTTTCGCGCTCCAAGCGTCGTAGGTCCAGTCGGCCATTCGAGCTCAAATCTTCCAGGAAGGAAGTCAACATGCCTTTGGTCTTCGTGAATTACCGGACCAATGATGAGGAGGCGACCGCCACGCTCGTGGATAGAGAGCTCTCCCGGGTGTTCGGCGACGAAAACGTTTTCCGAGCGAGCAAGTCCATCGGGATGGGAAGCCGTTTCCCTCAGGAACTGCTTACCGCCGTTCGGCGCAGCACCGTGCTGCTGGCCGTGATCGGCCCTCGCTGGCTGAAACCCGCTGGTCCCGGTGGGCGAAGCCCTTTGGAGGACGAGAACGACTGGACTCGGCGAGAAATCCACGAGGCGCTCGAAACCGGGGCAATCGTTATTCCTCTGCTCGTCGGGGGAGCACAGAGGCTTCGGCACGAGGAGCTTCCCGTGGAGATCGCGGATCTGGCTGAGTGCCAGTACCGCAGGCTCAATCACCGCAACGCGGACGCTGATCTGAAGACCTTGACCGACGACCTCGTCAAGTTGTCGCCCGAGCTGGCCGCCGCCGCACGGAGCAACGGGTACCAGGCCCCGGCGGAGGATCAGGCGGCCGAGGTCGGCGAGGCCCGGGTGAAAGCTCAAGTGATCAAACATCGCCAACGAGGGGGAATTGGCAACCTCGACGGCGACTTCTCCGGGACCCTCGTCAACGAGCCGCAGGGTCCGGTGCACACGGGAAGCGGCCATCTGTACCAAGCGCGCGAGCAGCACATCGGCCCGCGTATGTCGAGTGACGGGGGTGCCGTGAACTACGTAGTCGACAACCACGGAAACGTCGGCCAGGATTCAGGCTGGGACCGACTGCGTGTGGACGGGCAGCGTTGACAGGGCTGGTTGGCACATCGGTCAGTAACCCTAGAGGCCCCATGCACAGCGGCGGCGGGGATCAGCACATCTACTACTGGTCGGTCGGTGCGGAAGAGGGGCTGACCCGGCGAGGTGCAGCGCGGCTTGAGATCATTCACGAGCATCGGCGCCGTTTGGGCAGGTGCTTCATCCGGCCACGCGGCTATGCCGAGGCCGCGGACCGGCTGACGCGACCCGGTGCCGTGGTGCTTCTGGAGGGGGCACCTGGGTCGGGGCGGCGAGCGGCGGCGACGGTGTTGCTGGAGGAGGCCTCCGTGCCCGGCAGCCGAATCGAGGAGTTGCCGGTGAACCCGGAGGGCAGCGCGCTGGATGACGCGGCATCCGGCGACTGCTACCTGCTTGACCTTTCCCACATGAACGACAGCCAATATGCCGGCGCACAGCGGGCGCTCATGTTGTACCGGTCGCTCGCTCGGAAGAGCGGCGCACGCGTGGTCGCCGTTTCTCCTGCGGGCTTGGAATGGATGCTCGACGCCGAACTCACCCCACTCGCCGTACAACTCGGGCGACCCCGCGCACGAGCCGTGCTCAGCCGTCATCTGCGCGTCCGTGGAGTGCGATTCGCGCATGACCAATTGTCCACTGACGAGCTCGCCCACCTGCTTGCCACAGCACCGATGCGGGAATTGGACCGCCTGGCGCAGTTGGTGGTTCAAGCGCGGGACAGTGCCCGATGCGGCACGGAATTCGAGGACTGGCGGGACGAGGCCTTGGCCGCTGCGACGAACTGGTCCCAGCAGGTGGCGAGGCAATTACGGGAGCACTCCGGGGTACGGGAGCGTGCCCTGCTGCTGGCGGCGGCCATGACGCATGGAGCCGCGCCGGACGCTGTCGTCGGTGCCGCGCGCGGTCTGGTGGGAGTCCTCCGGTATCCGGAGGACGACACACCGAGGCTGGCACAAGAAGGACTCGCTGAGCAGTTCGAGAGGCTGTCGCTGGCCCGGGAGAGCGACGGCCGTGTGAGATTCCACAGACTCGCTTATGACAGCGCGGTCAGGAGTTATTTCTGGGAAAACTTTCCCGAACTTCGCCAAGGATTCCGGGACTGGGTGAGGCAGTGCGTGAGACTTCCCGAGCTCGGCTCGGAAGACCGGGCACAACTCGTCGGCCGCTTCGCGGAACAAGCGCTCTCGTCCGGCCGGGCGGAGGACATAGGCCTGCTGGTAGAGAAGTGGACGCATTCCTCGGCAGCGGGAAGACTGCGCGCCGAGGCCGCAGCGATACTCGAACTCGGCCTTAGCCATGAGGAACATGGTGCGCATCTCCGTTCCCGCGTCTACCAATGGGTGACGGCCGCCCGTCTCATGCCCGACCTCGCACGGGTACTGACCGATGTGTGCCACCACGTCATGTCCGTCACACACCCCGAACAGGCTGCCGTCAGACTCCGCCACCTCGCGCTGCGGCCCGACACCCCGGATACGACCGCGCAAGCAGCTCGGACGGCTCTGCTGGAACTGGCCCGCGGGAACCGTCGGCTGTACCGGCGGTTACTGAGCCGTCTCCTCCACAAGGTGCGGATGCCGGACCGGTGCCTGGACGTGCTGGCGGACCTGCTGAAACCGAATGTCCTGAATTTTAAGCCCCCTTGGGAAGAGTTCACGCTGGCCTGGCGGGCGGTCATGACGGGCCGTCCACCCACTGCCTGGGCGCCGATCGTGTGTCGGTGGCTCACCTTGATTGCCCAGCGCCAAGCGAGCCCTCAAGTGCTCGATGCTCTGCTGCTCGGGGCTTCCGCCGACCGAACGCTCCTCAACCAGCTTTACGTCACCACGTGCGATTGGTCTGGAGAAAGGCCGGTCACCGCGGGGCAGGGCGGGCCGGGGGAAGCCCGCGAACGCGTCGCCGACAGGTTCTTCCGGGAAATCGACCTGGCGCAGGGAATCCGGGTGGGCCCCCTCGGAGGTCCCGCACGAGCGACTTGGGGCGGAAGATGACTCTCCTCACATGCACGCGTCTCCTCTCGGCTGCTGCCGTCACTGCGGCGCTGACCATCGGCGGTGTGCTGGGCTGGCCGATCTGGCTGTGGTTCCTCCTGCCGGCACTCTGCGCCGCCGCCCTTCTGATGGACATGCGTGTGCCGCGTCCCGAGAGCCGACGGCCGGACGACAGTGATTCGGACGGAGCCGCACCGGAACCTGCGGCAGAGGCCGCCTACGAAGAGACGTCCGTGGTCGTGGTGCCGGTGGATAGCGCCGTGGCGGACTGCCCGTTCCTCTTTTCCGCAACGATCTGGTGGCGCCCCGTCGACGAGGACACCACATTCGCGCACAGAAACCCGGCGGCTCTGGCGGTGACGTCTGTCCTGCGACGCGTCCAGAGAACGACGTCGGCTCAGCATCCGAGTCGGTGTGCGCATTTGGAGCGCGAGATAGAGGGCTCTCTGGGGGTTCCGGTGCCCGACGACGTGGGACTGGTGACGGCGTTCGCCACAGATATCCGACTGGTTCTGCGGCAGCGGGACCAGGAGTATCTGGAAGAGCTGGACGCTCTGCGTAAAGACATGGGCACTTGGGAGAGCCGACGGCAGCACGAGCGGAATCTGCGGGAGTACCTAGGAGAGGACGTCCTGCGCAGCCCCGGCAGTGCGGTTGTGTGGTGGATGGCGCGGCACGACGACGAGATCGAACGAGCGGTGGAGATGATTGCCCCTCTCACGATTCTGTCCGCTGCCGCCAACGATGAAGAGATTCCGGAGGAGTACCACGACTTGTTCTGGGCGGCTGGGGGCTCGACTGAGGAGCCTAGGAGCGGGTTCGACCACCCGGAGCCACCGGGTGAGGAGGACCCGCCGGACGGGGAGCCCCAGTGTGCCTCGGCGGAACAGCAGTCGACGGTAGGCGATTACATCGACGGCCTGCTGGATCGAATGGATTTCGCCGAGGGGGCGCCCGAGCGCAGGGCATTCCTGCAGCGCCTCGCGCAGATGTCGGAAGCGGCAGGCCGACCGGAGGCCGCCGAGTACATCCGCGTAAACCTGCGAGGCGAGGGCCAAGAGAACGCACCTGCCTCCGCTGGCCCCTGGATCGCCGAAGAAGGGCCGAGGCGGGCTACGGGGAACGGGCGCTTGTCACCGTCGTACGTCGATCACGGCCCCGACGCGGTGCGGAAACCATCCGCGGCCGATTGGCAGGTGACTCCGGAGGGACTCGTGTCAGAAGCCGACCAGACCACGTGGCATGCCTCCGAAGAGGTGCGGCAGAACCGTTCTGATGAGGATCACGAAGGAAGCGAGTGGTGATCGTGTCGTCGACCACTGACCTCTTCACGCGCGTCGGCAGACTGGTTGGGGAGATGTACGCCGGAGCGGAGCCGTTGTGCGCCCCTATCGACGGGTGCGCGGCACCGTGTGGGGCCGGGGCCTCCCTGTCGCTGGACGCCCTGGGATTCCGGGCCTCCCGTGGCGTGCCCGGTCACCCGGAACGAGACGTCGCCTGGCGTCATCTCGCCCATCACCTTCGTGAGGAAGCTGCGGCCGCGTGTGAGCGGAACTGGACGTTGATCGCCGTGTCGGTTCTCGGGCCCCGCCTACGTGGAGCGGGGTTCACGATCGCGCGGCGCGCGGGGACCGAGCGAGCCGACGTCGATTCCGCACTCATGGAGGGCGTGCTGGAAGGCGCACGGTCCATTGACGGAACGGATGCGGAAGGTCTCGCACAATGCCTGATGAATGCGGCCTTTGCCTCCGGGTGGCGTACCGGACGCCGCCCCCCGGAGGAGATTCCGGTAGCGGAATGGAGCACAGCGGGCATCGGCGCCGCGGCCCATCCCACGGCGGTGGCACTCGGCAGCCTCGTCCACGTCGCCGCCATGTCCAGCGCTCTCGCGCGACAGGCACAGGGGGAACGACTGGGCGCGCTGGCACACCGGCTCGGACTCCTGACACACGTACGTCAGACGCGCCGAATCAACCGATCGAGTCCACAACCGGCTCGTGGCCATGCTCACAGGGCTCGCAGTCGTCAGCCGTTTCTGTTTGAGAAATGGGGGATCAGTTAGTGAAGCGTCTCCGTGACGAGACCGTGTCTTTCTCTGAGTTGTTCGCCCTCCCGACGGAGGTAGGACTGCAGACCGCTGCAAAGGCGCTGGGGCTATGCCTCACGACAGCTTACAAACAGGCACGAAGTGGTGACTTTCCGTGTCCACTGCGGAAAGTTGGGCGGATCTACGTGGTGCGCATGCCCCATCTGATGCGTGCTCTCGGTATTCAGGACGTACGGGTGCATCACGACGACGTGGAGGCGGGAGCCCGGTTCGCTGCCGAGGGGGTCGGTGCCTGATTGGTGTCGGTCGTGTCGCGGCCGGACATGTGACTACGGAACGACGAGGTCCCCGACCGCTGAGCGGTCGGGGACCTCGTCTGCCCTGCTGGGCAAGTGCGGAGGATACGAGATTCGAACTCGTGAGGGGTTGCCCCCAACACGCTTTCCAAGCGTGCGCCCTAGGCCTCTAGGCGAATCCTCCGCCGCAAACAATACAAGACGTGGAGCAGTGCTCGCGAACCCGATCGACGACAAGATCGTCGGGAGGGGGTGAGGCCGGGGGAGGGGGCCGGGGCGGGGGTGGAGTGCGCTAGGGTGGGGGGCAAGCCCCTCACGTGGCGCTATCTCACCCAACTCCCCCAGGGCCGGAAGGCAGCAAGGGTAAGTGGGCTCTGGCGGGTGCGTGGGGGGCCCTTGTGTTTTCCGGGGTCCGCGGGGGCGGAGCCGGGTTTCGGCGGGGCGTCGATGGAGGCGCTGCCGGGGGCGGGGCCGAGGGGGCGCCGGGATCGGACAGCTGGCGGGCCCGGGCGGAATCTGTGAGCGAGGCCACTTGTCAGTGGGGCCCGATATCGTCGTAGGTGTGTCGTCCCTCGCGCTCTACCGCCGCTACCGCCCCGAGTCCTTCGCCGAGGTCATCGGGCAAGAGCATGTCACCGCCCCGTTGCAGCAGGCGCTGCGGAACAACCGGGTCAATCACGCGTACCTGTTCAGCGGGCCGCGCGGCTGTGGCAAGACGACGAGCGCGCGCATCCTCGCGCGCTGTCTGAACTGCGAGGAGGGGCCGACGCCCACCCCCTGCGGGCAGTGCCAGTCCTGCCAGGACCTCGCGCGGAACGGGCGGGGCTCGATCGACGTGATCGAGATCGACGCCGCGTCCCACGGTGGTGTGGACGACGCCCGTGAGCTGCGGGAGAAGGCGTTCTTCGGGCCGGCCTCCAGCCGCTACAAGATCTACATCATCGACGAGGCCCACATGGTCACCTCGGCGGGCTTCAACGCCCTGCTGAAGGTGGTCGAGGAGCCGCCGGAGCACCTCAAGTTCATCTTCGCGACCACCGAGCCCGAGAAGGTCATCGGCACGATCCGGTCGCGTACGCACCACTACCCGTTCCACCTGGTCCCGCCCGGCACGCTCCGCGAGTACCTGGGGCAGGTCTGCGAGCAGGAGAAGATCCCGGTCGAGGACGGGGTGCTGCCGCTCGTCGTCCGGGCCGGTGCCGGTTCCGTGCGTGACTCGATGTCCGTGATGGACCAGTTGCTCGCCGGTGCCGCCGAGGACGGTGTGACATACGCCATGGCGACGTCCCTCCTCGGGTACACGGACGGGTCGCTGCTCGACGCCGTCGTCGAGGCGTTCGCGGCCGGTGACGGCGGCGCCGCGTTCGAGGTCGTGGACCGGGTCATCGAGGGCGGCAACGACCCCCGCCGCTTCGTGGCCGACCTCCTGGAGCGGCTGCGCGACCTCGTCATCCTCGCCGCCGTCCCGGACGCCGCCGAGAAGGGGCTCATCGACGCCCCCGTCGACGTCGTCGAACGCATGCAGGCACAGGCGTCCGTCTTCGGCGCCGGAGAGCTCAGCCGCGCCGCCGACCTCGTCAACCAGGGGCTGACGGAGATGCGCGGCGCCACATCCCCCCGGCTCCAGCTGGAGCTGATCTGCGCGCGGGTCCTGCTCCCGGGCGCGTACGACGACGAGCGCTCCGTCCGCGCCCGGCTGGACAAGCTGGAGCGGATGGGGCTGAGCGCCGGCCCCGCCGCCGGCGGGTTCATGGGGGCGCCGCAGGGCGGCCTCTCCGCCGGGTACGAGCCGGGGCCGCAGGGGCACGCTCCTGCCGGCGCCCCCGGAGCCCCTGGCCTCTCCGGGCCTGCCGCTGCCCGCGCGGCCGTTGCGGGCGCGGCTCCCGGGGGC
Organism: Streptomyces sp. NPDC021100; assembly: GCF_044333095.1. Classification (NCBI taxonomy): domain Bacteria; kingdom Bacillati; phylum Actinomycetota; class Actinomycetes; order Kitasatosporales; family Streptomycetaceae; genus Streptomyces; species Streptomyces sp. NPDC021100. The sequence continues at coordinate 510,517 of NZ_JBIRQH010000003.1, forward strand.
GCGCAGCCTCCGGTGGCCCCCGCACCCGCAGCTCCTGCGGCCGCTCCGGCACCGGCTCCCGTCGCGCCCGCGCCTGCTCCCGCGCCCGTGCACGCACAGCCGGACGCCGCCGTGCCGCAGCCCGATGCCGCCGCTCCCCGGCCCGGCGCCTGGCCGACGGCTACGGCGCCTGGGCAGGGGCCGACGCCGGGGCAGGGCGCTGGGTCCGCTGGTCCCTCGGCCCCCGCCGGTGGGGCGCCCGCCGCCCAGCCCGGCGCCTGGCCGACCGCCGCCTCCGCGCAGCAGGGGTCCGGCCAGCCGGGTACGCGGCCCGGTGGCTGGCCGACCGCGGCCGCAGCGACCACACCGACCGCACCGGCGCCTCAGCAGCCCCAGCATGCCCAGGCGCCGCAGCCCCAGGCGCATGGCGGGCATGGCGGCAGCGTCGACCAGGCGCGCCAGATGTGGCCGCAGATCCTCGACGCGGTCAAGAACCGCAGACGTTTCACGTGGATCCTGCTCAGCCAGAACGCCCAGGTCAGCGGCTTCGACGGCACCACGCTCCAGGTGGGCTTCTCCAACGTCGGGGCGCGTGACAGCTTCGCCAACAGCGGCAGCGAGGACGTCCTCCGGCAGGCGCTCAGCGACGCCTTCGGCGTGCAGTGGAAGGTCGAGCTCGTCGTGGACGCGACCGGTGGTGGCGGTGCCGGTGGCGCCGGCCCGGCCGCCGGACCCGGCGGTGGCTTCGGCGGCGGTGGCGCGTACGCGGGCGGTGGCGGCTACGGCGGCGGTGGCGGCTTCGGTGGTGGCGGTGGCGGCTTCGCGCAGGGTGCCGCGACGCCCCCCGCCCCCCGCCCGCAGGCCGCCGCCCCGGCCCCCACGCCTGCCCCGCAGCCCCCGCAGGCCCCTGCCGGCCCGGCGGCGGCACCGCAGCAGGCCGCCCCGGCCGCCCCGGCGCAGCCCTACCGTGAGCCCGAGCCCCCGTCGGTCTCCATCGAGGACGACATGCCCGCCGAGGACGACCCCGACCTCGACGACACCGCCCTCACCGGCCACGACCTGATCATTCGCGAACTCGGCGCGACCGTGATCGAGGAAATCGCCAATGAGGGATGAGTAACGGATGAAGAGCGGATGAGTGCGGATGACTAGGCCGTGTCCGGTGGGTTGAGTTTCAGGGCCCACTGGGCACGCCTGGAGCCGGCCAGGCGGTGAGCTCAGGGAAGCAGCTTGTCCAGGGCGGCAGCTCCCTCTGTGGCCAGCTTGCGTTTCGCCCAGGCGAGGTTCTCGGGAGTGATGTCGCGCCCTGAGGCCAGTAGCAGGTCCTCGGCCGTGACGTCGCCCCCAGAGCCGGTGTGCAGCAGTGAGTCAGGGGTGACGGGGTCGGGCTGCGAGTTCGGATCGGGCTTTGCGTTCACGGGGCCTCCTTAATGACCGGTGGTGTTGGTACTCGTGGTGAGCGCTTGCCGCTCCCCACCCCACATTGGGCCGAGGCGCGCCGCAACCCGCGTAACTCTGGCGAGGGACTTGAGGCAGTTCTAGGAAGACAGCGTCCTATGGACGTGTCCAACGGGCCCGTCGCTCGACCTATCGGACACGCCTTAGCGAGAGAGCGCGGTAGGGGTGCGGAAGGGCGCCGGCGGCAGCGGGTCCGCGCCCCCGGCTCGCCCCCCGGCCCGCCCGCGTGCGGCCGCGTGCCGCCCGAGTGCCGCCCACCCCGGACTTCTTCCCCTCGCATGGCGCGCCGCGCCCGGCGAGCACGTAGGCTCGGGCTACCGACCCCGCGTCGGACCGGCGCGGCGCCCAGCCGTGCCGCACGGCGCGCCGTCGTACCCGTAGTCGCGAGAGCACAGGAGCGAAGCCGTGATCCCCGGTGGTGGCCAGCCCAACATGCAGCAGCTGCTTCAGCAGGCTCAGAAGATGCAGCAGGACCTCGCCGCAGCTCAGCAGGAGCTGGCGGAGACCCCGGTCGAGGGTTCGGCCGGCGGCGGCCTCGTGAAGGTCACCGTCAGCGGTGCCGGGGAGCTCCAGGGCCTGGTCATCGACCCGAAGGCCGTCGACCCCGAGGACACCGAGACCCTCGCCGACCTGATCCTCGCCGCCGTCCGCGACGCCAACAACGCCGCCCAGCAGCTCCAGCAGCAGAAGCTCGGCCCGCTCGCCCAGGGGCTCGGCGGCGGCGGCATCCCCGGGCTGCCGTTCTGACGTCCGGCCTCAGGCCGCCTGACCGTCCGGCCGCCTGAACCTCCGGCCACCCGGGCCCCCGGGCCCCGGCCGTCCGAATCCCAGAAGGAGAACCCGATCCGTGTATGAAGGCGTGGTCCAGGACCTCATCGACGAGCTGGGCAGGCTGCCCGGCATCGGTCCGAAGAGCGCGCAGCGGATCGCCTTCCACATCCTCCAGGCCGAGCCGACCGACGTCCGTCGGCTCGCCCAGGCCCTGACCGAGGTCAAGGCCAAGGTCCGGTTCTGTGCCGTCTGCGGCAACGTGGCGCAGGAGGAGCGGTGCCGGGTCTGCCAGGACCCGCGCCGCGACCCGGCCGTCATCTGCGTCGTGGAGGAGCCCAAGGACGTCGTCGCCATCGAGCGGACGCGTGAGTTCCGCGGCCGCTATCACGTCCTCGGCGGGGCCATCAGCCCCATCGAGGGCGTCGGTCCCGACGATCTGCGCATCCGCGAGCTGCTGGCCCGGCTCGCGGACGGTGCCGTCACCGAGCTGATCCTCGCCACCGACCCCAACCTCGAGGGCGAGGCCACGGCCACGTACCTGGCGCGCATGGTGAAGCCGATGGGACTCAAAGTCACCCGGCTCGCCAGCGGGCTGCCTGTGGGCGGAGACTTGGAATATGCCGACGAGGTCACGCTCGGGCGTGCCTTCGAAGGGAGACGACTTCTCGATGTCTGACGCAACGCTTCACGACGCCAAGCGCGAACCGGACGACTTCGTCGTCTCCGTCGCCGACTCGATCGAGAGCTTCATCGTCGCCGTCACCGAGGTGTCCCGGGGCGATGAACCGGACAGTGCCGTTCCGTTCCTGCTGCTGGAGCTCTCCCAGCTCATCCTCACCGGCGGCCGGCTCGGAGCGCACGAGGACTTCCTGCCCGACGAGCGCTACGAGCCCGACGTGGGCCCGGAGCCCGACGTCGACGAGCTCCGCGAACGGTTCGCCACGCTCCTCGACCCGGTCGACGTCTACTCCGAGGTCTTCGATCCGTACGTCCCGCGCAGCGCCCCCGTCGCCTGCCGGATCTCCGACGACCTCGCCGACATCATCACCGACCTCCGGCACGGCATGGCCCACTACCGGGACGGCCGCGTCAGCGAGGCGCTGTGGTGGTGGCAGTTCTCGTACCTCTCCAACTGGGGCCCCACCGCCTCCGCCTGCCTCCGCGCCCTCCAGTCCCTCGTCGCCCACGTCCGCCTCGACCAGCCCCTCGACGAACTCGACGGGCTCGACACGGACACCGTCGGCACGGAGGAGCAACTGGAGGAGGAGGCCGGACGCGTCATGGCCGCGGAAATCGGCGGAACGGCGCGGCTGCGCTCGCTCTGACGGACGCTCGCGCTCGCGCCCGCCAAGGGACCTGTCTGGTGGCGACGCAGGCATGCGGAACGGATATTCCGTAGCAGTGCGTCGCTTCAGGCGGAACGATCCTCGTCATGGACCGGACCATCGATCTCGACCAGGCTGCCGCCGCGATCGCGGAACGTCTTCCCCGCTGGCAAGCCCTGGGTCTCGCGGCGCAGCCCCTGACGTGGCGTGACGAGACCGCATCCTGGCCGCGGCCCCTCCTCACCGAACGGGCGTCGGTCCACGACCCCGACTCCGTCGGCCTCGTGCTCACAGGCCCGAACGACACCGAACTCCACGTCGTCCTGTTCCGCGGCGGCTGGGCCGACATCGACTTCTGCGCGGACGCGGACGGGGACGGGGACGACTTCGGATCGCTCCCCACCCCGCACTTCACCTCGGTCGCGGAATTCCCCGCTCACCTTGACCGATGCGTGCGTCGCGTGTGGCCGTCGGCGGTGTAAGCGGTTCAGACGGTGCGGGAAACCCCGAAGCTCGGGGCCCGGAGCTTGGAGCTTGGAGCGCACACGGCGACGAGCGGCGAAATTCCCGACTTCGCCCCTGGGGCTCAAGCTTCGGAGCTCCGAGCTTCGAGACCCGAGCTTTCTTTATGCGGAACGGGGGGGTGGATTGAGTTTTCCCACCCACCCACCCCTCGCGCGCGGCAACGCGCGTATACCACAGGGGAGATGACGTTCAGTGATCAGCTTGCGACGGTCGGTGGGGAACCTCTAGCGTTCGCGACAACAAACGACCCCGGTCGGTGCGCCAACACCGGGTCCGGGGTCTGACCTACGAGATCGGAAAAGGCGATCTGTGGCTGCCGCCCATGCTAGTGCTGTCATGCCCACCCCCGCATACCCCATGGCGAAGCCGGGGTTCGGGAAGCGCGAGGCGCCGGACCAACATCCGCGCGCACGTGCCGACTTCGCGCACCTGCCCGCTCGCGAGGCGTCGATCGCGGTGTTCGTCGACCGCCTCCCCGAGGGCGCGGCGATGGACGCGAAGACCCTGGCCAAACTGCTGCCGAACTACGGCCAGGCCGCGTGCCGCACGGCACTCAGGAACCTTGTCGCGGCCGGGCACTTGATCAGCAAGCGGATGCAGGTGATCGGGGAACACGGTTCGCGCTGGGTCACCTGCACCTTCTTCTCCCGGACGCCGCGCCCGCGGGAGTGGTGGGAGAGCGTGGCGGAGGGCATGTTGCCCGACGGGGGCGCGTGGGAAGCCGCGCACCACCTGGACGTACTTCGAGAGCCTGTAGGGGATGCGGAGCCTGTGCGGGACACGGAACCCGTAGGGGATGCGGAACTGGTCGGGGAGGCCGAGCCCGTAGGGGGCGCCGGGCCCGTAGGGGGCGCCCCCGACCTCGTACGGGACGAGCCCGCGCCCGTACACAACCTCCACCCGTCGTCCCGCGCACCCGATTCACCCCGCCCACCTCTCCTACCTCACCCGCCCCAAGCGTCCAGCCCATCCCGTCCCTCCCCCGCCTACCGTGCCCTCGCCCTGCTCGGGAGCCGGGATCCTCGTCTGACCCTGTCCGCCGCCGACTGCTCCGCCCTCGAACCGCTCGCCGCCGAGTGGCTGGCGCGTCAGGTGAACAGGGAACAGCTGTTGGCGGCCCTGTCGAACGGGCTGCCGCCGCAGATCCACAATCCGGCCGCCCTCGTGCGGAAACGGCTGGAAAGCAAGATGCCGCCCATCCCGTACCGGCCGTCCCTGTCACCTCCGCCACCTCCGCCACCCCCACCGCTCCCGCAGCCGGAGGGTGCGGCCGAAATCGTCGCCCGGAGCCACGTCGCCTGCGCCGTCTGCCACGGAACCGACGCGGCCACCCGTGATGGCGCGGGTCTCTGCTTGACGTGCGCCGTCCCGGAGGAACCCGAGCCGCTGCCCGGCGACTTCGACGAGCTGGTGGCCCACGTACGGCGCGGCGTGGCACACGGACGGGCCGGTTTCCGCTCCCGGTGGGAGTACAAAGCGCGCCCTGCCCGTGCCGCCGGCCGTCGGCGGCCCGGGCGGGGACCGGTCGAAACGGAGGAGGCCACAGCCGAGTGACTGTCACACAGGACGCTCCCGTAGGGGCACCATGGGGGCGAGGAGGCGACACCATGACACGCAGCGCCGCCGGCTGGCCCCAGATGAGCGTCGAGGACTTCGAAGAGCTCGCGCACGCGGCACCAGAGACCGTGCGCCTGGAATTCGTCAATGGAAGGCTAGAGGTCAAGCCGGTGCCGGACGGGGATCACGGAGCGATCATCATGTGGCTCTTGGAGCGATGCATGCAGCAACGCTCTGAACTGCGTCTATACCCAGAGCAGGGACTCAAGGTCGAGGGCTACCGCACCGGCCGGGCTCGTGCGGACGGCGCGCTTGTGCCACGAGACCACTTCGTCGGACAGGGGGAGTGGGCGGATCCGGACGGTGTGCTGATGACGATCGACGTCACCTCGTACGACGGTGACACCGACCGGCGGGACCGCCGGGAGAAGCGCGACGGGTACGCCGCCGCGGGCATCCCCGTCTATCTGCTCATCGATCGTGACGCATGCGAGGTGACCGTCTACAGCGAGCCGGGGAAGGGGAAGTACCGGACCCGGAATTCGTACCCGTACGGGTCGGTCGTGGAGATTCCCGACCCGGTCGGCATCGCTCTGGAGACAGACCAGTTGAAAAAGTACGTCCACTAAGGGGCCTCACCGCAAGAACTCCCGTTTCTCCCGCAGGGGGCGCCCCGGAGTTCCCGTAAGGGGCTCGTCGGGGCTTTCCCACGCCCCTTACGGGCGCACTCGGAAGCCTCGCGGAAGCCCCCCGGAGCCCCCGGAAGTCCCCGGAGAAACGCGCGCCGACGTCTCAGCATGCGGCTCCCCCGGGGCGCATTCCCGCCGCTCGTTAGACTGAGCCGACCGCATTACACAGAGCTGCGAGGAGCGCACGTGGGCCTTGTCGTGCAGAAGTACGGAGGCTCCTCCGTTGCCGATGCCGAAGGCATCAAGCGGGTTGCCAAGCGAATCGTGGAAGCCAAGAAGAACGGCCACCAGGTCGTTGTCGTGGTTTCCGCGATGGGTGACACGACGGATGAGCTGATCGACCTCGCCGAGCAGGTATCGCCGATCCCTGCCGGGCGAGAGTTCGACATGCTGCTGACCGCCGGAGAGCGCATCTCCATGGCGCTGCTGGCCATGGCGATCAAAACGCTCGGCCATGAAGCGCAGTCGTTCACGGGCAGCCAGGCCGGCGTCATCACGGACTCGGTCCACAACAAGGCGCGCATCATCGATGTCACGCCCGGGCGCATCCAGCAGTCGGTCGACGCGGGCAACATCGCGATCGTGGCCGGCTTCCAGGGTGTGTCCCAGGACAAGAAGGACATCACGACGCTGGGCCGGGGCGGGTCGGACACCACCGCCGTCGCCCTCGCCGCCGCGCTGGACGCCGAGGTCTGCGAGATCTACACGGACGTCGACGGCGTGTTCACCGCCGATCCGCGCGTGGTGAAGAAGGCGCGCAAGATCGAGTGGATCTCGTTCGAGGACATGCTGGAGCTGGCGAGCTCCGGTTCGAAGGTGCTGCTGCACCGCTGCGTCGAGTACGCGCGCCGTTACAACATCCCGATCCATGTGCGGTCGTCCTTCTCGGGGCTCAAGGGCACATGGGTGAGCAACGAGCCTCCAGGAGGTCAGCCGGTGGAGCAGGCGATCATCTCGGGTGTCGCGCACGACACGTCCGAGGCGAAGGTCACGGTCGTCGGGGTGCCCGACAAGCCGGGCGAGGCCGCGACGATCTTCCGTGCGGTGGCGGACGCCGAGATCAACATCGACATGGTGGTCCAGAACGTCTCGGCGGCGTCCACCGGTCTGACGGACATCTCCTTCACCCTGCCGAAGGCCGAGGGCCGCAAGGCGATCGAGGCGCTGGAGAAGACCAAGGGCCGCGTCGGCTTCGAGCACCTGCGCTACGACGACCAGATCGCCAAGATCTCCCTCGTCGGCGCGGGTATGAAGACCAACCCGGGCGTCACGGCGGCTTTCTTCGAGGCGCTGTCCAACGCGGGCGTGAACATCGAGCTCATCTCGACCTCCGAGATCCGCATCTCGGTCGTCACGCGCGCCGACGACGTGAACGAGGCCGTCCGCGCCGTCCACACCGCGTTCGGCCTGGACAGCGACACGGACGAGGCGGTCGTGTACGGCGGCACCGGGCGCTGACCCGCTGACGGTCACGGGGGGCAGGGCCGGCGGCGCCGTCGTCGTGACGACATCGGCGCCGCCTGTTTCGTCAACGTGCTTGTGGGGCAGGTGGTTTGTCTCCTCGCCTTCGCCGCACCCGCCGTCGGTGAGCGTCCGAGCGGTGGCTCCGGGTCCGTATCCCGCCGTCTCCGGATCGGAGAACTCGTGGCGGCGGGGACGGGTGCTCCGCAATACTGGGGAACGTGTGAAGGTTCTGTGATCAAGCCATTGATCCGGGCCCCTTGAACTGCGCGGACGCTCCGTTCGAGCAGGCGCTTCCCGTTTCGCGCGTTTTCCGCCGCCCCTGACCGGCGGTGGCACGGGCGCGGCAGGACCGCGGTGCCCGTCCGGCGCCAGGACCGGCCGCCCGGCGGGAGCCTGCTCGCCGCCTTCGCTCAAGGCGGCCGGGATCAGGGCGTTTCGCGGCATGAGGAGGGCTGGTACGCATGGCGGCACACGGCGCGGCGGTCCGTGACACGTCGGCGGCCGGGGCGCCGAGCGCGTACAACCCTGTCGGGGGGAAGCGTGTCCAACAGGCGTGGCAGAGGTCATCAGCATCGCAACGGTCCCGAGGCGCGGAAGCGTCGCCGCGCGCTCGCGTACGCGGGCTGTGGGCGGTATGCCGGTGATCGCCCCTCGGCCCCCGTCGTCTTCCGCTCCGGGTTCTGAATCCGGTACGACGTCTGCCGCTGCTTCGTCCGCTTCCTCCGCCTCGTCCGCCGCTTCTGCCGCGTCCGCTGCGTCCACCACGTCTGCTGCGTCCGCCACGTCCGAGCGGACGGCTCGTATTCCGGCCCAGCCCACCCGGGGCCGGGCCGCCGACGCGCAGACCGGTGAAGCCCAGAGCGTGGTGACCCATGCCCCGGTGACCCATGCCCCGGTGACCGCGCTGCCGCAGCCCGGGGCGCGTCAGGCCGCCGACGTTCGGCCGGGGACCGCCGACGCGGCGATGGCCGTCGGCACCACGGTCGATCACCTCACGGAGACCTACCGGGCGCACTACCGGTCGCTGCTCGGACTGGCCGCGCTGCTCCTGGACGACACCGCGTCCTGCGAGGACGTCGTGCAGGAAGCTTTCATCCGGGTGCATTCCGCCCGCAACCGGGTCCGGGAGCCGGAAAAGACCCTGGCCTACCTGCGGCAGACTGTCGTCAACCTGTCCCGCTCCGCGCTGCGCCGCCGCATCCTGGGCCTCAAGCTGCTCTCCAAGCCGATGCCCGACATGGCGAGCGCCGAGGAGGGGGCGTACGAACAGCTGGAGCGAGACCAATTGATCAAGGCGATGCGCGGCCTGCAGCGCCGGCAGCGTGAGGTGCTCGTCCTGCGGTACTTCGCCGACATGACCGAGGCCCAGGTCGCCGAGGTGCTGGGCCTCTCGATCGGCTCGGTCAAGGCGTACGGCTCACGGGGCATCGCCGCGCTCCGTGTCGCCATGGAGGCTCCGGCATGAACCACCGCAATCCGGGCGACGGCCGCTTCCGCGGCCGCCACGGCAACCGATGGACGTCCTCCCCGAACGAGCCGACGTCCCCCCACCCCGGACCGCCGCCCGCCGCACCGCCGCGCCCGGGCGAACAGCACCCGAACGAGCAGCACGTGAACGACCAGTTTCCGGACCGACGCCCACACGACTCGCAGCCGCACGACTCGCAGTCACACGACTCGCAGTCACACGACACGCGGCCGCACGCCGAGCGGCCGCAGGAGGCGCAGCCGTACGACGGGCAACCGCACGACCCGCGGCCGCACGGCATCCAGTCGCACGGCGCGCCCTCACTCGGCGCGCCCTCACTCGGCGCGCACTCACCCGGCGCGCAGCCGCGCGGCGCGCGGCCTTACGGAAGCCCCCCAAGCGACCGGCCCCTCGACGAGCAGGCGCTGCGCCGGATGCTGCAGGGGGCCGTCGAGAACCTCGAACCCTCCGACGACGCGCTGGAACACCTGCGCCGTGCCGTACCCGCCCGGCGCACCCGCCGACGTCAGGCGCTGGGCGGCGCGGTGGCGGCCGTGGTGCTGGTGGGGGCGGCGGTGCCCGCTCTGATGCACGTCGCCGACACCGTCGGAGTCCTCGGTTCCGACGACCGCCCCGCCAATGCCGCGAACAGCCACCGGCATGCCGAGGAGACGGTCGGAGGGGGAGAACGCGAGGGCGGCCCCGCCGATACCGCACGGCCTGGCGGCGGAACGGCCGCCCGTGGCGAGCGCCGTGTCGAGCAGCCGGGCGGTGAGGCCGGCACCCCCGAGGCGAGCCGGGAACCGAGCCGTCCCCACGGCACCGCCGGCAGCACCTCCCCGACCCCCGGCGCCACCCACAGCGCCGCCGCTCCGACCTGCGGCCGCGCCCAGCTCGGCAAGGGTTCGGGAACGGTCGGCGCCGCCGACGCCACGGGCCGCGTGTACGGCGCCTTCCGCATCGTCAACGTCTCGCACGCCCTGTGTGCCGTGACCGGCCCTGGAGCACTCGTGGCCCAGACCGGCGGCGGCGCGCAGAAGGCGCGCGTCTCCGTCGTGGACCACACCGCCGGCGATCCGGCGGCCGGCCTCCCCGACCCTGAGGGGGCACCCCGCACGGTGGTCCTCCGACCGGGGCAGGCGTACGAGGTGAAGTTCGCCTGGATCCCGGCCACGAACAGCGGAGCGACTGGCTGTACCAAGGCCGGCGACACCGCCACGCCGCCCGCCGCCGCCAGTGCCCCCGGCAAACCGGTCGGCCGGGACGCCGACGCCCCCGTCGCCTCTCCCACCCCCTCCCGTCCCGCCGTCGTGTCGCCTGAGACGCCCGCCCCGCCGGCGCCGACGGGCAGCGTCACCCTCACCAACACCCCGGTGGCCGGTGAACCGGCCGCGGCGGAGGCCCGCATCCCCGACGTGTGCGCCGGAACCGTCTACCACACGGGCGCCCTCCCGGCCGTCGCCCCGCCCACGTAGACCGCGAACCGGCCCCGCGGGGCGGCCCAACCCGAGGGCCGCCTGCCGTCACGCTCCGCGTTCCCCGTACCGTGGAGGTGTGTACCGGTTCCTGCTGACTCCTCGCTGGTGGGGGATCAACGTCTTCGCCGTGCTCGCCATCCCCTTCTGTCTCTTCATGGGCAGCTGGCAGCTCGGCCGCTTCGAGACCCGCGTCGACTCGCACCACGAACAGCAGACCCAGGCCGACGAGGCGCGCCGTGCCGCCGCCACGCCGCTGCGCGAACTGCTGCCGGTGACGACGGAGACCTCGGGACGCAAGGCCAGTGCCACCGGCCGCTACGACACCGAGCACCAGCTGCTCGTGCCCGACCGCGACCTCGACGACCGCAAGGGCTTCTACGTCCTGACGCCGCTGCGCACCGACGACGGCAAGGCGCTGCCTGTGGTCCGCGGCTGGGTACCCGGCGACGCCGACTCCAAGGCGGATACGGCCAAGGTGCCGGCCCCGCCGCCCGGCCGGGTCACCGTCGCCGGCGCGCTCCAGTCGTCGGAGAGCGCGACGTCGAAGGGCGTACACACCGGCGGCCTGCCCACCGGGCAACTGGGCGTCATCAGTGCCGCTTCACTGGTCAACCTCCTTCCCTATCAGGTGTACGACGCCTGGATCACGGCGACGGACGCGCCCGCCCCCCTGACCCCGGTGCCCCCGGCCGCTCCGCCCAACACCGGCCTGGACCTCAAGGCGTTCCAGAACCTCGGTTACACCGGTGAGTGGTTCGTCTTCGTGGGCTTCGTGCTCTTCATGTGGTTCCGGCTGTTCCGGCGCGAGGCCGAGGCCGCGCGGGACGCGGCCCTGGGCATCGCCCCGGACCCGGGTCCGGTCGTCGCGGCTACCGCATCCGCCGCGGCGGGCAAGGCCCCGGCGGCCGGCCAAGCCACTGCGCCCGACCAGACGCCCGTGGCCTGACGAACCCGGTTCCCGGCCGGACCCCCGCCCGCCGCCGGACGCAGAGCCCCGCCTCCGGCCGGGGCCCTGCACCTGCACAGGCACCAGGCATCCGATGCCCGGGCGCCCGTCCGACGTCCGGGCGTCCGATGTCCGGATGCCCGACGCCCGAGCATCAAGCCGGTGCGGCGCTCCGGTCCTCCGGGCGGCCGTCCCGAAGGCCCAGGTGACGCTCCGCGAAAGCGATCTCCAGCCGGAGCTGCTTGATCCGTTCCTCCACGACCAGCGAGCCGTGGCCGGCGTCGTACCGGTATACCTCGTGCGGGTGACCGCGCTCCTCGAGCCGCCGCACGTAGTTCTCCACCTGGCGTATGGGGCACCGGGGGTCGTTCACACCGGCCGAGATGTAGACCGGCGCCCGGACCTCGTCCACGTAAGTGATCGGTGACGAGGCGGCGAAGCGCTCCGGTACCTCCTCGGGAGTGCCGCCGAGCAGAGTGCGGTCGAGGGCCTTCAGCGCCTCCATCTCGTCGTGGTACGCCGTGACGTAGTCGGCGACGGGCACGGCGGCCAGGCCCACCGTCCAGGCGCCGGGCTGCGTGCCCACGCCCAGCAGCGTCAGGTATCCGCCCCACGAGCCGCCCGCCAGCACCAGCTTCTCGGGGTCGGCGAGTCCGGAGGCGACGACGTGCTCGCGGACGGCCGCGATGTCCTCCAGCTCGATCAGCCCGACGCGGTGCTTGAGCGCGTCCGTCCACGCCCGGCCGTAGCCGGTGGAGCCTCGGTAGTTCACCCGGACGACCGCGAAGCCGTGGTCCACCCAGGCCGCCGGGCCGGCGGCGAAGGCGTCGCTGTCGTGCCAGGTCGGGCCACCGTGGATCTCGAAGACGGTCGGGAAGGGGCCCTCGCCCGCCGGCTTCTGCAGCAGGGCGTGGACCCTGCCGCCGGGCCCGTCCACCCATATGTCCTCCACCGGGACCGACTCGGGCGCCCGGATCACACCGTCCGCCCCGGCCGGAGCCTCCAGCACCACGTGCCCCGCCGTGGAGCGGACCACGGGCGGTTTCTCCGCCGAGGACCAGAGGAACTCCACCGACCCGTCGGGGCGCGCCAGGGCACCGGACACCGTGCCCGAGGGGGTGTCGAGACGGCTCAGGGAACCGTCCGCCAGGTCGTAGCGCCACAGCTCGGTGCGGGCGTGGTGGCTGTGCTCGACGAGCAGAGCCGAACCGTCCGGGTACCAGTCGGCTTCCAGATCGCCGGGGAGGTCGAGGGATATCACGGTCTCCTCGCCGGTGACCGCGTCCCACAGCAGGGGCTCCCACCGGCCGCGCCGCTGGTGGCCGAGGAGCAGCCGGGAGTCGCCGGGGACGGGGGAGAAGGCCGTCACCGACAGCCCGAGCTCCTGGGTGCCGCCCTGGGTGTCGTCCAGCTCGGCCACGGTCGTGCCGTCCAGCCGGAGGATCCGCACCGCCGAGTGCATGGCGTCGCCGTGCTCGGTGTGCTCTATCGCGATCAGGGTGCTGTCGTGCGAGAGCCCGGCGACCACGGCCGACTCGTCGTGGCGGTAGATCTCCACCGGCTCCGCGCCCGGGCGGGCCACGTGAACCGACGAGCCGGACTTGTCGGTGGACCGGCCGACGACCGCCGTGCCGCCTCGGCCCAGGGCCAGCCCGCTCGGGTAGGAGGGCTCCAGACCGGGCACCGCCGGCTCGTCCGCCCCGCCGTGGAAGGGCTGTCGCATCCAGACGCCGAACTCGTCGCCGTCCGTGTCCGAGAACCACCAGATCCACTCGCCGTCCGGCGTCAGTATCCCGCCCGTGGTGCCGTTGGGGCGGTTCGTCACCTGCCGCCGCTCACCGCTCGCCCGGTCCCACGCGTACACCTCGTAGGTGCCCGTCGCGTTGGAGGTGAACAGCGAGCGGTCCGGCGCCTCTTCCGCCCATCCGGGCAGCCCCGTGCGGGGCGCCCGGAAGCGCTTCTCCCAGTCGGGCATGGACTCGTCGCCCCGCAGGGCCCCGTTGCTCTCAGTCATGCCCCCATTCTGCGCCGGACCACCGACATCCGGCCCGGACGGCACCGAGTCTGTGGACAACCACCCGCTTGTGGATAACTCCGTGACTCCCACGGGTGGTTGTCCAGCCGACCGAGCCGGATGCCGGGCATTTCGCCGGCCGCTGTCAGTGGCGTGACTCATAGTGGGGAACATGTACGAGACGCCGGAAGACATGAAAGCTCTCCAGCGCCTGCTCGACGACAGCTACGCAGGGGCGGGCCCTCATCTGCGGCGGATCATCGGCGAGGACCGCCGGATGGACGCCGCCGGAGTCGTGGCCGCGCTCGACGGCATCAAGATCATGGCGCTGGCCACCGCCGGCACCTCGGGCGACCCCCGGATCGGCCCCGTCGACGGGCACTTCTACCGGGGCCGCTTCCACTTCGGATCCGGCCCGGATTCCGTCCGTGTCCGTCACATCCGCGCCCGCCCCGCGGTCAGCGCCACCTTCTTCGACGGCCAGCGGCTGCAGATCACCGTGCACGGCAAGGCCGTTCGGGTGGCGCCGGCGGAGGACCCGGACCTGGAGAACTACCTGATCGAGCTGCACGGGAGGGCACTGTGGGACGGATGGCTCAAGGGCATGGCGTGGGCCCGGATCGATCCCGTAAAGATGTTCACCTTCCGCAACCCCGAGCCGGAGAAGGAGCCGTGAGGGACGATACCGAGCGGGCTCCCCTGATCGGTCCGCCCGGTCCGCCCGGTCCGCCCGGTCCGCCCGGTCCGGCCGGACCGGGGTGCCGTCCGCTCAGCCGACGCGCTCGGCCCAGCCCTCCGGAAGGTCGCCGGGAGCCACGGAGATGACCGAGTCGTCGTCCGGACCGACGTATTCATCGAGCGTGATCCGGGCGAACTCCGGGACGACGTAGATGGGGTAGGTCGGTCCGGCGTCACGGTAGGCGCGCATCTCGTCCAGGTGGTCGTTCTGGAAGCAGACGGTCCGCTCGCCGTGCCGCCGGATCCAGTCCGGGAAGAAGATCACGCCGTGCAGGCGCCGCTTGCCCGGCATGATGTTGACGGCGACCGAGGTGCCGGTGGGCTCGGTCCAGGACACCTTGAAACTGTCCTCGTCGAGCTGGACCAGGTCGACTTCCTGGTCCTTGACCCAGCGCCCGCCGACGTGGCCGCTGTGAATGCGGTAGTCGATGGTGTGGTCGTTCTTGACGTACATCTCGTACTGCCAGCCGTTGGCGTACGTGTAGATGAACCGGTGGCCGACGATTCCGGAGAGGTCCTGCGCCGGGACGAGGTCGCTGAGCGAACCCATGATCTACCTCCAAGGAGCTGTTGAAGTGCGGGCAACTTCATTTTGCAGCAAAACATATTTGATGCAAAACAGCCTCACCGGCACAATGGAGTCATGGACACCGCGACAGAGCTCGGACGGCTGCTCGGCCCCCTGCGCCGCGCCGTGCTGCGCACCCGCCGTTCGGAAGGGCTCCCCGACCTCCCGGAAGCGCAGATCGAGCTGCTGCGCGTACTCGCCGAAACGGGGAGCATCACCCCGCGCGAGGCGGCGGTACGCCTCCGCGCCGCCCCCTCCACGATCAGCAACCTCGTCCGCACCATGGCCGCCGCGGAGCTGGTCGAGCGCACCCCGTCCGCCACCGACCTGCGCACAGTCCACCTGTCCGCCACCCCGCGCGCCCTCGACATGTTGGACCGCTACGACCGCACCAGCACCGCCGCCCTCCGCCGGGCCCTCGACGCCCTGCCTCCGGACGGCCGCCTGGCCATCGACGACGCCCTGCCCGCCCTGGCCGACCTGCTGGTCACTCTGGAGCAACGGGACGTGACCGACCGCCGGCGCGCCTGACGACCCGAGGCGCGAGGCGCCGTGTGTCGGGCGTCAGCCGACCAGCCCGGAGCGGTAGGCGTAGCGGACGGCCTGGGCGCGGTCGCGGGCGCCGGTCTTCGCGAAGACGCGGTTGATGTGCGTCTTGACCGTGGCGCGGCTGAGGAAGAGGCGTTCGCTGATCTCGGCGTTGGACAGCCCCTCCGCGATCAGGGTGAGGATCTCCGTCTCCCGGGCGGTCAGCCGATCCTGCGGAGGCGCGGAGACGTCCCGCGTCGTCTGAAACGTCTGAGACCCCTGCGACGTCGGAAGAGTCTGAGCCGCGTGCGACGGTCGACTCGGTTGAGCCGGCCGGGGCGCGGCTGCTGGAGAGTCCTGCGGCGAACCGCCCGGGCCGGTCCCGGACGGGGGCAGCTGGTCCCCGGCGGTGACGATCGCGATCAGACGTTCCTGAACGACCGGGTCCATCCAGATCCGCCCCTCGTGCACGGCCCGGATCGCCCGTTCGATCTCGTCCGCGCCCGCGTCCTTGGTGAGATACCCCTTCGCCCCCGCCCGCAGCACGGGGAAGACCGACGAGTCGTCCGCGTACGTCGTCAGCACCAGGACGGCGATCCCCGGCGCCTGCTCGCGGAGCATCCGGGTCGCGGCGAGTCCGTCCGTCCCCGGCATCGCCAGGTCCATGAGCACGACGTCCGCTCGGTGCTCACAGGCCAGGGCCACCGCCTCCGCGCCGTCGGCCGCCCCGCCCGCCACCTCCATGCCCTCGTTCAGACCGACCAACAGCATCAGGCCCTCGCGGGTCACCCGCTGGTCGTCGGCCACCAGCACCCGGATGGGAGCCACGGAATCGCTCATACCGGTATCTCCATCTCCACGGTCCACCCTTCCCCGGCGGGTCCCGCGTGGCTGCGGCCGCCGACACGTTCGATGCGCTCGCGCATCCCCCGCAGACCGTTCCCGCCGCCCGTCCACGCTTCGGCGGGCGGTGCCGGAACGCCGTCGCCGGTGTCGTCGTCCCGCGCGCCCGCGGCCCGGCCCTCGTCTGAGACGGTCAGTGTGGTGGCCTGCGGCGTGTAGCGCAGCACGACGGTGGTGGGCGAACCGGGGGCGTACCGTGCGGCGTTGGTCAGCGCCTCCTGCGCACCCCGGTACAGCGCGAGGTTCGCCTCCGGCGCCAGCGTCCGGGGCTGTCCCGAGACCGACAGGGTGATGGGCAGCGCGAGGTCGCGACGGCACCGGCCGACCAGCGCGGTGAGTTGGTCCGCGACGGGCGCGTCGTCCCCACGTAGGGCGGCGACGGCCTGCCGTGCGTCGGAGAGGCCCTCCCGCGTCAGTTCGCCGCTGCGGACGATCAGTTGGTGCAGGGCCGGGGCGACTCCGTCCCGCTCGGCGAGCTTGCGGGCCCCTTCCAACTGCACGGCGAGCGCGGACAGGGACTGCGCGAGGACATCGTGCAGCTCCCGGGCGATGCGGGTGCGCTCGGCGACGGCGGCGGCCCGCGCCTGCGCCTCCCGGGAATCCTCCAGCTCGGCGAGCAGCAGCTCGGCCTGGTCGTGCCGCAGCCGGGCCTGGCGGGCGAACATGCAGACGGCACCGAGCACCGCGCACAGCAGGGCTGCGGCCGTCCCCTCCTGAAACGCGTTACCGGAAGTGCTGACGCATACGGTGACGACGGTGATCGCCGCGGTCAGCGGTACCGCCGGCAGAACGGCGAGTCCGGGCCGCAGGCGCGCGAAGAGCAGCGCGACGGCGGCGGACACGGGGACGACCATCAGCGAACCCGGCTGAAGGAACGCCAGGACGTTGCCGCCACCCCCAAGGACCAGCGACAGCGCGACGGTGACCGCCTCGGGCGGCCTGCGGCGGATCAGTGCCGCGAAGGCCAGCGACAGTACGCACACGGTCAACGCCAAGCTGACGACGAGGCGTTCGCCGGCGACGCCCGGACGAGGGCGGCTCTGGACGGCGGACAGCGCGGTGGAAACCATGATCACCCAGAGCGCCAGGTGCATCCGTGTGCCCTGACGCAGAGCGCGCAGGGTCGCGCGCGACCGTGCCTCCGCGACCCTCGGACTGTCCCCCGCACGACCGCCGGGCGGCGTCGAACTCATGTCGGACAGCATAGGCGCGGCCGGACCCGCGAAACGCGAGCCCGGCCTCTGACGTGCGGCGATCACACCGACACCGAGGGGATCGCGGGGGAGGAGGACATCCGGTAGCCCCGGTACCGGATCGCCACCAGACGGGCCACCGCCTCGGACAGCGCCATCAGGACGAAGGCCGCCACCCACGCCTGGGACGAGGTGATCTCGTGCGCCCGGCTGAAGTCGGCTATGGCGTCACCCGCGCCATGGTCGGCGGCGAAGACGAAGCCCATCCGGAACGCCATCCCGAAGACCCAGAACGCGGCGGCGGCGACCCCCGCCTTGGCGTACACCCCGTCATTCCGGCGCCAGAGCCGCGTCGTGATCCCGCAGAGCACCCCCAGCACGGCCCCCGCGCCGGCCAGCACCAGCTCCAGCACGAGGTCGTTCCCGGCCGTCGGCACGTCCCGCAGGTAGTACGCGGCGGTGGCGCCGACCAGCACGACCGGCAGCACCAGGTTGGACAGGTCGAGCCGTCCGCCGCGCACCTGGCGCAGGACGATCAGGACGAGGATGCCGTTGACGATGTAATCGGTGGTGTTCACAACTCCAAGACTGCTGCGAACGGCCCTCCCGATCGTCGGCCCCCGGGTTGACCACCGGTTGGAATCCGGGTGGAGAACCATCTCAACCCACGGGTTGATGCCCCGGCCGCCCCCCTCCGCCGACCCGCCCCCCCCACAAAGCCGACCACCCCGTGACCCGCATCACAACGCGCCCCGCTGCACCCCAGTGGCCACCCAACCGACCACACCAAAAAGCCGGAGCCCCGATCCACTCTGTGGATCAGGGCTCCGGCCTGTGCAACCAAGTCGGGGTGGCGGGATTTGAACCCACGACCTCTTCGTCCCGAACGAAGCGCGCTGCCAAGCTGCGCTACACCCCGCTGCAACGAGCTCTACTTTAGCGGACTGGAGCCGGGAGGCGAAATCCGGTTCTCGGGGAGGTGCAGGTGGGGGGAGCGGAAGGGGCCGCCCTCGTTGTGTGAGGGCGGCCCGGCGGGGCTTCGGCGGGGGTGCGGGTCAGGCGTCGCGTGGGGTGAGGGTGAGGAGGGTGGCCTCGGGGGGGCAGGCGAAGCGGACGGGGGTGTAGCGGTTGGTGCCGCAGCCGGCCGAGACGTGGAGGTACGAGCGGTGGCCGCCGGCGCGGTGGGTGGAGAGGCCCTTGACCCGGTCGGTGTCGATGTCGCAGTTGGTGACCAGCGCCCCGTAGAAGGGGATGCAGAGCTGCCCGCCGTGGGTGTGGCCGGCGAGGATCAGGGGATAGCCGTCGGCCGTGAAGGCATCGAGGACCCGCAGGTAGGGGGCGTGGACGACGCCGAGGGAGAAGTCGGCGTCCTGGACCGGGCCGCCCTGGACGGCGTCGTACCGGTCGCGCTTGATGTGCGGGTCGTCGAGCCCGGTGAGCGCGATCTCATTGCTGCCGATCTTCAGGTGGCCCCGGGTGTTGGTGAGGTTGACCCAGCCGGCCTTGTCGAAGGCGTCCCGCAGCCCCTCCCAGGGGTTGTGGATCACGCCGACGGCCGGTGCGTTGCCGTTGAGGCCGTGCCGTCCGCTGGCCTTCTCGAAGAGGTAGCGGGCCGGGTTCCGCAGCTTGGGCCCGTAGTAGTCGTTCGAGCCGAAGACGTAGGCGCCGGGGAACTGCATCAGCGGACCGAGCGCGTTCAGGGTCTCGGGGACGCCCTCCGGGTCGGAGAGGTTGTCACCGGTGTTGATCACGAAGTCGGGGCGCAGGCCGGCGAGGGACTGCAGCCAGCGCTGCTTCTTGCGCTGCCCGCTCACCATGTGGATGTCCGAGACCTGCAGCACCCGCAGCGGCCGCATCCCGGGCGGCAGGACCGGCACGGTCACCCGCCGGAGCCGGAAGGAGCGGACTTCGAAGCCGGCGGCGTAGGCGATGCCCGCCGCGCCGACTGCTGTGATTCCCAGGGGTACTGCGTATCGCGCGCGCATACGGCCATGGTCGCAGACGGCAGGGTGCGGCCGTGCCACGGGCCGGGTGGCCAAGGGGAGTTGTGGGACGCGAGCGGCCGCGGAGGCGGATGCCGTCGTTAATGCGGGGCACGGGCGGGGGCGGGATGCGAAGATTGCGGCATGACCACGCTCAAGGCAAAGCTCCAGGACGACCTCACGGCCGCCATCAAGGCGCGCGACGAGCTGCGCTCCGCCACTCTCCGTCTCACCCTCTCCGCGATCGGTTACGAGGAGACCGCGGGCAAGCAGGCCCGTGAGCTCTCCGACGACGAGGTCCTGAAGGTGATCACGCGCGAGGCGAAGAAGCGCCGCGAGGCCGCGGACGCGTTCGCGAAGGGCGGCCGGGCCGACTCCGCCGAGCGGGAGCGGGCGGAGGGCGAGGTGCTCGCCGGATACCTGCCGCAGCAGCTGTCGGACGAGGAGCTCACCGCGCTCGTCGCCGAGGCCGTGGCGGAGGCCAAGAGCGGCGGGGCCGAGGGGCCGAAGGCCATGGGCGCCGTAATGAAGATCGTCAAGCCCAAGGTCGGCAACCGCGCCGAGGGCGGCCGGGTCTCCGCCGAGGTCAAGCGGCAGCTCTCCTAGGGCGCCGACGACAGGACCGCATAAATAAGAGGGAGGGGCTTGCCGGACCGCGAACGGTCCGGCAAGCCCCTCCCTCTTATCCCTCGCGCCTCAGTGCCCCCGGCCCGGCTTGTCGTTCCCGTCGGGCTTTCCGTTCTTCCCGTTCTTGCCGGGCTTGTTGCCCTGCCGGCCCGAGCCGCCGCCCTTCTTGCCCTTCCCCTTCTTGTCCCCCTTGTCGGAGTCCCCGGTGTCGATGCCGGGCACCATGTCGAAGGTGGGGGCGGACCTGTTCTCCAGGGCGCCGCTCATGGCGTCGCGCCAGATCGGGCCGGGGGTGTCACCGCCGTAGACCTGGGCGTGGTAGACGCCGCCGATGGTGATGTCCTCCATCTGCACCTCGTCGCCCGCGCCGCCGACCCAGACGGCACCGGCCATGTTCGGGGTGTAGCCGACGAACCAGGCCGCCTTCCGGCCGTCCGTCGTACCCGTCTTGCCCGCGCTGTCGCGGCCGCTGAGGCCCGCCTCCTTGCCCGTGCCGTCCTCGACGACGCCCTTGAGCAGGGTGCTGATCGTCTCGGCCGTCTGCTCGGACATGGCGCGCGAGCACTGCGCCTTGGGGATGTTCAGCGGCTTGCCGTTCGGGCCCAGGGCGGAGGTGATGACGACGGGGGTGCAGTATGTGCCCCGGTTGGCGAAGGCCGCGTAGGCGGCGGCCATGTTCAGCGGGGCCATGCCCTGGGAACCACCGATGGCCATCGAGGGGACCTGGTTCTTCGGGGTGAGCGTGAGGCCCAGCTTGTCCGCCATCTTCACCGCGGGGCAGAGGCCGACGTCCTCCAGCAGCTGGATGAAGTAGGTGTTGACGGACTTGGCGGTCGCCTCGGCCATCCCGTACGGACCGACCTCGCTCCGGTTCTCGTTGCTGACCGTGTCCCCGCCGTTCTTCCAGGTGCTCTTGCAGCCCTCGATCTCGGACGGGTACGACATGCTGTACGGCGAGGGGTACACCTGGTTCGCCGACTTGCCCTCCTCCAGCGCCGCCGCCGCGATGATGGGCTTGAAGGTGGAGCCGGGCTGGAAGCCGTAGGTCGAGCCGCCCATGTCGTGGTTGGCCGACAGGTTGATCTGGGTCTGGTTCTTGCCGAAGCCGTACGGCTTCGACTGGCCCATGCCCAGCACCTTGCCCGTCCCCGGCTCCACGATGGAGATCGCGGTGGCCACCTGGTCGCCCTGGTAGACGTGGTCGGTGATCGACTTCTGCACCGACTTCTGCGTCTGCGGGTCGAGGGTGGTGCGGATCGTCATCCCGCCCTCGTTCCACCGCTTGGCGCGGGCTTCCTTCGTCTTGCCGAAGGCGGGGTCCTGGAGGAAGGTCTGCCGGACGTAGTCGCAGAAGAAGCCGGCGCCGTTGACGGCGGTGATGCAGCCGCTCTTGGGTCGGCTGACGTTGAGCTTGATCGGCTTCGCCTTCTCGGCGGCCAGCTGCGCGGGGGTGATGTTCTTCAGGTCCGCCATCCGCTGGAGGACCAGGTTCCGCCGCTTGACGGCCTCCTTGGGCGCGTTGACCGGGTCGAAGCGGCTGGGCGACTGGACGATCCCGGCGAGCAGCGCGGACTCCCCGAGGGTGAGGTCCTTGGCGTGCTTGCTGAAGTAGCGCTGGGAGGCGGCCTCCACGCCGTACGCCTGCTGCCCGAAGAAGGTGATGTTCAGGTAGTTGGCGAGGATGCGCTGCTTGCCCAGCTCCTTCTCCACCTGGATGGCGTACTTCAGCTCCTTGACCTTGCGGCCGATGGTCTGCTGCGTGGCGACGGCGACCTTCTCCGGATCGTCGCCGGCCTCCTCGATGAAGACGTTCTTGACGTACTGCTGGGTGAGCGTGGACGCGCCCTCGGAGACGCCGCCGCTCTGGGCGTTGCGATTGACGGCGCGGAGCACGCCCTTGAGGTCGACCGCGCCGTGCTCGTAGAAGCGCGCGTCCTCGATGGCGACGATCGCCTTCTGCATGTACGGGGAGATCCGGCTCAGCGGGACGACCGTGCGGTCGCGGGAGTAGACCTTGGCTATCTCCCCGCCTTCGGAGTCGAGGATGATCGTGCGCTGGCTGAGCGGGGGCGTCTTGAGGTTGGCGGGAAGTTCGTCGAACCCCTCCACCGTCCCCTTGGCCGCCAGGCCGAACGCGCCGACGGCCGGCAGGGCCAGACCGGCCAGCAGAACTCCGGAGAGGACGCTGACGCCGAGGAACTTGGCGGCCTGCTGGGCCCCTGAAGAGGCCCCCCCGCCCGAGCGCTTCATAGCCATGAAGGAAAGCCTACGTTCTCATTCGGCGGACAGACGCCCGTGTGTTCGCCTACGCTGTTTTACGCCAGCCACTGCGGCTTCTTCAGCATCACCCGTGCCTTCACTCCTGTAGGTGATGAGGTGTGTCCGTATTGCCGCGTGTGTCACTGGGTGTCCAGTGCGAGAAGGGTGAAGTGTCCCTGTCTGCACAGGAAAGTCTTTGATGTCGTCAGGTCACTCCGTTGGGTGATCTGCCGCGTACGCATAGTCCGTTCGGGCCATTCAAGATTGGGCCCGAAGGGGGTGTTGCCCCCTGTCCTGCTTCCGTAACGTCCTCAACTGGCAACGGTGAATATGCCGCTGCCGCCGTGGGGGAGCCTCAATTCGGGAGAGGACGGCGCCAGCATGGGCTGGGTAACCGACTGGAGTGCGCAGGCCGCCTGCCGCACTACCGATCCGGATGAACTGTTCGTTCAGGGCGCAGCGCAGAACAGGGCCAAGGCGGTCTGCACCGGGTGTCCGGTCCGCACCGAGTGCCTGGCCGACGCGCTCGACAATCGCGTCGAGTTCGGCGTCTGGGGCGGGATGACCGAGCGCGAGCGGCGGGCACTGCTGCGCCGCAGGCCGACGGTCACGTCCTGGCGCAGGCTGCTGGAGACCGCCCGCACCGAGTACGAGCGCGGCGCCGGCCTCCTGCCGCTGGGCGAGGAGGAGTACGACGCGTACGCTGCGGCCGGGTAGACCGGCCGGGCTGACGCGGGCCGGCGTCAGGGCCTGCTGCTCCCTATGGCCCCTCCGGCCGCTCCGTTCCACCACGCCGCCCGGCCCGGGCCTCGTCGGACCGGACCCGGTCCTTCCACTGTTACGCGCGCTACGGCTCAGGACGCTGCGGCCCGCGGCACTACGGCTCGCGGCCGCGGCTACTCCGCCCGGTCCGCCCCCTGCTGGGACGGCACCGCGCCCTCGGCCGCCCCGCCCGGCCCGTCGGCCGGGACCGGCTGGCCGGCCAGCCGGTCACCGATGGCCCGCAGTCCGGACAGGTCGTGCACATCGCCGGGGAGCGCCGGCACCTCGGCCACCGGAACGTCCGGGTGTAGCGCGGTGAAACGGTCCCGGGTGCGCCGCTCGCGCGTGAGCACCCGCATGCGCTCCGCGTGCAGACGCAGAAGCCCGGCGGCGAGCTTCTCGGTGGAGAGCGTGGTGCTTCCTCCGGCCGGACCCATGGTTTCCGCTATGACGGATTCCGCGACGACCGACTCCGCGTCGGAACCCGCTCGCGCGGCACCGACGGAATCCGCGTCCGCGCTCGATGACGTCGACGACCTCGGTGACGTCGATGACATGGACGACACCGGTGACGAAGACGACGGCGCGGATACGGATCCCGATGGTGCCGGCGCTGCCGGAGCTGCTGTTCCTGACGGTGCCGCGGAGTCTGCCGACACCGTGGGCACTCCGGGTGACACGGGCTGGGGGAAGCCGCTCTCGGGAGAGGATGTGTCGAGGGGAGTGACGGTGCCAGGGTCGTCAGCGGTACGTGTCCCAGCTTGCCCGCTGCCACGATCCACAATGCCGGAACCGGCAAGATTTTCTGTGTAATCCGCCGTCGCGGTGCCACCCGCGTGCGCCGGGGACCGCACGGGCTCGTCCGGTCCGCCGGTCTCGTCGGCCAGGGCCTCGGCCGCCGCGAGCGCCCGCTCGGCGGAGAGCCGCGCGGCACCGCTGCCGTGCACCCGGTTCAGCACCAGCCCTGCCAGCGGCATTCGCTCGGCGGCCAGTCGCTGGACGAAGTAGGCGGCCTCCCGCAGTGCGTCCCGCTCGGGGGCGGCGACGACGAGGAACGCCGTCCCCGGGGCCTGGAGCAGGCGGTACGTGGCATCGGCACGGGTACGGAATCCGCCGAACATGGTGTCCATCGCCGCCACGAAGGTCTGTACGTCACGCAGCAGTTGGGCGCCCATCAGTTTGTTCAGGGGCCCGCTCATCACGGACATCCCGACACCCAGGAACTTCATCCCGGCCCGCCCGCCGAGCTTCGCCGGGGCCATCAGCAGCTTGATGAGCTTGCCGTCCAGGAACGACCCCAGCCGGCTCGGCGCGTCCAGGAAGTCCAGCGCCGAACGGCTCGGCGGAGTGTCGACGACGATCAGGTCCCACTCGTCGCGGGAGCGGAGCTGGCCGAGCTTCTCCATGGCCATGTACTCCTGCGTTCCGGCGAAGCCGGCCGACAGCGACTGGTAGAAGGGGTTCTCCAGGATCGCCCGGGCGCGCTCCTTGTCGGCGTGCGCCTCGACGATCTCGTCGAAGGTCCGCTTCATGTCCAGCATCATGGCGTGCAGTTCGCCGCCGGCGGCCGCGTCGACGCCGGGCACCCGGCGCGGCACGTTGTCCAGCTCCTCGATCCCCATCGACTGCGCGAGCCGGCGCGCCGGGTCGATGGTGAGCACGACCACCCGCCGGCCGCGCTCCGCCGCCCGCAGACCCAGCGCGGCGGCGGTCGTCGTCTTGCCGACCCCGCCCGAGCCGCAGCAGACCACGATCCGGGTGCGGCGGTCGTCCAGGATGGGGTCGATGTCGAGCGCTGTCGTCCTGTCCAGGCTCACTGGGCCCCCTCGGTCGTTCGGCTCGTGTCGTCGTGCGAGGCGACGTCGTGTGACGTGACGTCGTGTGACGCGGTGGTCCGCCGCACCGCACCCTCCCGCCGGACGATGTCCTGTTCCCGCAGCGCACGCGCCATGCGGTACAGGCCGGCCAGGTCCACGCCGTCGCCCAGCAGCCGCAATTCACTGATGGGAAGGGACAGTTCCGCCAGCCGGGAGCGGCCGAGGCGTTCCAGCGCCAGCCGTCCGGTGTGCTCGCGCGCCTCGTCGAGCAGCGGCCCGACCAGGGCGCCCGCCGCACCCGCCCGGCTCCCGCCGCCGGACGACGTCCGGGCCAGGGCCTCGGCGAGGGCCGCGGCGACGGCGTCGCGCCGGCCGTTCGCGGCCTCCTCGACGGCGGCCTCGTCGAGGACCTCGGGGCGCACCATGTTGATGACCACGCCCCCGACCGGCAGCCCGGCGGCGCGCAGTTCCGCCACCCCGTCCACCGTCTCCTGGACCGGCATCTCCTCCAGCAGCGTCACCAGGTGCACCGCCGTCTGGGGTGACTTGAGGACGCGCATCACGGCCTGCGCCTGGTTGTGGATCGGACCGATCCGGGCCAGGCCCGCCACCTCGTCGTTGACGTTGAGGAAGCGGGTGATGCGGCCGGTCGGCGGGGCGTCCATCACGACGTGGTCGTAGACGAAGCGGCCCGCGCGGTCCTTCCGGCGCACGGCCTCGCACGCCTTGCCGGTCAGCAGGACGTCCCGCAGCCCCGGGGCGATGGTCGTCGCGAAGTCGATCGCGCCGAGCTTCTTCAGGGCCCGCCCGGCGCCGCCGAGTTTGTAGAACATGTGGAGGTAGTCGAGGAGGGCGCGCTCGGCGTCGATGGCCAGCGCGTACACCTCGCCGCCACCGGGAGCGACCGCGATCTTGCGTTCCTCGTAGGGGAGCGCCTCCGTCTCGAAGAGCTGGGCGATGCCCTGCCGGCCCTCGACCTCGACCAGCAGTGCGCGTTTTCCCTCGGCCGCGAGGGCGAGGGCGAGAGCGGCGGCGACGGTGGTCTTGCCGGTACCGCCCTTGCCACTGACGACATGGAGCCTGCTCATGGTGCGGAGCCTAACCAGTCGCCGCGCGGGCTACGCACGAGGCTGTCAGTGTGAGGCATTACA
Source organism: Streptomyces sp. NPDC021100 (assembly GCF_044333095.1). Lineage (NCBI taxonomy): Bacteria > Bacillati > Actinomycetota > Actinomycetes > Kitasatosporales > Streptomycetaceae > Streptomyces > Streptomyces sp. NPDC021100. Next base: position 536,719 of record NZ_JBIRQH010000003.1, read on the forward strand.
GTCGGGCCATGACCAAGTGGGAATACGCGACGGTGCCGCTTCTGGTGCACGCGACCAAGCAGATTCTGGACACCTGGGGCGAGGACGGCTGGGAGCTCGTCCAGGTCGTTCCCGGGCCGAACAACCCCGAGCAGCTCGTGGCCTACCTGAAGCGGGAAAAGGCGTGAGTGCCGTCGAGGACAGGCTCGCGGAGCTCGGGCTGACCCTGCCGGACGTCGTCCCTCCGCTGGCCGCCTACCAGCCGGCCGTGCGCAGCGGCGCGTACGTCTTCACCGCGGGCCAACTGCCCATGGTCAAGGGGTCCATTCCCGTCACGGGCAAGGTCGGCGCGGAGGTCAGCCCCGAGCAGGCCAAGGAGCTGGCGGGCGTCTGCGCGCTGAACGCCCTGGCCGCCGTGAAGTCGGTCGTCGGCGATCTGGACCGGATCGTCCGGGTGGTGAAGGTGGTGGGCTTCGTCGCCTCCGCGCCCGACTTCACCGGCCAGCCCGGCGTGCTGAACGGTGCCAGCGAGCTGCTGGGCGAAGTCCTCGGCGACAAGGGCGTGCACGCGCGTTCCGCGGTGGGCGTCGCGGTGCTGCCGCTGGACGCGCCGGTCGAGGTCGAGCTCCAGGTGGAGATCGCGGACTGACGTCCGGTTCGTCTCCAGGGCGGTCGGACCCTCCGTCGCCGGGCCGGGACCGGTGACGGTGCGCGGTGAGGTCCGGCCGAGTCCCGCCGCGCCGTGACGAGTTCCGGGCGTGGAGGTCCGTGGCGCCGGGCGTCCCGGGCCTTTCGCGCCCCCTCGAACATCCGCGCACCAGCGCATAGCATCCGGCCATGGTGACGACGAACGGCCGGACGGGCGGCGACGGAGCGGACGACCGCGCGAGCGGTCGCGAGAACGGCCAGTGGTACCCGCCCGAGTGGCCCGACCGGATCCGGCGGCTCGCGCACGGCGAGCTCGAACCCGTACCGCCCCGGCGCGCCTCCACCGTCCTGCTGCTGCGGACGGACACCGATGGCGCGCCGGCCGTGCACATGCTGCGCAGACGGACCTCCATGGCCTTCGCCGGCGGCGCGTACGCGTATCCGGGCGGTGCCGTCGATCCCCGCGACGAACGCGACGTGCCCTGGGCCGGCCCCTCGCCGCAGGAGTGGGCCGCCCGGCTCGGTGTCGAACCGGAGGTGGCACAGGCCGTCGTCTGCGCGGCCGTCCGCGAGACCTTCGAGGAGGCGGGCGTGCTGCTCGCCGGCCCGGACCCGGCCACGGTCGTCGCGGACACCACCGGCGCGGAGTGGGAGGCCGACCGTGCCGCGCTCGCCGGCCACGAGCTGTCGTTCGGCGACTTCCTGGAACGCCGCGGACTGCTGCTCCGCAGCGACCTGCTGGGCGGCTGGGCCCGCTGGATCACCCCGGAGTTCGAACCCCGGCGGTACGACACCTGGTTCTTCGTGGCAGCCCTGCCCGACGGCCAGCGCACCGCCGGCGTCTCCACCGAGGCCGACCGGGCCGTCTGGATCCGCCCCTTCGAGGCCGTCACCGGGTATGACCGCGGTGAGCTGCTGATGATGCCGCCCACCGTCTCCACGCTGCGCGCGCTGCTGCCGTACGAGGACGTGTCCGCGGTGCTGGCGGCGGCGGGTGAGCGGGATCTCACCCCGGTGCTCGCACGGGCCCGGCTCGTCGGGGAAGAGATCGTGCTGAGCTGGCCCGGGCACGAGGAGTTCACCAAGCACCTCTCGTCCCGCCCTCCGGGCCCTCCGCACACTCCAGCGACCGCGACTCCGGGAGCCGACGCATGACGTACGCAGCCGTACCCGCCGAACCGCCGGGGCGCCCCCGGGCGGGCAGCCCGGCCGGTTCCGCCACCCCGCGCGCGACCTGCGTCCTCGCGCCCAACCCGTCCGCGATGACGCTCGACGGCACCAACACCTGGCTGCTGGCCGAGCCCGGGTCCGACGAGGCGGTGGTCGTCGACCCCGGCCCGCTGGACGAGTCCCACCTGCGGGCCGTCATCGCCGCGGCCGAGGAATCGGGCCGGCGGATCGTCCTGGCCCTGCTCACCCACGGCCACCTGGACCACTCCGGCGGCGCCGAGCGCTTCGCCGAGCTGACGGGCGCGCCGGTGCGGGCGGTGGACCCGGCCCTGCGCGTGGGCGACGACGGGCTCGCCGCGGGCGACGTCATCACCGTCGGCGGCCTGGAACTGCGGGTCGTCCCCGCGCCCGGCCACACGGCGGACTCCGTCTGCTTCCACCTGCCCGCGGACCGGGCCGTGATCACCGGGGACACCGTCCTCGGCCGGGGCACCACCGTCGTCGCCCACCCGGACGGGCGGCTCGGCGACTACCTCGACTCACTGCGCCGGCTGCGGTCGCTCGTCGTCGAGGAGGACGTACGGACGGTCCTGCCCGCCCACGGCCCCGTCCTGGAGGACGCGCGCGGCGCCCTGGAGTTCTACCTGGCCCACCGGGCCAAGCGCCTCGCCCAGGTGGAGACCGCCGTCGAGGCGGGGCACCGGACTCCGGCCGAGGTGGTGGCGCACGTGTACGCGGACGTGGACCGCGCGGTGTGGCCGGCGGCGGAGCTGTCGGTCAGGGCGCAGCTGGACTATCTGAGCGAGCACGGGCTGATCTAACCGGTCCGGCGGGCGCGGCGGCTCCTCGGGCACGGTGGCTCCTCGGGCACGACGGCCCTTCCACCGCCCGGAAGCCGGAGCACGCCGTAGGAGGGCCCCGCCGGAGCGGGACCCTCCTACGGGCGGGCGCGGCTCGGCGCCCGCGGGGTCAGCGCGAGCGCTTGGCCAGCCGCTCGACGTCCAGGAGGATCACGGCGCGCGCCTCCAGACGCAGCCAGCCGCGCCCGGCGAAGTCGGCGAGGGCCTTGTTGACCGTCTCCCGGGAGGCGCCCACGAGCTGGGCCAGCTCTTCCTGGGTGAGGTCGTGCACCACGTGGATGCCCTCCTCGGACTGCACGCCGAAGCGGCGCGACAGGTCCAGCAGCGCCTTGGCGACACGGCCGGGGACGTCCGAGAAGACGAGGTCCGACATGGAGTCGTTGGTGCGGCGCAGCCGGCGCGCGACGGCGCGCAGCAGGGCGGTGGCCACCTCCGGGCGGGCGTTCAGCCACGGCTGGAGGTCGCCGTGACCCAGGCCGAGGAGCTTGACCTCGGTGAGCGCGGTCGCGGTGGCGGTACGCGGCCCGGGGTCGAAGAGGGACAGTTCGCCGATCAGCTCGCCGGGCCCCAGGACGGCGAGCATGTTCTCGCGGCCGTCGGGGGAGGTGCGGTGAAGCTTCACCTTGCCCTCGGTCACCACGTAGAGGCGGTCGCCCGGGTCGCCTTCGTGGAACAGGGCGTCGCCCCTCGCGAGAGTGACCTCGCCCATGGAGGCGCGCAGCTCAGCGGCCTGCTCGTCATCGAGCGCCGCGAAGAGCGGGGCGCGCCGCAGAACGTCGTCCACGAGTTCTCTCCTTGTCGACATGCACAGAGGACCGTGGTCCCCATGATGCCCGTCGGTAAAACTGTGTGATCAAACACAAGTGTGGCGCATCGTCGACGGAAGCCCTACGGCAGGGGTCCGATTGGGCTGTGCTTTTCCCGCGCTCGAGGCGGATGTCAGTGCCGGGCTTTAGTCTGGCTGGGTGTCCAATACGCCGGTGAGAGCACAGGGCAAGGGGGCCGGGAGGGTGACCTCGACCCGCGATTCCGCTGTGGGCGAACAGCCCGCGGCGAAAACCGCAAAAGACGCAGATACCACCAAATCGCAGGCCCGTGGAGAGAGCGGCCGGACGGCGGGCGGGAAGGCGAAGGCGGCGCCGTCGGCCGAACGGGGGGTGCGGCCGGCCGACGGCGCCGGCTCGGCCGTGAAGGCAGCCCCGAAGACGGGCGCCGTCGGCCGGAGCGCCGCCGCAGGGAGAACGGCGGCGAAGAAGGCCACGGCGAAGAAGACGACTGCCGCCAAGAAGGCTGCCCCCGAGGAGGCGGCGGCGAAGAAGACCGTGGCCGGCAAGAAGGCCGTGGTCACCAAGAAGAGCGCGACGCCGGCCGCGAGTGGCAGCGGCGCCCCCGCCGAGTCGCGGGCCGCGCTCGTCCGGCGCGCCCGGCGGATCAACCGCGAGCTCGCCGAGGTGTACCCCTACGCCCACCCCGAGCTGGACTTCGAGAACCCGTTCCAGCTCCTCGTGGCCACGGTCCTCTCCGCCCAGACCACCGACCTGCGCGTCAACCAGACCACCCCGGCCCTCTTCGAGGCGTACCCCACGCCCGAGGACATGGCGGCGGCCGACCCGGAGCGGCTGGAGCAGCTGATCCGCCCGACGGGCTTCTTCCGCGCCAAGGCCCGGTCCCTGCTCGGGCTCTCCGCCGCCCTCCGTGACGACTTCGGCGGTGAGGTGCCCGGCCGGCTCCAGGACCTGGTCACGCTCCCCGGCGTCGGGCGCAAGACGGCCAACGTCGTCCTGGGCAACGCCTTCGGTGTTCCCGGCATAACGGTCGACACGCACTTCCAGCGGCTCGTCCGGCGCTGGCGGTGGACGGCGGAGACCGACCCGGAGAAGATCGAGGCCGAGGTCTGCGCGCTCTTCCCGAAGAGCGACTGGACGATGCTCTCGCACCGTGTCATCTTCCACGGCCGCCGCATCTGTCACTCCCGCAAGCCCGCCTGCGGTGCCTGCCCGATCGCCCCGCTCTGTCCCGCGTACGGCGAGGGCGAGACCGACCCGGAGAAGGCGCGGAAGCTGCTCAAGTACGAGAAGGGCGGCCTGCCGGGCCAGCGCCTGAAGCCTCCGCCGGACTTTCCGGGCCCGCCCGCGCCCCCGCTGGGAGCCGAGTGAGGGAGCCGCCGCGCGGAGGCACGGCGCGGATTCCGCCAGAAGACCAGGGAACGCCCGGCAGCCGCCGGGAAGATCGTCGGGAACATTGGGGAAGCGCATGAGGAGCACGTACGGCCGCGACAGCCGTGAGATCACCGTGACCGCCGAGGGGCTGCCCGAGTGGCTGGAACCGGTGGCGCGCTTCCTGACGACCGTCGAGCCGCACCAGCTGAGCCGCTTCCTGCCGCCGGAGACCGGAGGGCGCCTCTCCGCGGTGCTCGTCCTCTTCGGCGAAGGACAGGACGGCCCCGAGCTGCTGCTCCTCGAACGGTCCGGCACCCTGCGCTCGCACGCCGGCCAGGCGTCGTTCCCCGGAGGCGCCCTGGACCCGGAGGACGGTGAGCCGGCCGACGGCGGCCTGGTCCGCGCGGCGCTGCGCGAGGCCGAGGAGGAGACCGGCCTCGACCCCTCGGGCGTCCAGGTCTTCGGTGTGCTGCCGGACCTCTACATTCCCGTGAGCGGCTTCGTCGTGACCCCGGTCCTCGGCTGGTGGCGCGAGCCCAGCCCGGTCGGGCCGGTCGACTCCGCGGAGACGGCCCGCGTCTTCACCGTCCCCGTCGCCGAGCTCACCGACCCGGCGAACCGGGCGACCGCCGTCCACCCCAGCGGTCACCGGGGCCCCGTCTTCCACGTGGGCTCGGCGACGGTCTGGGGCTTCACCGCCGGGGTGATCGACCGCATCCTGCACTACGCGGGCTGGGAGCGGCCCTGGGACGCCGGCCGGGAGGTGCTGCTGGACCGGACCGCCTGACCACATCGGCGGCACAGTCCGTACCGTCACACGCGCCCCGTCACACCCGCACCTCACACCCCGCCGCGTCACCACCGTCGACAACCGCAATGCGAGGCACCCTTCGGTGAACGTTCTGGACATCGTGCTGCTGCTGGCCGCCGCCTGGTTCGCGGTCATCGGCTACCGCCAGGGGTTCGTGGTCGGCGTGCTCTCGGTGATCGGTTTCCTCGGCGGCGGGCTGGCCGCCCTCTACGCGCTGCCCGTGATCTGGGACAACGCGACCGGGGACCGCACGCCGGGCACCCCGGCGGCCGTCGCGGCGGTGGTCATCGTGATCGTCTGCGCCTCGGTGGGCCAGGCCGCCACCACCCACCTGGGGAACCGGCTGCGCCGCCACATCACGTGGTCCCCGGCCCGCGCCCTGGACGCGACGGGCGGCGCGCTGGTCAACGTGGTGGCCATGCTGCTGGTCGCCTGGGTGATCGGCTCCGCCCTGGCGGGTACGTCGCTGCCGACGCTCGGCAAACAGGTCCGCACGTCGAAGGTGCTGCTCGGCGTGGCCCGGGTGGTGCCGACGGAGGCCAACACCTGGTTCGCGGACTTCAGCACGGCCCTCGCCCAGAACGGCTTCCCACAGGTCTTCGCCCCCTTCTCGACCGAGCCCATCACCTCCGTGCCGGCCCCCGACCCCGCGCTCTCGGGCAGCGCCGTCGCCGCCGAGGCGCAGCGGAGCGTCGTGAAGGTGGTCGGCAACGCGCCGGGCTGCGGGAAGGTGCTGGAGGGCAGCGGCTTCGTCTTCGCCCCGCAGCGGGTGATGACCAACGCCCACGTCGTGGGCGGGGTGACGGATCCGACCGTGCAGGTCGGCGGGCGCGGCCGGCTCCTCGACGCCAAGGTGGTGCTCTACGACTGGAAGCGCGACATCGCCGTCCTCCAGGTCCCCGACCTGCGCGCCCCCGAGCTGCGCTTCGCCCGCGCGGAGGCGGAGAGTGGGATGAGCGCCATCGTCGCGGGCTTCCCGGAGAACGGCGCCTACGACGTCCGGTCCGCCCGTATCCGCAGCCGTGTGGACGCCAACGGCCCCGACATCTACCACCGCGGCTACGTCCGGCGTGACGTCTACTCGCTGTACGCGACCGTGCGGCAGGGCAATTCCGGCGGCCCGCTGCTCACACCGGACGGGCGGGTGTACGGCGTGGTCTTCGCCAAGTCGCTCGACGACGCGGACACCGGGTACGCGCTGACGGCGGACGAGGTGCACGAGGACGTCGTGGAGGGGCGTACGGCCGTGGAACGAGCCGACACCCAGGGGTGCGCCCTCTGAGCACGCCCTCACGCGCCCCCAGAGGCGCCCGGTCCGGGGCGCGTGAGGACGTGCTCCGGGGGCGCGAAGGGGGCGTAAGGGGGGCCTGCGCTACGGGCGTGAGCCCCGCGCTATGTGAGCGCTGCGGGGTCGGCCGGGCCGTCCCGGGCGCCGGCCCGGCGGTCAGCGCCCGCGAGGATGGCGGAGCCGCGCCGACACCCAGCGCGCGCGGCGCCGGATGATGCGCGGGATGCCGAGCTGGGGGTCCGTACCGTCCCCCGGCCGGAGGAAGCCGCCGTGCGGTCCCTCCACCCTCTCGGATGCTTCGGTCACCACAGTCACCGCGGCATCGTCATCGGCGCCGCGCTGCTGAGTCAGGTCGCGATGGTCGTGCGTCCAGCCCATACCGGGTCCTGTGCCCGGGGCGGAAGGTCGGTAATCGCCGACGCGGCGGGCAATTGGCCTATGCACGAGGCAATGACCGATCGTCGGCCAATTGTTCGGCCCGTTGTTCCGGCAGGCCCGGGTCCGCCCCTACCGGTCCGGTTCGGGGTCCTTCAGCCAGCCGATCAGCTCCGCCGAGAACGCGTCCGGGTCCTCCTCGTGCGGGAAGTGCCCCAGGCCGTCGAAGAGGCGCCAGCGGTAGGGAGCCTCCACGTACTCGCCCGAACCCGCCGCGCTCCGGGTCCGCATCACCGGATCGAGCGACCCGTGGACGTGCAGCGTCGGGACGCGTACCGGCCGCTTCATCCGCCGGTTGAACTGGATGCCGTCCGGCCGCGCCATCGACCGCACCATCCACCGGTACGGCTCGACCGAGCAGTGCGCCGTCGACGGGATCGTCATCGCGCGCCGGTATACGTCGACCGTCGCGTCCTCCGGCTGCCGCGGTCCGGACCAGTCCCGGATCAGCCGGCCGACCAGCGTCGCGTCGTCCGCGACCAGCCGGCGCTCCGGGATCCACGGCCGCTGGAAGCCCCAGACGTACGACCCGGCTGCCGTCTGCTGCGGGTCGGTGAGCATCGCCGAGCGCCACCGCCTGGGGTGCGGCATCGACGACACCACCAACCGCCGCACCAGCTGCGGCCGCATCACGGCCGCCGTCCACGCCAGATAGCCGCCGAGGTCGTGGCCGACCAGGGCCGCGTCCGGCTCGCCGAGCGAGCGGATCACCCCGGTGATGTCCAGGGCGAGATTGGCCGGATCGTAGCCCCGAGGCGTGCGGTCGCTGCCGCCCACACCGCGCAGGTCCATCGCGACCGCCCGGAACCCGGCCTCCGCCAGCGCGGGCAGCTGGTGCCGCCACGTCCACCAGAACTGCGGGAAGCCGTGCAGCAGCAGTACCAGCGGCCCCTCGCCCATCTCGGCGATATGGAACCGCGCCCCGTTCGCCGCGACGTCCCGGTGCGTCCACGGCCCGTCCGGGCGCACCACCGCCGTCGGCGACGCGGCGGAGACCGCCGGCGCGGACGGGTCCGGGGCCTTGGCGGGTTCGGGAGACGCGGGCGCTGCGGAGGTATCGGGCACCGTCATACGGACGAGCGTGTCACAGATGCGTCCGCAGGGCGCGTGTCCGTCAGAGGACGGGGGTGCGGCTTGACCGTGCTCAGGACGGCGGCCGTCTCCTTGGCCGACGCCATGGTCCGCTCCGGCTTGCTGATCTTCTTCAGCTTGCTGATGGCCAGCAGCCCCAGCAGACCCGCCAGCACCAGGAACGCACCGCCCGTGATCAGGAACGACCAGGCGAGGCCGAGGCCCAGGTTGTGGATGCCGTACGCCGCTGCGAAGCTCAGCACCGGCAGCGAGAAGAGCGCCAGGGTCCCCGCCGCGGCGATCGCGCCGCCGCCCACGCCGACCCGCTTGGCGTCCTCCCGCAGTTCGGCCTTGGCCAGCGCGATCTCGTCGTGCACCAGCGCGGACAGCTCCGCGGTGGCCGTCGCCACCAACTGGCCGAGGCTGCGTTCGGCACCGTCGTCGGCTGCGCTCATCGCTGCTCCCTCATCGTCGTCGCTCCCTCGTCTGCGCGTCCTCGGCGGCCCGGACCGGGTCCGGCCTGGGTGTTCCGCCCACCTTCGGCGGTGGTGAGGACACTCAGATCATGCCGGACCATCGTCGCCGGTGGTGCGCCCGGAGGCGACTTCCGCCCGGCGGCGGTGTTCCGCGGCCTTCGCTTCGAGGATCGTCGCCATGCGCAGGTGGTACGCCGGGTCGTCCTGCTCGTAGATGTCCGGGATGCCGTCCTGGTCCTCGTTCCGGTCCTCCTCGGCGCAGAGCTTCTTGTATTTGTTGTCGCGGAGCTTCAGCAGGATGCTCGCGAGGACCGCGGCGATCAGCGAGCCCACCAAGACCGCCGCCTTGATCTCGCCGCCCAGGACCGGATCGTCGCCGAAGGCCAGCTCACCGATGAGCAGCGAGACGGTGAAGCCGATGCCGGCCAGCGAGGCGACCGCGAGGACGTCGGGCCACTTCAAGTCCGGGTTCAGCTCGGCCCGGGTGAAGCGGGCCGCCAGCCAGGTGCCGCCGAAGACCCCGATCGCCTTGCCGAGCACGAGGCCGAGTACGACACCCAGCGTCTCGGGCCTGCGGAAGATGTCGGAGAGCGCGCCGCCGGAGAGCGAGACGCCCGCGGAGAACAGGGCGAAGAGGGGTACGGCGAGTCCGGCCGACAACGGGCGTACGAGGTGTTCGATGTGCTCCCCCGGGGAGACCCGCTCGTCGTCGTGCCGGTGGCAGCGGAGCATCAGCCCCATGGCGACACCGGCGATCGTCGCGTGGACCCCGCTGTTGTACATCAGCGCCCAGTTGACGACGGCCAGCGGGACGTAGACGTACCAGCCGCGCACGCCCTTCCACAGCAGCAGCCGGAAGACCGCGAGGCCGAGCACCGCGAAGCCGAGGGCGACGAAGTTCAGCTGCGAGGTGAAGAAGACGGCGATGATCAGGATCGCGAAGAGGTCGTCGACGACGGCGAGGGTGAGCAGGAAGGCGCGCAGCGCGGACGGCAGTGCCGTGCCGATGACGGCGAGGACGGCGAGGGCGAAGGCGATGTCCGTGGCGGTGGGGACGGCCCAGCCCTGGAGGGAGCCGCCGCCGCTGCTCGCGACCGCGGTGTAGACGACGGCGGGGATCGCCATGCCGCAGAGGGCGGCGACCACCGGGAGGATGGCCGCCTTGGGGTCGCGGAGTTCCCCCGCGACGAGTTCGCGTTTGAGCTCGATGCCGGCGACGAAGAAGAAGACGGCCAGCAGCCCGTCGGCGGCCCAGTGCTGGACGGAGAGGTTCAGTCCGAGCGCGCCGGGTCCCACGTGGAAGCCGCTTATGGACTCGTAGCCGTCTTTGAGCGGGGTGTTCGCCCAGATCAGGGCGGCGACGGCGGCGGCCAGCAGCAGGATGCCGCCGACGGTCTCGGTGCGCAGCGCGTCCGCGAGGTGGTTCCGCTCGGGCAGCGGCAGTCGGCCGAGGAAGACGGAACGGTTCTTCTGGGGCGCGGCCACGGTGGAGACCTCCTGGGGTCGATCGACGGACACACGTGGGGCCACGTGTGCCGAGTGCCGACCAGACTTCCCGGCGCGCCTGTGATTCTTGTCGAGATTTCTACGCGATGTGTCTTTACTTTAGCCCGAACAGGTGAAGGGCGCCCGGTGTGCACCGAGCGCCCTTCCGCCGTGGACTTCCAGGGGGTCAGTCCTCGCTGGGCGCCGCCGGGAGCTTGGCCTGGATGAGCTCCATGACCGAGGAGTCGGTCAGCGTGGTGACGTCACCAAGGGTGCGGTTCTCGGCGACGTCGCGGAGCAGCCGGCGCATGATCTTCCCGGAGCGGGTCTTGGGCAGCTCCGCCACCGGCAGGATCCGCTTGGGTTTGGCGATCGGGCCCAGCTGCTTGCCCACGTGCGCCCGCAGTTCCTCGACCAGCGCGGCGCTCTCCTCCTCGCCGAGGTCGGCCTCGCCGCGCAGGATCACGAAGGCGCAGATCGCCTGGGTGGTCTGGGGGTCGGTCGCCCCGACGACCGCCGCCTCGGCGACCCTGGGGTGCGAGACGAGTGCCGACTCCACCTCGGTGGTGGAGATGTTGTGCCCGGACACCAGCATCACGTCGTCCACCCGGCCGAGCAGCCAGATGTCGCCGTCCTCGTCCTTCTTCGCGCCGTCTCCGGCGAAGTAGCGGCCCTCGAAGCGGGACCAGTAGGTGTCGAGGTAGCGCTGGTCGTCGCCCCAGATCGTGCGGAGCATCGACGGCCACGGCTCGGTGAGGACCAGGTAGCCGCCGGAGCCGTTCGGCACCTCGTTGGCGTCGTCGTCCACCACGGTCGCGGCGATGCCGGGGAGGGGCACCTGCGCCGAGCCGGGCTTGGTCTCGGTGACGCCGGGCAGCGGGCTGATCATGATGCCGCCGGTCTCGGTCTGCCACCAGGTGTCGACGACGGGCGTGGTGCCGGCGCCGATGTGCTCGCGGTACCAGACCCACGCCTCGGGGTTGATGGGCTCGCCCACCGAGCCGAGGACGCGCAGGCTGCTGAGGTCGAACTTGGCCGGGATGTCGTCGCCCCACTTCATGGCGGCGCGGATCGCGGTCGGCGCGGTGTAGAGGATGGTGACGCCGTACTTCTGGACGATCTCCCACCAGCGGCCCCGGTGCGGGGTGTCGGGCGTGCCCTCGTACAGCACCTCCGTGGCGCCGTTGCTGAGCGGGCCGTAGACGATGTACGAGTGGCCGGTCACCCAGCCGACGTCCGCGGTGCACCAGAAGACGTCCGACTCGGGCTTGAGGTCGAAGACCGCGTGGTGGGTGTACGAGATCTGGGTGAGGTAGCCGCCGGTGGTGTGGAGGATGCCCTTCGGCTTACCGGTGGTGCCGGACGTGTAGAGGATGAACAGTGGGTGCTCGGCGTCGAACGCCTCGGGCGTGTGCCGGTCGGACTGCCGCTCGACCAGGTCGTGCCACCAGACGTCGCGGCCTTCGGTCCAGGCGACGTCCTCCTGGCCGGTGCGGCGGACGACGAGGACGCTGCGGACGTTCTCCGTGCCCGGGCGGGTGAGAGCCTCGTCGACGGCCGGCTTGAGCGCCGAGGGCTTGCCGCGGCGGTAGCCGCCGTCGGCGGTGATGACGACGCGGGCGTCGGCGTCCTCGATACGGGTGGCGAGGGCGTCGGCGGAGAAACCGCCGAAGACGAGCGAGTGCGGGGCGCCGATGCGGGCGCAGGCGAGCATCGAGACGACCGCTTCGGGGATCATCGGCAGGTAGATGGCGACCCGGTCGCCGGCCTGCACGCCCAGCTCGGTCAGGGCGTTGGCGGCCTTCGAGACCTCGCGCTGCAGCTCGGCGTAGGTGATCGAGCGGGTGTCGCCCGGCTCCCCCTCGAAGTGCAGGGCCACCCGGTCGCCGAGGCCGTTCTCGACGTGGCGGTCCACGCAGTTGTACGCCACGTTGAGCTTGCCGTCGGCGAACCACTTGGCGAACGGCGGGTTCGACCAGTCCAAGGTCTGGGTCGGCTCGGTGTGCCAGCTCAGGCGGCGTGCCTGCGCGGCCCAGAAGCCCAGCCGGTCGGCCCGCGCCTGCTCGTAGGCCTCCGCGGTGACGTTGGCCTGCGCGGCCAGGGCGGCAGGCGGTGCGAAGCGGCGCTCCTCCTTCAGAAGGTTGGCCAGGCTTTCGTTGCTCACGACATCTCCCTTTCCCAGGGGGCTCGTTGCGTCCCGGGCATAGCTCACCAGCCCGGGGCACACCCTGACAAGGGGTGTTGGCGATTGATTGGTGTAGACCTGTACCCGTTCGGGTCGCGGAAGGTCGTCCGAGGTCAGACGGCATCGAGCACCTCCGGCCGGACGGCGGCGAACGTGCGTGACCGCTGGTCGAGGACGTATGCCTGGGCCTCGCCCACATGGAAGTACATGCCCTGGAGGTGGAGCGTGCCCTCCGCCACCCGCCGGGCGACACAGGAATGCGCCCGCAGGTGGTCGAGCTGCTGCATCACGTTGACGAGGGCGAGCCGCTCGATGTCGTCCGCCACGGGCCGGTCGGCGAGCGCCACCTCACCGCGTCCGAGCCGCCCGATCCGCTGCATCCGGGCCAGACTCGGCCGGCCGTGCCGCAGCCAGCGGGCGAGCGGAGTCTCCGGGCCCGCGGCCGTGCCGGAGCCGCCCGCCGCTCCCGGGCGGGCCGCCGGTGGACGCGGCACGGTGTCCAGCAGCGCCTGCATCGCTCCGCAGCCGGAATGCCCGCAGACGGTGATGCTCCCGACCTTCAGCACCTCGACGGCGTACTCCACCGCGGCGGCCACCGAGTCGCAGGAGGTGTCGGTGCCGGGCGGGGGCATGAGGTTGCCGACGTTCCGCACGGTGAAGAGGTCGCCGGGCCCGCTCGACGTGATCATGCTGGTCACCAGGCGGGAGTCGGCGCAGGTCAGGAAGAGCTGGCTGGGGTTCTGCCCCTCCCGGGCGAGCCGCGCCAGCTCGTCGCGGACCAGCGGCGCGGTGTCCCGTTGGAACGCGCTCACCCCGCCGATCAGCTGCCGCCCGCCGGGGCCCCCGCCGGGCCCGGACAGCGGTCGGGTGAAGCGGTGGTGGCGCCAGGGCGTCCACGGCCGGAAGGCGGGAGGCGCCGCACCGGGCGGGGAAGCCGGGGTGGGCCGCCCGCCGGCTCGTGGGGAGGGTTCCGGCCGGTCCTGATGTTCCGTCAGGTCCGGATGGCCGGGCCGGTCATGGCGTTCGGGCCGGTCCCGGCGTCCGGTTCCTTCGGTATGGCCGTGCTGCTCTCCCGCCGCCGTGCGCCCTGTGCGAGCGGACTTCCGCACCGCCATGACGGTGGGCACCAGGGCCGCGACCACCAGCCCCGGTACCACGCCGGACAACGCGACGGCCGCGAAGGCGACCGGGTAGCCGGCCCGGGCCGCGCGGTCGCGGGGCCGGTGGGTGTGCGCGTGGCAGGCCATCCGCACAGCGGCCGCCATGACCAGCGCCGAGAGCGCGGCCACGGGGATGCGTTCCAGAACGGTCGCGAAGAGCACCGCCCCCAGCGGCACCCAGAGTCCGTACAACACCAACGAGGTCCGGGACACCGCCGACCGGCCCCCGCCCGCCGGGCCGCCGGGCCGGAGCATGCCCCCTGCGACCGGCAGGCCTCCCAGCAGCCCGGAGACGGCGGTGGCCGCTCCATGGCAGATCAGCTCCCGGTCCGGACGTTCCGGCTGCCGGCCGCCGTCCTCCGGAGCCAGCGTCGCCATGCCGGCCGCGAGCGCCACACCGAGCACGGCGGAGGCCACCGTGAGGACGGAACCGGACGGCAGCCCGGGCAGGGCGTGCGTCTCCCACCCGGACAACTCCACCCGTGGCAGCGGCAGCCCCGTGCTCGCCGCGGTGACGACGGCCAGCGCGGCGAGCGGCGCCGGCACGGCCCCCGCCCAGCGGCCGGCCCATCCCGGCAGCCTCCGCCACACGAGGAGGACGGCGATCGTGGCCGTCCCGACCAGCGCGCCCCTGAGCCATGGGTGCGCCATGTCCCCGGGCAGCGCCACCAGATTCCGCAGCGTGGACGCTTCGGTGCCCGCCACGCCCAGGACGCACCGCAGTTGCCCCAGCGCGACCGTCAGCCCCAGGCCGGCCAGTGCGCCGTGGACGAGCCCGGGGGCGACGACGGGTACGGCCCGCGCCACTCGCAGGGCACCCAGGGTGACGTGCACCAGTCCGGCCAGCACGGTGATCGCGCAGGTCGCACGCCAGCCGTACCGCTGGGTCAGCTCCGCCGTGACCGCCACGAGCGCGATGCTCGGGCCACCCGCCCGGAAGGGCGCCCGCCCCAGGCCGCCTGCCACGAGACCGGCGGCGGCCGCCGCGATCAGCCCCGCTCGCGGCGGTGCGCCCGCCGCCAGGGCGATCCCCAGGCAGAGCGGCGCGGCGGCCAGGGCCAGAGCGACGGAACGGACCAGGTCCCGCTGCCACGCGGCGCGGCGCGGTCGGTCCGGAGTGTCGTCGGCGGGCCCCTGGGCGGGCCGGGTCGGGTGTCTCGGCTGAACGTGCATGTCGGTCCCGTCTTCATCGTCGGCGGCCGGCGGGAGCGCTTGGGCGAGAGGAGCGCAATGGCAACTCTCGGTAAATGAATCGTAATGCTGAGTAAAGGCCGAGGGAAGGGGCAGACAGGAGTCAAGGGGGAGCTTCCTCCCATCAGGTGAATATGCACTTTTATCGGCTTGTCATACTTTTCTATGCCGTTCGTGCATGCGAGGTTGACGGCGGCTCAGGGCGTCCGAACGCCCACCGAGGGATCGGCCGAGCGGGTCGAAAGATGAGGTGCCTGATGGCGGCTGCATGGAGATACACGTTGGGCGCGCTCGCCGCGCTGTCGCTGGCGACCGGGACCGCGGCCTGCTCCGGTACCGGGCCCCCGGAGCCGAGCGGTCCGCAGGCCGCCCCCGGGCCCAACACGGTCGAGCGGCCGGTCCGCCTCCTCGGCGACGGCTCCACCGCCGACACCGGCCCCCAGCCCCGGCAGCCGAAGCCCCGGCGGATGGCGTCCGGCGAGAAGCCCCCCCAGTTCGTCGTCTTCTCCTGGGACGGCGCGGGCGAGGATAGTCAGCGGTTGTTCTCCCACTTCCGCAAGGTCGGCAAGAAGTACCACGCGTCGATGACGTACTTCCTCAGCGGCGTCTACATGCTCCCCGAGGACAAACGCACCCTCTACGAGCCACCCCAACACGCCGCCGGCGCCTCGGACATCGGCTTCAACGACGTCCGGGGCGTCCGCGACACCGTGGAGCAGCTCCGGGGGGCCTGGCTGGACGGCAGCGAGATCGGCACCCACTTCAACGGCCACTTCTGCGGCCGGGACAGGGGAGTGGGCACCTGGTCGCCGGCGGAGTGGAAGAGCGAGATCCGACAGGCCCTGTCCTTCGTCCGCAACTGGAAGACCAACGCCGGGCTGAGGAACGAGCCCCCGCTGCCCTTCGACTACACCAAGGAGCTGGTCGGCGGGCGCGCTCCGTGTCTGGAAGGGCAGCACAACCTCATCACCGCCGCACGGTCGTTGGGCTTCCGCTACGACGCCAGCTCGGCGGGCGGCCGGCAGGTCTGGCCGTCGAAGATCGGCGGCCTGTGGGACTTCCCGCTCCAGGACGTCCCCGTCCCCGGCCGGGGCTTCGAGACCCTGTCGATGGACTACAACTTCCTGGCGAACCAGTCGGGGACCACCAAGGGCGACCCCTCACGGCGCGAGGCCTGGGGGCGCCAGATGCGCGACGGGCTGCTGGCCGGCTTCGAGCGGGCGTACCACGGCAACCGCGCCCCCCTGTTCATCGGCGATCACTTCGAGTCGTGGAACGGCGGCATCTATATGAAGGCCGTCGAGAGCGTCATGGCCCGGATCTGCACCAAGGAGGGCGTGCGCTGCGTGTCCTTCAAACAGCTCGCCGACTGGCTGGACGCCCAGGATCCCGAAGTGCTCGCCAAGCTCCGCCGGTTGGAGGTCGGTGAGGCGCCGAGGGGCGGCTGGGCCCACCTCGGTGACGCGCGGTCGTCCGCGCCCCACCAGCCCACCCCGCACCTGCCCTCGTGGCACGCCCCCTCCTCGCAGGAGCCCTCGACGCACGAGCCGTACGAGAGCTCCCAGGGCGATGACGAGGAGGACGACGACAAGCCGATGCGGATCAGGCCGGTCCTGGTCAGGCCGGCTGCGGAGTAGCCGACATCCGCTCCCCGAGCACGAAGGCGGGGTCGACCTGGGCTGCCAGGTCGGCGCCCGTCTTCGCGTTGCCCCAGCTCTCGGCGTTCTTGAGGTGGAAGTGAACCATCTGGCGGGTGTACCGGTGCCAGTCCCGCCGCTCGTAGGCCGCGTCCGCCGCCGTGTGAAGGGTGTCCAGCGCCTGGTGGTTGGCCCCCTCGAGCAGCTCGAAGAGGGGTGGCCGGCCCTTCTCCATGGCCCGGACCCAGTCGGAGTGGCCGAAAGTGGTCAGCAGGTCGTCCCCGACCTCGTCCCGGAGAAAGTCCAGGTCGTCCTGGCCCTGCACCTTGTTCCCGACCACCTTCAGGCGGACCCCGAAGTCCCGCGCGTACTCCTTGTACTGACGGTAGACCGACACCCCCTTGCGGGTGGGTTCCGCCACCAGGAACGTCATGTCGAAGCGGGTGAACATCCCGGAGGCGAAGGAGTCGCTGCCCGCCGTCATGTCCACCACGACGTACTCGCCAGGCCCGTCGACCAGGTGGTTGAGGCAGAGCTCCACGGCTCCCACCTTGGAGTGGTAGCAGGCGACGCCCAGGTCCGACTCGGTGAACGGGCCGGTGGCCATGAGGCGTACGGACGCCCCGTCGTCGAGGGCGACCGTCCGCGCGCAGGCCGCGTAGACCGGGTTGTCCTCGTCGACGCGGAGCAGTCGGGAACCCTCCCCGGGCGGCGTGGTCTTGATCATCGTGTCGGCGGAGGCGATCCGCGGGTTGGTACCGCGGAGATAGTCCTTGATCAGTGGGAGGTGCGCGCCCATCGCGGGCAGGGCGGCGGCCTCCGTCTCGTCCAGCCCGAGCGCGGCCCCCAGGTGCTGGTTGATATCGGCGTCCACGGCGATGACCGGGACCCGGTGGGCGGCGAGCCGGCGGATGAACAACGAGGACAGCGTGGTCTTTCCGCTGCCGCCCTTGCCTACGAAAGCGATCTTCATGTTCACCAAGAGTAGGTGCGGAGGTGCGTGGAGTGAGAGCGGTGAGTGAAGAAGACCACTCCTTCGGGGGGTGTAAGGCGGAAGTGCGTAGTGTCGTACTCATGAGTACGACTGCCGATCCCCTGGCCGCTCTGGGTTCCCTGCCGGGCGTCGCCGCATCCGTGGAGTCCGTGCGCAAGGCGGTGGACCGCGTGTACGGCCACCGGGTGATGCGCCGGCGCAGCAACGAGGTGACGTCCGAGGCGGCCCTCCGGGGCGCCCGCGGGTCGGCCGCGCTCTCCGGTGCCGACTGGGCGCTGGAAGAGGTGCGCCGCCGCACCGACTTCGGTGGGGACGGCGAGCCGCGCACGGTCGGAGCGGCCCTGCGCCTGACCGCCGAGGCGGGGCAGTTGCTGAGCGTGTGGCGGCAGTCGCCGCTGCGGGTGCTGGCCCGGCTGCATCTGGTGGCCGCGGGTGGTGCGCAGCCCGACGACGCGGTGGGCCGGCCGCGGCTGCGGGGCGAGTCCGTCGACGAGCCGCTCGTCGACCTTCCGCTGCCCGACGCGGACGAGATGTCGGGCCGCCTGGAGGGCCTGGCGGCCCTGCTGATCGCGGGGACCGAGGCGCCCGCCCTGGTGACGGCGGCCGTGGTGCACGGTGAACTCCTGGCCCTGCGCCCGTTCGGCTCGTGCAACGGGCTGGTGGCGCGGGCGGCCGAACGCGTCGTGCTGGTGGGCAGCGGGCTCGACCCGAAGTCGATCTGCCCGGCGGAGGTGGGCCACGCGGAACTGGGACGGGACGCCTACACGGCCGCCCTCGCGGGCTACGCATCCGGTACGCCCGAGGGGGTGGCGGCCTGGATCGCCCACTGCGGCCGGGCGGCGGAGCTGGGGGTGCGGGAGTCGACGGCCGTGTGCGAGGCCCTGCAACGCGGCGCGGCCTGACTCTTTCGGGCGCGCAATCGGCGGGCGGGACGCGCCTGCCGGGCCCGCACAGGGTTGCGGCGGTACCGGTGCTGCAGTGGTACCGCCGCTGGCATGTTCGCCGGGTTACCAGTGCGTGCACGAGATGCGTCCATCAGGCGGGGGTACTTTGCTCCGCCTGGTGCGACAGGCCCGTAATCGACGGGTCGGCGTCGCGTGGGTGCCCGACGTTCATGCATTCGGTCCGTGGGGCCGTGGTGCGTGAAGGGCGTCCTCTCGGATGTCCCTGGTCTCGCGGGCCGTTGACTCCTTTTTACTCCGCTCTCCGCTCAAGCGGAAGGCGGAGGCGCACTTCTTTACTTTTAGCTTCAAAGACGGGTATTCCGGGCGCCCGCCCCGGGAGTGCGACGGCGGCTCGCCAGCCAGAACAGGCCCGCGGCCGCCAGTGCGGCGCCTACCGTCGCCGCCGTCACCAGGGCGGGGCGGGACGGCATGCGCAGCGCGGCGACACGCTGCTTGAGCCGGACGGGACGGTCGAAGGTGAGCACCGGCCATTCCCGTGCCGTGGCCTCGCGGCGCAGGGCCCGGTCCGGATTGACCGCGTGCGGGTGGCCGACGGCCTCCAGCATGGGCAGGTCGGTCGCCGAGTCGCTGTACGCGTAGCAGCCCGCGAGGTCGTATCCCTCCGACGCGGCGAGCTCCCGGACGGCTTCGGCCTTCGTCGGGCCGTACGCGTAGTACTCCACCTCGCCGGTGAAAACACCGTCCTCGACGACCATCCGGGTGGCGACGACGCGGTCCGCCCCGAGCATCCGGCCGATGGGCTCGACGACCTCCGCTCCGGACGTGCTGACGATCACCACGTCCCGGCCGGCGGCATGGTGCTCCTCGATGAGCGACGCGGCCTCGTCGTAAATGATCGGGTCGATGAGTTGGTGGAGCGTCTCGGCGACGATCTCGCGGACCTGGTGGACATTCCAGCCTCGGCAGAGCTCGGAGAGGTACTTCCTCATCCGCTCCATCTGCTCGTGGTCGGCCCCGCCCAGCAGGAAGACGAACTGGATGTATGCCGTACGCAGCGCGGCGCGCCGGTTGATCAAACCGCCTTGGTAGAAGGACTTGCCGAAGGTGAGCGTGCTCGACTTGGCAATGACCGTCTTGTCCAGATCAAAGAAGGCGGCCGTTCGGCGAGAGGAGTGGTTTTCCACGTCGCCGAGCATAGGGGCCCTCCATTCGGCGTAAGCTGAGGCGTGTGGGTTTGCCTGAGAAGCCTCTCGGGTACACCATGGAAGTCACGGATCGTTCGCGACCGTGTCTAACCCGGTCCGACTCCTCCCCCCCCGAGTCGGCCGTGGGGACGACCCCCGCTCTCCCCCCCGGCGGGGGTCGTCGCATGTCCGGACGCGTTTCGTGTGTCACTCCGGGCCTCCTCCGCCTTCCGCGGGCCCCGCTCGGCGCCCGTCCTCTCCCCTTCATACACGTGACTGTGCGTAATCGCCGCGCTGCGCTGGGGAAGTCACCGGTATAGGTGAGCGGGATATCCACAACCGGTGAGTTGTCCACAGTTTTTCACCAAGATCCACACGATTTCCCGCGCCGCCGCACGGTGATTCCCCACGAGTTCCGCGATGACCGCGGATGCGAGAGCGCGCCATGGGGCGCGCTGGAGAAGCACCGGAGAAGGGGGAGGGGCCATGACCGGACCCGAGACATCCGATTGGGCGCGGGCCGCCGCCACAACGCGGGGCGGGCCTTTGATCGCCACCGAGGACGAGGACCTGCTCGACGATCTGCTGCGATTGTGCGCGGCGGCGGGAGCGCTGCCGGAGGTCTGCCACGGCACGACCACCCACCGCGGCACCTGGGAGCGGGCCTCCCTGGTCCTGGCCGGCGGCGACTGCGCCGGCCGGCTGGCCGGTCTGCCGCACCGCGAGAACGTGGTGCTCGTCGGCCGCGAGCCCGCCGATCCGGACCTCTGGCGGCGAGCCGTTCTCGTCGGTGCCCGGAACGTCGCGCTGCTGCCCGACGAGGAGGGCTGGCTCGTCGACCGGATCGCCGACACGGTCGAGGACGTGGACGGGCCGGCGCTCACCGTCGGGGTGATCGGCGGCCGGGGCGGCGCCGGAGCGAGCACGCTCGCGTGTGCCCTGGCGATCGGGGCGGCCCGGACCGGTCGGCGGACGATGCTGGTCGACGCCGACCCACTGGGCGGCGGCCTCGACGTCCTGTTGGGGGCCGAGCGGATCGACGGACTGAGATGGCCCGCGTTCGCCGGGTCCCGGGGCCGGATGGCGGGCCGGGCCCTGGAGGAGGTGCTGCCCGAGCCGCACGGACTGCGCCTGCTGAGCTGGGACCGCGGCGACTCGGAGGTGCCGCCCGAGGCCGTGCGCGCCGTCCTCGCGGCCGCTCGGAGGCGAGGCGGCGTGGTGGTCGTGGACCTTCCGCGCGGGACCGACGGTTCCGCGGTCGAGGTCCTCAGGCAACTGGACCTGGGCCTGCTGGTGGTCCCTTCCGAACTGCGCGCCGTGGCCGCCGCCCACCGCGTCGCGTCGGCGATCGGCCTGATGATGGGCGACCTCCGGCTGGTCGTCCGGGGCCCGTGCGGGCCAGGGCTCGACGGCGAGGAGATCGCACGGCTCCTGGGCCTCCCGCTCGCGGGCGAGGTCCCGCAGGAGCCCGGCCTGGCCCAGGCGCTGATCAGCGGGCGCCCGCCTGGTGCGGCCGAACGAGGCCCGCTGGCCGCCTTCTGCGCGGAGTTCTGGGCCCGCGCCCTGCCCGAGGGGCCGGAGGTGCCGGCGTGAACACCGCGCTGCTGGACGCCGTACGGCTGCGACTGGCCGGCACGGGCGCCGAGCCCACACCCGCCCGGGTCGCCGAGGCCCTGCGCCAGGAGGGCCGGCTGCTCGGCGACACGGAAGTGCTGGGCATCGCCACCCGGCTGCGCTCCGAACTCGTCGGGACCGGACCGCTGGAGCCGCTCCTCGCCGAACCGGATGTCACCGACGTCCTCGTCACCGCCCCCGACCGGGTCTGGGTGGACCGCGGCGCCGGACTGCGCCGGGCCGACGTCTCCTTCCCCGACGCCACCGCCGTCCGACGGCTCGCGCAGCGCCTCGCCGCCGTCGCCGGCCGACGGCTGGACGACGCCCGGCCCTGGGTGGACGCGCGGCTGCCCGACGGCACCCGCCTGCACGCCGTCCTTCCCCCGGTGGCCGTCGGCTCGACCTGCCTCTCCCTCCGCGTCGTGCGCCCCCGGGCCTTCACCCTGGACGAACTGGCCGCGGCCGGCACGCTGCCGCCCAGTGGCCAGTGGCTCCTCCGGGCCGTGCTGGACGCCCGCCTCTCCTTCGTGATCAGTGGCGGCACGGGGTCGGGAAAGACCACCCTGCTCTCGAGCCTGCTGGGGCTGGTCGCCCCGGACGAACGGATCGTCCTCGCCGAGGACTCGGCCGAGCTCAGGCCCGATCACCCGCACGTGGTGCGGCTGGAGAGCCGGCCCGCCAACCAAGAGGGCACCGGGCGGGTGACCTTGCGGGATCTGGTCCGGCAGGCACTGCGCATGCGACCGGACCGGCTCGTCGTGGGCGAGGTGCGCGGCCCGGAGGTCACCGACCTGCTGGCAGCGCTCAACACGGGCCACGAAGGCGGATGCGGCACGGTCCACGCCAACGCCGCGGCGGACGTTCCGGCCCGCCTGGAAGCCCTCGGGTCCACGGCGGGACTGGATCGGGCGGCGCTGCACAGCCAGTTGGCCGCGGCGCTTTCGGTGGTGATCCATCTGGTGCGGGGCCGTGACGGCCGTCGCAGGGTCGCCGAGGTGCATGTCCTGGACCGGGATCCGGCCGGATTCGTGACGACCGTACCGGCCGCGCTGTGGGGGCCGGATGGGTTCCGACGGGCCACGGGATGGGACCGGTTGATGGCGCTGTGCGGACGCGGCGGGCACGTACCGGATCACGGCGGCGTCCGGCCGGAAGCGGACGGAGTGCTGTCATGAAGACGTACGGCGCGCTCGCCCAGCCGGTGTTCGCCGGCGTGCTGCTTCTCTGCGTCACCCTGATGGCCTGGCAACTGGCGCGACGGGGCCAGGAACTCCGGCGCGCGAGGGTCGTCCTGGCCGGAAGCGGCCCCTGGGGGCCCTGGGCCCCCACCCTGCCGGCACGGATCCGTGTGGGGATCGACCGAGTCGCGGAAGAGGCAAGTCGGCGAAGGGAGTTGCTCTGTCTGCCGGCGGGGTGCCTGATCGGTTGGTGGGGTGACTCGCTTCTTCCGCCGCTCGCCGCGCTGGCGGCCGTGCCGCTGGTGAGACGCCGGCTGGACGCGCGGGCGCGCCGGCGCGCCCGTGAGCGGCGTTCCGAGGCGGTGATCGAGCTGTGCGGGGCCGTCGCGGGCGAGCTGCGGGCGGGCCGCCAGCCCGGTGAGGCGGTGCGGGCCTTCGACGGCGAGGCCCTCGGGCCGGCCTGGGCCGCGGTACCGGCCGCCGCGCGCTTCGGCGGTGACGTCCCGGCCGCGCTGCGGGAGGCGGGGCGGCAGCGGGGCGCCGAAGGGCTGGCCGGGATGGCCGCCTGCTGGCAGGTCGCGGTCGACGGCGGCGCGGGGCTCGCGGCCGGTCTCGAACGGGTCGGGCACGCCCTCTCCGTCGAGCGCGATCAGCGGGAGGAACTCGCGGCGCAGTTGGCGGGCACCAGGTCCACCGCCGTGATGCTCGCCCTGCTGCCCGCCGTAGCCCTGGCCATGGGAACGGCCCTCGGCGCCGAGCCCTTGAGGGTTCTGCTGCACACACCGGCCGGCCTCGGCTGCCTCGCCCTCGGCGGGCTTCTCGAAGGAGCGGGTCTGGCCTGGACGCGGCACATCGTGCGTGCCGCGGCCGGGGGAGGGGAGGGCACATGACAGGCGCGGGAGGAGAGGGAGTTTCGGCGCTCGGGCCGGCGCTCGGGCCGGCGCTCGTGCTGGCCGCCGTCCTGGCGGTCGCCGCGGCCGGCGCGGTGACGGCACTGCGCACGGCACACCGGCGGAACGTCGCCCGACGGCGCCCGGCACGGCTCTTCGCCACCGCCACCCCGGGCGGAGGCCCTCGCGGGCCTGCCCGGCTCCGGCTGTGGATGACGAGACCGGTCGTCACCCGACGGGTGCTGCCGGCGATGGCGGCGGGGGGCGCGGGGCTCGTCCTGGTGGACGGCGCCGGGGGTTGGGCGCTCGGCGCGGCCGCCGCCGGCGCGGCCTGGTGGTGGTGCGGGAGGGCGGCACGCGCTGCCGCGGTGCGCGCGGTTCTTCCCGCGGACGACGTGCTGCGCCAACTGCCCCTCGCGGCCGATCTGCTGGCGGCGTGCCTGGCCGCCGGGGCCGGGCCGGGAGAGGCGGCCGAAGCGGTCGGCGGCTCGCTCGGCGGCCCGGTCGGCGAACGGCTGGCCCGCTCCGCCGCGGAGGTACGCCTCGGCGGGGACCCGGCGGTCGCCTGGGGGCGGCTAGGCGAACTGCCGGGTGCCCGGGGACTGGCCCTGAGCCTGGAACGGGCGCAGGCGACGGGAGTTCCGGCGGTGGACACGATGGCGCGGCTGGCCGGCCGCCTGCGGGCCGCCCGGGGCCGTACGGCGGCGGCCGGGGCGAGACGCGCCGGCGTGCTGGCCACGGCTCCCCTGGGGCTGTGCTTCCTGCCGGCCTTCCTGGCGGTCGGAGTGGTGCCCATGGTGATCGGTCTGGCGAGCGGGTTGCTGACAGGCCGGTGAGCAGCCTGAGGGAGGTCCGGACGGCCCGGCACGACCGGCCGGTGGGGGAACGGAACGCGAAGACGTCCGGGCGACAGGCCCGGAGAGGAAAAACGGCGAACGAAGGGGTGGAGATGGACATGCGGTGGTGGAAGAGGGCCCGGTGCCGAGCCGGCTCGGCGGGTGAGGCCGGCATGACGACGGCCGAGTACGCGGTGGGCACGCTCGCGGCGTGTGCGCTGGCGGCGGTGCTCTACAAGGTGGTCACCAGCGGCGCCGTGAGCGCGGCGCTGCAGGCCCTGATCGAAAAGGGGCTCCATGCGGCGTTCTGACGGGGGTCAGGTCACCGCGGAGGCCGCGCTGGTGCTGCCGGCGCTGGTTCTGGTCGGAACGGCTCTCATGTGGGGGCTGGTGGCCGCCTCGGCGCAGCTCCAGTGCGTGGACGCCGCGCGGGCCGGGGCCCGCGCGGCGGCCCGGTCCGAGCCCGGCCCCGCGGTGGTCGCCGCCGCGCGGTCGGCGGCGCCCGCCGGCGCCCGGGTGGCGCTGACGAGGGAAGGAGACCTGGTGAGAGTGCGGGTGGAGGCCCGGGCGGCCGGTCCGGGGCCGCTCGCGGTCCGGCTCGACGGAGAGGCGGTGGCCCTTGCGGAGGAGACGGTGGGCTGACCGAGGGGCCGGTCCGGACCGGGGTTCCGCCACGGTCTGGACGGCGGTCGCCGCCACGGCGCTGTGCGCGGTCTTCCTGGCCCTGCTGGCCATGAGCCAGGCGGTGCTGGCCCGGCACCGCGCCGGTGGCGCCGCCGACCTGGCGGCCCTGGCCGCCGCCGACCACGCCCTGCTGGGCCAGGAGGCGGCCTGTGGCTTCGCCCGCCGGGTCGCCGACGCCCAGCGGGCGGCCGTGGTCGGGTGCGCCGTGACGGGTGGGACCGCCGAGGTGGCGGCCGAGGCGGGAGCGGGCCCTTATACGGTCCGGGTCCGCTCGCGGGCGGGGCCCGCCTCGGCCGCTGGGGCCCCGGCGGACGCGAAGGCCGGGCCGCCGGGCGGGGCGGCGGAGAGGGGGCCCTGAGGGCGGATCAGAGCTGCTGGTCGGCCTCCGCCGTCGGGGCGTCCACCGGTTGCGGCGCGTCGGCCAGCAGGCGGGTGAGGAGGCGGATCGCGGCCCGTTTGTCGAGAGGGTCGTTGCCGTTGCCGCACTTGGGCGACTGGATGCAGGACGGGCAGCCGGTGTCGCACTCGCAGGCGGCGATGGCCTCGCGGGTGGCGGCGAGCCAGCGCGCGGCCGTGTGGAAGGCGCGTTCGGCGAAGCCGGCGCCTCCCGGGTGGCCGTCGTAGACGAAGACGGTGGGCAGGAGCGTGTCGGGATGGAGGGGCACGGAGACGCCCCCGATGTCCCAGCGGTCGCAGGTGGCGAAGAGCGGCAGCATGCCGATGGAGGCGTGCTCCGCGGCGTGCAGAGCCCCGCCGAGGGCCTCCTGCGGGATGCGGGCGTCGTCGAGCTGGTCCTCGGTGACCGTCCACCACACGGCCCGGGTGCGCAGGGTGCGCGGCGGCAGGTCCAGCTTGGACTCGCCGAGGATCTCGCCGGTGATGAGCCGGCGCCGGAGGAAGGAGACGACCTGGTTGGTGACCTCGACCGAGCCGAAGCAGAGCCGCGCGTCTCCCCAGGGGATCTCCCTGCCGGTCTCCAGGATGGAGATGGTGGTGGTGTCGCGGGCGGTCGTCGAGTAGGGCGGGTCGGCCTCCTCGACCAGGGCGACGGAGTCGTCGAGGTCCAGGTGCCGGACGAGGTAGCTGCGGCCCTGGTGGAGGTGGACCGCGCCTTCGTGGACGGTGGTGTGCGCGGCGGAGGCGTCCACGGTGCCCAGCAGCCGTCCGGTGCCCTCCTCGACGACCTGGACGGGCCGCCCGTCCTCGCCGCGGATGCCGGTGAGGTCGGCGGCGCGTTCCCGGCGGGTCCAGTGCCAGGCGGAGCCGCGGCGGCGCAGCAGCTTGCGGAGTTCCAGCCGGGTGAGCAGGCTCCGCGTCTCCGGGCCGAAGAGCGACAGGTCGGCCTCGGTGAGCGGCAGTTCCTCGGCCGCCGCGCACAGGTGCGGCGTCAGGACGTACGGATTGTCCGGGTCGAGGACGGTGGCCTCCACGGGCTGCCGGAACAGGGCGTCCGGGTGGTGCACGAGGTAGGTGTCCAGCGGGTCGTCACGGGCGACGAGCACGGCGAGGGCGCCCTGGCCCCGGCGGCCCGCGCGGCCGGCCTGCTGCCACACCGAGGCGCGGGTGCCGGGGTAGCCGGAGAGGACGACGGCGTCGAGCCCGGCCACGTCCACGCCGAGCTCCAGAGCGGTGGTGGCGGACAGGCCGAGCAGTTCGCCGGTGTGGAGGGCGCGCTCGATGGCGCGGCGCTCCTCGGGGAGGTAGCCGCCGCGGTAGGCGGCGACACGGGAGGGGAGGGAGCGGTCGACGGCCGCCAGGCGTTCCTGGGCTATGAGGGCGATCAGTTCGGCGCCGCGCCGGGAGCGGACGAAGGCGACGGTGCGGACGCCCTGCACGGCGAGGTCGGTGAGCAGGTCGGCGGTCTCGGCGGTGGCGGTGCGGCGGACGGGCGCGCCCCGCTCGCCGTGCAGCTCGGTGAGCGGCGGCTCCCAGAGGGCGAAGACGAGCTCGCCGCGCGGGGAGGCGTCGTCGGTGATCTCCACCACCGGCACCCCCGTGAGGCGGGTCGCCGCGGCGGCCGGTTCCGAGGCGGTGGCGGAGGCGAGCAGGAAGACGGGTTCGGAGCCGTAACGGGCGCAGAGCCGGCGCAGCCGGCGCAGCACCTGGGCGACGTGGGAGCCGAAGACGCCGCGGTAGGTGTGGCACTCGTCGACGACGACATAGCGCAGGGCGCGCAGGAAGGAGGCCCATCGGGGGTGCGAGGGCAGGATCGAGCGGTGGAGCATGTCGGGATTGGTGAGCGCGTAGTTGGCGTACTGCCGCACCCATTCGCGTTCCTCGAACGGGGTGTCCCCGTCGTAGACGGCCGGCCGGACGGCCTTGCCGAGCGGCGCGGCGAGCTCGCGTACGGCCCGCCGCTGGTCGGCGGCGAGCGCCTTGGTGGGGGCCAGGTAGAGGGCGGTGGCGCCACGGCCGTTGGGGGCCTCGGAGCCGTCCAGCAGGGTGCTCAGGACGGGCGCCAGGTACGCGAGGGATTTTCCGGAGGCGGTGCCGGTGGCCACCACGGCCGATTCGCCGCGCAGCGCGTGCTCGGCCATGAGCGCCTGGTGCGCCCACGGCCGGGCGATGCCGGCGGCCCGGATGGCGTCGGTCACTTCCGGCCGGATCTTCTCGGGCCAGGGGGCATGACGTCCGGGACGAGGGGGCAAGTGCTCCGTATGAGTGATGCGTGCAGCCCGGCCTGCCCCGGCGGCGAGTCGGTCGAGGACCGCCCGGGGAGTGGGATGTACGCCCGCCTCCGGCGGGAGTTGATCGTGGGCCATCGACATCGAGTGTGTCACTGGCGTGACGGACAATGGCGTCAAGGCGTCGTGCGCGCCTGCCGGTAAGTGATTGAATGCCATCGCGGCTGCCGATCCATGGGGGGCGACCGCTCGATGCAAGGTGCTGGAGGATCCGTGGACCTGTCCCTGTCGACCCGGACCGTTGGCGACCGTACGGTTGTCGAGGTGGGTGGCGAGATTGATGTGTACACCGCGCCCAAGCTGCGGGAGCAGCTGGTCGAGCTTGTCAACGACGGCAGCTACCACCTCGTCGTGGACATGGAGCGGGTCGACTTCCTCGACTCGACCGGTCTCGGCGTGCTGGTCGGCGGCCTGAAGCGGGTGCGGGCGCACGAGGGCTCGCTGCGCCTGGTCTGCAACCAGGAGCGCATTCTCAAGATTTTCCGTATCACCGGTCTGACCAAGGTGTTCCCGATCCACACCTCGGTCGACGACGCGGTGTCGGCGACCGACTGACGGTCGCCGCAGGACTGGTACGCGGGGGTGCCGGGCAGGCCGCTCGGTTCCTCCGTGATGTCGCCCTGCCCCGGAGGCGAGGGGGAGGGCACGTACGACTGAGGGGGATGGGATGGCCACCGTCGAACTGCTCTTCAGTGCCCTTCCCGAGCACGTCCGCACCGCCCGCCTGGTGGCGGCGGCGGTGGCGCGTCGGGCGGGCGTCGACGAGGCCGTGCTGGACGAGGTGCGGCTGGCCGTGGGCGAAGCCTGCTCGCGCGCCGTCGGCCTGCACCGGAACGGCGGCATTTCCTCCCCGGTCCGTGTCCGGCTCACGGAGGACGAGAAGAAGTTCTCCATCGAGGTGGGCGACGACGCGCCGCACCCGGTCGTCACCGAGGTCGTGGTGGGCGGCACCACGGTGACGACGGCCGCCGAGCACGACGACGCGGGCTCCGAGGGCGAGGACGACATGGGCCTCGCCGTCATCAGCGGCCTGGTCGACGATGTCGAGGTGTCCGCCGACGAGAACGGCGGCGTCATCCGGATGAGCTGGCCGACGACCTCGGCGGCCGTCCTGCCGTAGCCCCGCGTCCGCCGTTCGGTCCAGTGGCGGCTGCCGGATCCGCCGTAGCCGTGGGCGATGGCGGAATTCACTTGTCTAGCCGCACATTTCCGTCGGCTTTTTCCGGCCGTGAGGGTCCTGTTCCGCCGCCCCCTCAGGAAAGGGCCGTCCGGCCGGAAACGGGTGAAGGGCATTTCCCGATCTTCACGGGCGGCCCGTCGAGTGTACGGATCATCCACGGATTCTCCACCGGAGAAGACTCATTCCGTTTGTGGCGCCCTGTTGGGACCTCGTCATGCTCCCTACAATCCGTCCATCTTGAGCTCAGGACGCCTGAGCGTGGTGGCCGTCCCGTGCGAACGGTCCGGCCGCGCGCCCATGTGCCAAACGTCAAGGAGGACGAATGGCGGGGCCCTTCACCCCTGAACAGGTGGTCTTCACTCAGAATCTCGCGGTTGAGCTCACCGGCGGCAACCGCGTCCTCGTGATCGTCATCGCGGCCGTGGCCCTTGCGGCCCTCGTGGTGGCCGTGGTGTTGGTGCGGCAGGTGCTGGCGGCCGGAGAAGGCACCGAGAACATGAAGAGAATCGCCGCGGCTGTACAGGAAGGCGCGAATGCCTATCTGGCGCGGCAGTTGCGGACGCTCGGTGCGTTCGCCGTCATCGTGTTCTTCCTCCTCATGCTTCTTCCGGCGGACAACTGGTCGCAGCGTCTGGGGCGTTCGGCTTTCTTTCTGGTCGGTGCGCTTTTCTCCGCGGCCACCGGCTATATCGGTATGTGGCTCGCGGTACGCAGTAATGTGCGTGTGGCCGCCGCGGCGCGGGAGGCGGCGCTTTCCGCGGCCGAATCCCCCGCGGGTTCCGCTGCCGTCCCGGGACCGGGGAACTCCCCGGTCGCCGGGGACGCGGGTGCCACGGCCGCTTCCCACCGGGCCATGAAGATCGCGTTTCGTACGGGTGGCGTCGTCGGCATGTTCACCGTCGGCCTCGGCCTGCTCGGCGCCTCCTGCGTGGTGCTGGTCTACGCGGCCGACGCGCCCAAGGTGCTGGAGGGCTTCGGCTTCGGGGCGGCGCTGCTGGCCATGTTCATGCGGGTCGGCGGCGGCATCTTCACCAAGGCGGCCGACGTCGGCGCCGACCTGGTGGGCAAGGTGGAGCAGGGGATCCCCGAGGACGATCCGCGCAACGCCGCCACCATCGCCGACAACGTGGGCGACAACGTCGGCGACTGCGCGGGCATGGCGGCCGACCTCTTCGAGTCGTACGCCGTGACCCTGGTCGCCGCGCTGATCCTCGGCAAGGCGGCCTTCGGTGACTCCGGGCTCGCCTTCCCCCTCCTCGTGCCCGCGATCGGCGTGGTCACCGCCATGATCGGCATCTTCGCGGTGGCGCCGCGCCGGGCCGACCGGAGTGGGATGACGGCCATCAACCGGGGCTTCTTCGTCTCGGCCGTCATCTCCCTCGCGCTCGTCGCGGTGGCCGTCTACACCTATCTGCCGTCCAGCTACGCGGACCTGGACGGTCTCGGCGACCCGTCGATCAGCGGCCACGACGGCGACCCGCGGGTGCTGGCGCTGGTCGCCGTCGCCATCGGCATCGTCCTGGCGGCGCTCATCCAGCAGCTCACGGGTTACTTCACGGAGACCGGCAGGCGGCCCGTGCGCGACATCGGCAAGACCTCGCTCACCGGCCCCGCGACCGTCATCCTCGCGGGCATCTCGGTGGGGCTGGAGTCGGCCGTCTACTCCGCCGTGCTGATCGCCCTCGGCGTCTACGGGGCGTTCCTGCTGGGCGGCACGTCCATCATGCTCGCGCTGTTCGCGGTGGCCCTGGCCGGCACCGGCCTGCTGACCACGGTGGGCGTCATCGTCGCGATGGACACCTTCGGCCCGGTCTCCGACAACGCCCAGGGCATCGCCGAGATGTCCGGGGACGTCGAGGGCGCCGGGGCGCAGGTGCTGACCGAGCTCGACGCGGTGGGCAACACCACCAAGGCCATCACCAAGGGCATCGCCATCGCCACGGCCGTCCTGGCCGCGTCCGCGCTCTTCGGCTCGTACCGGGACGCGATCGGGACGGCCGTCGAGGACGTGGGCGCGAAGTCGACCGAGATGAACCTGAGCCTGGACATCTCGCAGCCGAACAACCTGGTGGGCCTGATCCTCGGGGCGGCCGTCGTCTTCCTCTTCTCCGGACTGGCCATCAACGCGGTGTCACGGTCGGCGGGTTCGGTGGTGTACGAGGTGCGGCGGCAGTTCCGTGAGCATCCCGGGATCATGGATTACACCGAGAAGCCGGAGTACGGCCGCGTCGTCGACATCTGCACCAAGGACGCGCTGCGGGAACTGGCCACTCCGGGGCTGCTCGCGGTCATGGCGCCGATCGCGGTCGGCTTCGCCCTGGGCGTCGGCGCGCTCGGTTCGTACCTGGCGGGCGCGATCGGCGCCGGCACGCTGATGGCCGTGTTCCTGGCCAACTCCGGTGGCGCCTGGGACAACGCCAAGAAGCTGGTGGAGGACGGGCACCACGGCGGCAAGGGCGGCGAGGCGCACGCCGCCACGGTCATCGGCGACACGGTCGGCGATCCGTTCAAGGACACCGCGGGACCGGCCATCAACCCGCTGCTCAAGGTGATGAACCTGGTGGCGCTGCTCATCGCGCCGGCGGTGGTGAAGTTCTCCTACGGCGCCGACGCGAGCAGGCCGTTGCGGATCGGGGTGGCGGTGCTGGCCGCGTTGGTGATCATCGTCGCCGTGTGCGTGTCCAAGCGGCGGAGCGTCACCGTCGACGGCGGCACCGACCGGTCGGCCAAGTCGACCGATCCGGCGGTGGTGTCCTGACGCGGACGGCGGCGGGAGCGCGGGCGGGACGGCGTGTCCGTACGCCGGACGGTGTGTCATCAGCCGTTCCGGCCGGGTGCCGTCCCGCTCGCGCGTGTCCGTCCGGCGGCCCCGCGCGCTTCCGGACGGGCGGGTCCGGCGCGGCGAACGCCACATCGAGATTGCCGTAAATGGCGAGGTAGGAGGTCATATGGGATGCTCGGCTCGCGGGCCGTGCCGGTGGGACGTGTAAGTTCCGGGGCCGAGAGCCATTGAAGGGACCGATCCGGTGAACAAGAAGCTTTTGGCCGCACTGTCCGGCGGTGCGGCGCTCGTCCTGGCGCTGACGGGATGCGGTGGCGGCGGCGAGGACAAGGGCAAGAAGCTCGACGACTGGGCCAAGAAGGTCTGCGACACGATGCAGCCCCAGGTCAAGAAGATCCAGCAGGCCAACGCCTCGATCACCTCCGTGCGCACGGAGGAGGACTCGAAGAAGGTCCAGCGGACGGACTCGGCCGCCTTCCAGGCCAACGTCGACGCGTACAACGCCCTCGCCCAGTCCGTGCAGAACGCGGGCGCGCCGCCCGTCGGCGACGGCAAGACCAACCAGGAGGACGCCGTCAAGGCGCTCAAGGACCTCTCCGCGTCGTACAAGAACCTGAAGACGAAGGTCGACGCGCTCGACACGTCCGACCGGGCCAAGTTCTCCGAGGGCCTCAAGAACATGGCCGCGGACCTCGGGAAGCTGAGCGGCAAGAGCGGCGACGCGCTCAAGAAGTTCCAGTCGGGCGACGCCGGTCAGGCGATGGCCAAGCAGGAGTCCTGCAAGATCCCGGCGGCCACGCCGCCCGCGCAGGTCTGACGCCGGGCCGCCCGGGGGCCGGGAGAGGGGGCGCCGCGGCGGGCTGTCACGGATTGTCAGTGGTGCCCCCGACAATGGTTCCGTGAGTACGCTGCCTTCCGCCGACGCACCCTTCCAGTCCGCGCGCACCGACCGGCTGCGCGACGCCCTGCTCGCCGCCGCCTTCACGGCCGACGGCCTGCTCGAACTGCTCGGCGCCCCCGCCTACGCCGCGCTCGCGCGCAGCGAGACCGTTCCCGCCCTGCGCGCCACCCGGGGGGACGGTCCGCTGGAGACCCTGGTCCGGCTCTTCCTGCTGCAGCGGTCCGTTCCCGCCGCGCGGGCCGCCGCCGCGCTCCCCCTGGAGGACTGCCTCGCCGACGGCTGGCTGGTCCGCGACGGTGACGCCGTCCGCGCGAGCGTCGACGTGCGGCCCTACGGCGGCCCGGAGGGCCAGGACTGGTGGATCGTCTCCGACCTGGGCTGCGCGGTCGGCGGCGCCGGCGGCATCGCCGGGGGCGGGGCGGGCCCGTCCGGCATCGACCGCTCGGAGCTCGTCCTCGGCGTCGGCGGCGCCTCCACCACGCTCGCCGGCATCACGGTCCGTACGCCGGTCGGCAGCGCCCTGGACCTCGGCACGGGCTCCGGCATCCAGGCGCTGCACGCGGCCCAGCACGCGAGCCGCGTCACCGCGACCGATCTGAACCCGCGCGCCCTGCGGTTCGCCCGGCTCACGCTCGCGCTCTCCGGCGCGCCCGAGGCGGACCTGCGCCAGGGCTCGCTGTTCGAGCCGGTGGCCGGTGAGACGTACGACCTGATCGTCT
Source organism: Streptomyces sp. NPDC021100 (assembly GCF_044333095.1). Taxonomy (NCBI): domain Bacteria; kingdom Bacillati; phylum Actinomycetota; class Actinomycetes; order Kitasatosporales; family Streptomycetaceae; genus Streptomyces; species Streptomyces sp. NPDC021100. Next base: position 569,825 of record NZ_JBIRQH010000003.1, read on the forward strand.
CGAACCCGCCGTTCGTCATCTCCCCCGGGGCCCGGCTCACCTACCGGGACGGCGGCATGGGCGGCGACGACCTCTGCCGCACGCTGGTGTCCCAGGCGGCGGACCGGCTCAACGACGGCGGTTACTGCCAGCTGCTCGCCAACTGGCAGCACGTCGAGGGGGAGGACTGGCGGGAGCGGCTCTCGTCCTGGGTCCCGGCCGGCTGCGACGCCTGGATCGTCCAGCGGGAGGTCCAGGACGTGGCCCAGTACGCCGAGCTGTGGCTGCGGGACGCGGGGGACCACCGCACCTCCCCCGAGGAGTACGCGGCGCGGTACGACGCGTGGCTCGCGGAGTTCGAGGAGCGGCGGACGAAGGGGGTCGGATTCGGCTGGATCACCCTGCGCAAGTCGGGGGCCGAGCGGCCCTCGGTGATCGCCGAGGAGTGGCCGCACCCGGTGGAGCAGCCGCTGGGCGCGAGCATCCGCGACCACTTCGCACGGCAGGAGTTCCTGCGCACGCACGACGACGCGGCGCTGCTGGAGGCCCGCTTCCGGCTGGCTCCCGAGGTCGTCCAGGAGCAGGTCGGGCTGCCGGGCGCGGAGGATCCGGAGCACGTGGTGCTGCGGCAGAACCGCGGCATGCGCCGCGCCACCAAGGTCGACACCGTGGGAGCCGGGTTCGCCGGGGTCTGTGACGGGACTCTCAGCGCGGGCCGCATCCTCGACGCCATCGCCCAGCTCGTCGGCGAGGATCCGGTCCTGCTGCGCGACCGGACGCCCGAGGCGATCAGGCTGCTGGTGGAGCAGGGGTTCCTGACCCCGGAGGGGTGAGGGGAGCCGTCGGACGCGGGGCCTCGTCCCCGAGCGCTCGGAGCGGCCCCGGAGGCGGGGCCGCCTCCGGGGGCGGCGGCGCTCGCGGGGCGTCAGCCGCGGAGCACGTGGCCGTTCTTGTCGGTGCGGGTGTCGCTGACGAGGAAGATGATTCCGTCGATCAGGGCCCACAGGCCGAACCCGCCACACGTCAGGAGCTGGGCGACGCCCATGCCCACGTGCCCGGTGTAGAAGCGGCCGATGCCGAGAGTGCCCAGGAAGATCTGAAGGATGCCGGCCACGATCTTGGACTTCTCGGAGTACGGCTGCCCGTTGGGGGCGTAGCCGAAGGGGGCCGGCGGGCCCTGGTAGGGCGGGGGAGCGGGGTACGACATTGGATGGACTCCTCAGCGGTCGGGACGATGCCGCCGGCCCGTCAATGGGGGAAGGGCCTGTACGGCGGCGATCAAGCAGACCGGAGGGGCGCACGGAAAGTTGTGCCGGTCCATTAATCGTGATCATTCGGTGACAGAGCGCAGACCGGGCCGGGTGGTGCGGACGTGACGGTCTGTGAGGTGATCCGGCAGACGCTCGGTTGGCCGAAACCGGTCGGTCGGTGAGCTCGCCGGCGGCGTCATCCGGTCAGATCAGATTGCGTACCAGTGCCCAGGCCACCGCGGTTCCCAGGACGGCGGCCGTCCCGCCCCGGCCGAGCCGCGGCCGGTACCGGCGGCTTTTCAGCCCCTCGACGAGCCACCGGCCGCACCAGTACGCGGCCGCGGGGAGACCGAGGAGCAGCAGGAGCGCGTTGTCGTGGAACGCGGCGCCGAAGTCCCCGTGCAGCAGGTCGTACGTCATGCGCGTGCCGCCACAGGCCGGGCAGAGCAGTCCCGTCGCCCAGTGGAACGGGCAGCGGGGGAGCCACTGCCCCGGGCGGTGCGGATCGGTGCCCCACAGGTAGGCGGCCCCGGCCGCCCCGGCCGCGAGAGCCCCGAGCGGTGCCGCGGCCGGGTGGCGGACGGCGCGCACGGCCTTGGCCCGCGCCCCGCGACGGGGCTTATCAGCCACGGAGCGGGCGGCCTGCCGCGTCGGTGTTGTTTCCGACCAGCAGCATGATTCCGTCGATCAGCGCCCAGATGCCCAGACCGCCGCAGGTGAAGAGCTGGCCGAGAGCGATGCCCACGTGTCCGGTGTAGAAGCGGCCGATGCCGAGAGTGCCCAGGAAGAGCTGGAGGATGCCCGCCACGATCTTGGACTTCTCGGAGTAGGGCCGCCCGTAGGGGTCGTAGCCGTAGGGGGCGTTCGGGTCTCCCATGTACATCCCCGGCGCGCCCGGGGCCATCGGCGGCGGGTAGGCGTAGCCGGGCTGCTGAGCGTAAGGGGACGACGCCTGCGGGTAACCTGGCTGCTGCCCCTGCTGGGGCCGGCCGTACGGGTCCTGCGGGTACCCGTACGGGGTCTGGTCGGACATGGGCGGAAAGCTCCTGCCGTGTGAGGTGTGGCGGAAATCAGTCGCACGATCGGATGGCATGACGTGCGGTGGTCATCCTGCCAGCAGGGTCCGACACGGCGCTCAGGGCTTTCGCCGCGGTTCCTCCACGGCTCCTCCGCGACGCGTTCCCGGCTTCTCCGCCGGCTCGTACGGCGCGGGGGCCGGGGCTCGGCGGATGTGGCGTCCGACGCTCCGGGCGGCAGACAGGACGCTTGTCGGGTTACCGTTCGAGTGGCGTTGCGGGCTTTCCCCGTTTGACACGGGGGCGGGATGTACCGTCACACTCCGCAGCGTCACCGCAACTCCCATGCCGATTGCGACCGGAAGAAGAGCGAAGTTGTCCCCGACCAGCGAGACCGCACAGGGCGGCCGCCGACTCGTCATCGTCGAGTCGCCTGCCAAGGCGAAGACGATCAAGGGCTACCTCGGCCCCGGATACGTCGTCGAGGCGAGCGTCGGGCACATCCGTGACCTGCCGAACGGGGCCGCCGAAGTCCCGGCGAAGTACAAGGGCGAGCCGTGGGCCCGCCTGGGCGTGAACGTGGACGCGGACTTCCAGCCCGTCTACGTCGTCAACGCCGACAAGAAGGACCAGGTCAAGAAGCTCAAGGAGCTGCTGGCCGAGTCGGACGAGCTCTTCCTGGCCACCGATGAGGACCGCGAGGGCGAGGCCATCGCCTGGCACCTCCAGGAGGTCCTCAAGCCCAAGGTCCCGGTCCGCCGGATGGTCTTCCACGAGATCACCAAGGACGCGATCCAGGCGGCCGTCGCCCACCCGCGCGAGCTGAACAAGAAGCTGGTCGACGCCCAGGAGACCCGGCGCATCCTCGACCGCCTCTACGGCTACGAGGTCTCGCCGGTCCTGTGGAAGAAGGTCATGCCCCGGCTGTCCGCCGGACGGGTGCAGTCCGTGGCCACCCGGCTCGTCGTGGAGCGGGAGCGCGAGCGGATCGCGTTCCGCTCCGCCGAGTACTGGGACCTCACCGGCACCTTCTCCACCGGTCGCGGCGGTGACGCCGCCGAGCCCGGCACCTTCGCCGCGCGGCTGTCCGCCGTGGACGGCCGGCGGGTCGCCCAGGGCCGTGACTTCGGCTCGACCGGCCGGCTCAAGGACGCCGCCCAGGTGCTGCACCTGGACGAGGCGAACGCCCGCGCGCTGGCCGCCGCCCTCGCCGACGCCTCGTTCGCCGTCCGCTCGGTCGAGTCCAAGCCGTACCGCCGCTCCCCGTACGCCCCCTTCCGCACCACGACCCTCCAGCAGGAGGCGTCGCGCAAGCTGGGCTTCGGTGCGAAGGCGACCATGCAGGTGGCCCAGAAGCTGTACGAGAACGGCTTCATCACCTATATGCGTACGGACTCCACGACGCTGTCCGACACCGCCGTCACCGCGGCCCGGGCGCAGGTCACCCAGCTCTACGGGGCCGACTACCTGCCGGAGAAGCCGCGTACCTACGCGGGGAAGGTCAAGAACGCCCAGGAGGCGCACGAGGCCATCCGTCCTTCGGGTGATCGTTTCCGCACTCCCGCGGAGACCGGCCTGACGGGCGACCAGTTCCGGCTGTACGAGCTCATCTGGAAGCGGACCGTCGCCTCTCAGATGAAGGACGCGGTGGGCAACTCGGTCACCGTGAAGATCGCGGGACGCGCCGCCGACGGCCGGGACGCCGAGTTCAGCGCCTCCGGCAAGACGATCACCTTCCACGGCTTCATGAAGGCGTACGTCGAGGGCGCGGACGACCCGAACGCCGAGCTCGACGACCGCGAGCGCCGGCTGCCGCAGGTCACCGAGGGCGACGCGCTGACCGCCGAGGAGATCACCGCCGACGGCCACGCCACCAAGCCCCCGGCCCGCTACACCGAGGCGTCGCTGGTCAAGGAGCTGGAAGAGCGCGAGATCGGCCGCCCGTCGACCTACGCGTCCATCCTCGGCACCATCCTCGACCGCGGCTACGTCTTCAAGAAGGGCACCGCGCTCGTCCCGTCCTTCCTGAGCTTCGCGGTCGTCAACCTGCTGGAGAAGCACTTCGGCCGGCTCGTCGACTACGACTTCACCGCCGCCATGGAGGAGGACCTCGACCGCATCGCCCGCGGCGAGGCCCAGGCCGTGCCGTGGCTGCGCCGCTTCTACTTCGGCGAGGGCTCGGGAGAGGTCACCGGCCGTGCCGCCGAGGCGGGCAACGGCGATGGCGACCACCTCGGCGGTCTCAAGGAGCTGGTGACCGACCTGGGCGCGATCGACGCCCGGGAGATCTCCTCGTTCCCCGTCGGCGAGGGCATCGTGCTGCGCGTCGGCCGTTACGGTCCCTACGTCGAGCGCGGCGAGAAGGACACCGAGGGCCACCAGCGCGCGGACGTCCCCGAGGATCTGGCGCCGGACGAGCTCACCGTGGAGTACGCGGAGGAGCTGTTCGCCCGGCCCAGCGGCGAGTACGAGCTGGGCACGGACCCGGAGTCGGGCCACCCGATCGTCGCCAAGGACGGCCGTTACGGCCCCTACGTCACCGAGGTGCTGCCCGAGGGCACGCCGAAGACCGGCAAGAACGCGGTCAAGCCGCGGACGGCGTCGCTCTTCAAGTCGATGTCCCTCGACACGGTCACGCTCGACGACGCGCTGAAGCTGATGTCGCTGCCGCGCGTGGTCGGCGCCGACGCCGAGGGCGTGGAGATCACCGCGCAGAACGGCCGCTACGGCCCGTACCTGAAGAAGGGCACCGACTCGCGCTCCCTGGAGACCGAGGACCAGATCTTCAACATCACGTTGGAGGAGGCCCTCGCGATCTACGCGCAGCCCAAGCAGCGCGGGCGGGCCGCGGCCAAGCCGCCGCTGAAGGAGCTGGGCACCGACCCGGTCAGCGAGCGTCCGGTGGTCGTCAAGGACGGCCGCTTCGGCCCGTACGTCACGGACGGCGAGACCAACGCCACGCTGCGCCGCGACGACGACGTGGAGACGATCACGCCGGAGCGCGGCTACGAGCTGCTCGCGGAGAAGCGGGCCAAGGGGCCGGCCAAGAAGACCGCGAAGAAGGCGGTCAAGAAGGCTCCCGCCAAGAAGACCGCCGCGAAGAAGACGACGACCGCCAAGAAGACGGCGGCGAAGAAGACGACGACGGCCAAGGCGGCCACCGCGAAGAAGACCGCGGCCAAGAAGACGGCGGCCAAGACGGCCGCCGCGGCCAAGGCCGAGTAGGCGGGGCGGCGAGAGGCGACCACAGGCGGCGGGCCGGATTCCGGTTCCGCCGCCCGGCCGTTTTCCGGGGCCCGGCGTGCCTCTCCGGCCTCACTGTTCGATCGTGTGTTCGCTCGGGCGGTTGGTATTCAGGCGCTCCGGATAGGCTGGCAGGATGACGCGAGCCGAGCAGCCAACAGTGGTGACCTCTCCCTCAGGGGCACTGGCCGCGGACTCCCGCGAGCGTGCCGTCCGCGCCCTGCTGCGCATCCCCTCGTTGCGGCGGCTGTGGAGCGCCCAGGCCGCGGGGGGCGTCGGTGACGCCCTCGGCCTGCTGGTCCTGCTCCTGCTGGCGCTCCAGGCGGCCGTCACCGCCGGATCGTTCGGCGGCGGGTACCGGGGCGCCGCCTTCGCCGTGGCCGCCGTCCTCGGCGCGCGGCTGCTCGCGACGCTGCTGCTGGGCACGGTCCTGCTCGGCCCCTTCAACGCGCTGCTGGCGCCCTCGGGGCCGCTCGACCGGCGCTGGACGATGATCGGCGCCGACGCCGTCCGGGCCCTGCTGCTGGCCGTCGCCCCGGTGTGGATCGACTTCACCGAGAGCAAGGCGCTGGCGTCCCTGCTGGTCACGGCCTTCCTTCTGGGCGTCGCCGAGCGGGTGTGGACCGTGGCCAAGGACGGCGTGGCGCCCACGCTGCTGCCGCGGCCGCCTCTCGAGGGCGCGGCCGTCCGGCCCGTCCCGGACCACGCCGACGCGCTGCGGCGGCTGACGCTGCGCACGTCGTTCGTCGCCCTGCCGGCCGCCGCGGCGGCCCTCGTCGCCATCACGCTCGTGAGCAATCTGCTGGGGTCCGGCATCGACTGGTTCCACCAGCACCAGCCGGCGCTCGGTTCGTACCTCGCGGCGGCCTTGTTCAACGCCTCCGGTGTGATCGTCTACTTCCTGGCCCTTCCCGGCGCGCGGGAGGTGACCGCGCGCTCCCCGCTGGAGGGTCTGCGCCGGCCGAAGCGCGACCAGGCGCCCGACAAGGGCCGGACGGGCGGCATCCCCGTCTTCGTCCTGTCCTGCGCGGCCGTCGCCGGGGCGGTCGCCGCGGCGTTCGGCGTCGCCGTCCTCCAGGCGTACGACCTGGGCGGCGGCCCCGTGGCCTTCGGGCTGCTGGCCCTGGCCCTCACCGGCGGACCCGTCCTCGGCATCCGGAGCGCGGGCCGCGTCCTGCCCGGGTTCTCCCGCCGCCGGCTGCTGGCCCTCTCGCTCGCCGTCACCGGCGTCGCGCTGCTGGCGGCCGGGCTGGTGCCCGACGCCACGACCGTGCTGCTGCTGATCCTGGTCGCGGGCGTCTCCGCGGGCGTCGTCGCGAACACCGGGCACGCCCTCCTCGACCAGGAGGCCGAGGAGGAGCGCCGTCCGCGCGTCACGGAGCACCTGCACGCGGTCATCCGCGTCACCGTGGCGCTGTCCGCGGTCGTCGCCCCCGTCCTCGCGGCGCTCATCGGCCCGCACCGGGCCGAGGACGGCAACTTCGTCTTCGACCACGGCGGCGCGGCCTTCACGCTGATGCTGATCGGCGCGCTGCTGCTGCCGGTGGGCGCGCTCGTCCTGGGCAAGACCGACGACCGGCACGGGGTGCCGTTCCACCGTGACCTGCTGGACGCCGTCCGCGACGGTGACCCGGCCGAGGCGACCGCCGCCAACGGCTTCTTCCTGGTGTTCGACGGCGGCGACGGCGCCGGCAAGTCCACCCAGGTGCAGGCCATCGCCGAGTGGATCCGCTCCAAGGGCCACGAGGTCGTCGTCACCCGCGAACCCGGCGCCACCGCCATCGGCAAGCGGCTGCGCGCGATCCTGCTGGACGTCGCGTCGGCCGGGCTGTCGGACCGCGCGGAGGCACTGCTGTACGCCGCCGACCGCGCGGAGCACATCAACGCCGTCGTCCGGCCCGCCCTGGAGCGCGGCGCGGTCGTCATCTCGGACCGCTACATCGACTCGTCCGTCGCCTACCAGGGCGCCGGCCGGGACCTGTCCCCGACCGAGATCGCCCGCATCAACCGCTGGGCGACGGAGGGGCTCGTTCCGCACCTGACGGTGCTGCTGGACGTCTCGCCGGAGACCGCGCGGGAACGCTTCACCGAGGCGCCCGACCGGCTGGAGTCGGAGCCCGCCGAGTTCCACGAGCGGGTGCGGAAGGGCTTCCTCGCCCTGGCCGCCGCCGACCCGGCCCGCTACCTCGTCGTCGACGCCGGGCAGGAGCCCGAGGCCGTCACCACCGTCGTGCGCCACCGCCTCGACGAGGTGCTGCCGCTGTCCGCCCAGGAGATCGAGGCCCGCGAGGAGGCCCGCAGGGCCGCCGAGGCCGAGGCCCGCCGCAAGGCGGAGGAGGAGGCGGCGCGCAAGGCCGAGGAGGAGCGGCTGGAGCGCGAGCGCCAGGAGCAGATCGCCAAGCTGCGCGCGGAGGAAGAGGAGCGCAAGCGCCGGGAGGCCGAGGAGGCCCGGCGCCTGGAGGCCGAACGGCAGGCGGAGGAGGCGCGGAAGCGCGCCGAGGAGGCGCGCCGGCTCGCGGACGAGGAGCGCAGGCGCCGTGAGGCGGAGGAGCGCGCCCGGGCCGCCGAGCAGGAGCGGCTGCGCAAGCAGGCCGAGGAGGAGGCGCGGTTGCGCGCCGAGGCCGAGGAGCGGCGGCGCGAGAAGCAGCGCAAGGCCGAGGAGGCGCTGCTGCGCGCGGAGGAGGCGCGGACGGCGGCGGACGGTGTGGCCGCAAAGGGTGCGGCTCCTGACGGTGGGGCTCCTGACGGTGTGGCGGGCTCCGATGCCGGGGCGCGGGCCGACGCCACCGGGGCCGACGAGGTGCCCACGGTCGAGCGGTCGGCGCTGCGGGAGAGCGGGGCCGGTGCGGCCGGGAAGGCCGCCGACCTCACCAAGCGGGCGAAGGCGTCCGACGCCGGGTCCGCCGTGCCCCGGCCGGGGGCGCGGGCTGCCGACGCCGAGCGGACCGAGCAGCTCCGGGTCCCGCCCGTGCACCGCCCGGACCCGCGCGAGACGCTGCTCATGCGGGACGCCGACGAGACGGTGACCGTCCAGACGCCGCTGGTGCACCGCAAGAATCCGCACGAGGCCGACAGGGCCGCGGGCGGGGCGGCCGTCTCCGGCGAGGCCGGTGCGGAGGACGAGACCGCGTACCTGCCGCCGGTGCGTTCGGATGAGCCGGGGTCGGCCGGGGGTCGTGGTGGCGAGGATGAGACGACGGTGTTGCCGCCGGTGCGCTCGGGCGAGTCCGCGTCGGCCGGGAAGGCCGGTGCGCCGGAAGCGGCCGAGGGGCGTGGTGCGGAGGACGAGACGGCCGTGCTGCCGACCACCGGCCCGGTCCGGTCCGGGAAGGCGCCCGTAGGCGCGGAGGACGAGACCGCGTACCTGCCGCCGGTGCGTTCGGATGAGCCGGGGTCGGCCGGGGGACGTGGTGCCGAGGACGAGACGACGGTACTGCCGCCGGTGCCCACGCTTCCGCCGCCGGTGCAGCGGGTCACCTGGGGGCTGCGCTCCGGCAAGGACGGCGCGGAAGGCGCTGGCGGCACGGAAGGCGCCGGCGGTGCCAAGGCCGCGGGGCCGGCGGACGCCGGGCGGGCCGAGGACCCGGTGGAGAGGGTTCCGGACTGGCTGTTCCGCCCGGAGGAGTCCGCCGGTGCCGGCCGGCCGGGCGGCGCCGAGGGGGAGCGCGCTCCGGCGGACGACGCGGACAGCATGCGCACGCGCGAGATGCCGCGCCCCGGCGCCGGAGCGGACGCCGCGGACGCGGCGGACCGGGCGCGCAAGGCCCGGCGGCGCCCGGAGTGGGCCGAGGGCGGCCGGGAGGGCGACGACGCCGAGGCGCCGACGCTCGCCGACGACCTCTTCGGTCGGCAGGACCGTCGCACCGGCGACGGCCCGGACGGCGGCGCTTCCGGCGCCGCCGGCCGGCGCGGAGGCCGCTGAGCGGCCGAGGGCGCCCGCCGGAGCGGGCGCGGCACTGCGGCGGGGCCCTTGCCCGGGCCCCGTTGTCAGTGGTCTGCCCCACAATGGGTGACCGGGGAGACCGCAGGACCAACGGGCGCGGAGGACAGTCATGGCGGTATGGGACGACCTGGTCGGGCAGGACCGGGTCACGGAGCAGCTCTCCGCTGCCGCCCGTGACGCGGACGCGCTGGTCACGGCCGTGGAGGCGGATCGCGCCGGACAGGGCGGCGAGGCGCCCGCCGACGTGTCCGGCTCCCGGATGACGCACGCGTGGCTGTTCACCGGCCCGCCCGGCTCCGGCCGGGCCACCGCGGCCCGCGCCTTCGCGGCGGCCCTGCAATGCGTGAGCCCGGACCGGGCGCTCCCCGGCGGGGCCCCCGGCTGCGGGTTCTGCGACGGCTGCCACACGACGCTCGTGGGCACGCACGCCGACGTCGAGATCGTCCGCACCGACCTGCTGTCGATCGGCGTCAAGGAGACCCGCGAGCTCGTCCGGCGCGCCCAGCTCTCACCGGCCGGCGGCCGGTGGCAGGTGATCGTGCTGGAGGACGCCGACCGCCTCACCGAGGGCGCCGGGAACGTGCTGCTCAAGGCCGTGGAGGAGCCCGCTCCGCGGACGGTGTGGCTGCTGTGCGCCCCCTCGCTGGAAGACGTCCTGCCGACGATCCGCTCGCGTTGCCGGTCCCTGACGCTGCGCACGCCGTCCACCGCCGCCGTCGCGGACGTCCTCGTCCGCAGGGACGGCATCGAGCCGGAGCTCGCCGCCCGGGTCGCCCGCGCCACCCAGGGCCATATCGGCCGCGCCCGCCGCCTGGCGACGGACGAGCGCGCCCGGACGCGCCGCGCCGCCGTGCTCAAGCTGCCGCTCCGGGTGGACGACGTGGGCGGCTGTCTGAAGGCGGCCCAGGAGCTGATCGACGCGGCGGCCGAGGACGCCAAGCAGGTCGCCGAGGAGGTCGACACCAAGGAGACCGAGGAGCTGCGCGCCGCGCTCGGTGCCGCGGCCGGCACCGGCGGCCGCCTCCCGCGCGGCACGGCCGGCGCCATGAAGGAGCTCCAGGACCGGCAGAAGCGCCGGTCCACTCGCACCCAGCGCGACAGCCTGGACCTGGCCCTGACCGAGCTCACCGGTTTCTACCGCGACGTCCTGGCCCTCCAGCTCGGCTCCCGCGTCGAACTCGCCAACGCCGACGACCGCGACACCGTTCAGCGGATCGCCTCCGCCTCGCGTCCCGAGCACACCCTGCGCCGCATAGAAGCCATCGGAGCCTGCCGCCAGGCCCTCGACCGCAATGTGGCGCCCCTGCTCGCCGTGGAGGCCATGACGATGGCCCTGCGGGCGGGCTGAGGGGGACGGCCGGGAGGAGCGAGGGGCCCGTCGGGGTCCACCGGCCCGCCGTGGCTCACCGGCCGCCGTGGTTCACCAGCCCGGCGGGAGGAACCCGGCCTGCAGGCCGACCGAGACGACGCAGTCGCCGATGCGGCGGATCAGTTCGGCGTCCGCCTCGCCGTCCCGCTCCGCCGTGGTGCCGTCCGGCTTCTCCGGCAGCCGCGGCCCGACCGGTGTCCGCGCCGCCCGGGCCGCCCGCTCGCCCTCCGTCGGAGTGCGTGCGGCGAGGTCGCCGACCAGCCGTGCCATCGTGGTCCCCCTTTCCGCCGCCAGGACTGCCAAGCGGTCCCGGACCGTCTCCTCTACTTCGATCGACACGTATGCCATGTCCCGGCAGCCGCTCCTTCCGGCTCAAGGGCGCGAAGCGGCGGTTCCCGTCACCGCCGCATCCCCGCGGGGTCGTGGATTCCATGGGCGCGCAGCGTCTCGTCCCACAGCCCGCTCACCGATTCGCGCAGCGAGCGGACGGCGGTCCAGCCGAGGAGCCGGCGGGCGGGCTCGGGGTCGATCCGGACCCAGTCGTCGCCCGCGGTGCCCGTCGTGGCGGCGGGAAGCTCCCGGACCTCGGCGGGCACGCCGCTGACCTCCACGAGGAGGTCGACCAGCCACCGCACCGCCACGGCCTCACCGCGTCCGATCGGGACGACCAGCCCCGGTATGCGGGCGCGGGTGGCGGCCAGCACGGCTTCCGACACGTCGCGCACGTCGACGTAGTCGCGGTGGGCGCGCAGCTGGGACAGCTCCACGACCGCCGGGAGGGTGTCCCGGGCGACGGCCTCGGCGAGCCGCCCGGCCACCCGGCCCAGCAGGCTGACCGCCGGGGTGCCCGGGCCCGCAACATTGCCGATCCGCAGCACGCCCGCCTCGACGACGCCCTCCGCCGCGGCCTCCAGCACGGCACGGCTCGCCGCGAGCTTGGCCTTGCCGTAGGTGGTCGTCGGCCGGGCCGGCGAGGCGATCCGGGTCGTCTCGCCGGGCGGGGTCGGGCCGTACTCCAGTACGGAGCCGAGGTGGACGACGTAGGGGCGGCACGCGGTACGCCGCAGCGCGTCCATCAGGCGTCTGGCCGGCACCGCGCAGTTGGCCTCCAGGTCCCGTTCGGCGATCCCCCAGTTGCTGCCGATGGCGTTGACCAGCGTGTGCGGGCGGAACGAGTCGATCAGGCCGGCCAGTTCGCCGGGCGAGGCCGTGGTGACGTCCAGGGTGAGGATCCGGCACGGCAGGGGGGAGTCCGGTGCGCGCCGGGCGACCGCGGCCACCTCGGCCCCGGTCGCGACGAGGTCCGCGCAGAGCCGGCGGCCCACGAACCCGGTACCACCGGCGACGAGAACACGCTCGCGCTCATCGGCCATCTGCTCCTCCTGACCAGCCGTTGCCGAGCAGCCGTGCCCGGTCCTGCACCTGACGTACCAAACGGGCCCGCGCGACGACCTCGGCGCCGTGCGCCGCCGCCCCACCGCCGGCGATGGCCCGGACGAAGCGCGCCAGGGTGCCGGCGAACTGGTCGTCGGCCGGCAGGAGGCGCTCCCGCACCTCGTCGGCGCGTTCCAGCCGGACCGTGGGGCGGAAGTCGGGCGGCGGGGTGAAGGCGCGGTCGACGACGATCCGGCCCTCGCTCCCCCACAGCGTGTACGCGCAGCGGTAGACGTGCTCGAAGCCGAAGGACACGTGGGCCGTGCGGCCGTCCGGCGCGCTCAGCAGCGCGTCGCCGGCCACGTCCACGTCTGCTGCGGTGCCCTTCCGCAGCGTCGCCCCGACGACGTCGAGTTCGGGCCCGAGGAACATGCTCGCCGCCGTGAGCGGATACACGCCCGCGTCCAGCAGGCTGCCGCCGGCCAGGTCCGCCCGGTAGCGGACGTTGCCGGGGTGCAGCGGCGGGAAGCCGAACTCGGCGCTGATGGAGCGCAGTTCGCCGATGTCGCCCTTCTCCAGCATCCCGCGCACGGCTTCGTGCATCGAGTGCTGGGGGAAGGTCATGTTCTCCATCAGCGTCAGGCCGAGGGAGTGCGCGAGGCCGACCGCCGCCACGGTGTCCGGGTGCCGGGCGGTCAGCGGTTTCTCCGCGAGCACGTGCTTTCCCGCCCGCAGCGCCCGCTCGATCCAGTGGTGGTGCAGCCCGGTGGGCAGCGAGACGTAGACCGCCTCGACGTCCGGGCTCTCCAGCAGCGCCTCGTAGCCGGCGACGGCCTCACCGCCGAACCGCGCGGCGACCGCGCGGGCGGTGTCCTCGCACCGGGAGGCGACGGCGGCCACCGTCACCTCCGGCACCTTGAGTACGGCCGGGAGGGTGCGGCGCCGGGCGATGTCGGAGCAGCCGAGAATGCCCAGCCGCACGGGACGCTCGTTCTTCATGGGTTCACCAACTCTGCAGGCAGGCCAGCAGGCTGCGCGCCTCGACGTTGACGTAGTAGCCGTGCCGGAGGAGCAGGGTGAGCTGGTGCGCGGTCATCCAGCAGTAGTCCTCGGGGACGGCCGTGGGGAAGTCGTCGCCGGCTTCGACGAGGAGGTAGTTGTTCTGCGAGTGGTAGAAGCGGCCACCCTCCTCGGCCAGGACGGCGTTGTAGAGCACGCGCTCCCGGGGGGCGTTCAGGACGTAGTCGAGGAACCGCGGCGGTCCGTCCGGGTAGTTCTCCGGGACGCACTGCACGGTCGGGCCCATCTCCATGCCGTCCAGCAGGCCGGGCTGGAACCGGGCGTGGACGAGCAGGTGCGCGACGCCTTCGATCACCTTGATGACGAACGCGACGACGCCGCGTCCTTCCGGGTACAGCAGGGGCTGGTCCCATTCGGCCACCTCGCGGTTGCCGACCTCGGCGGTCACCCCGATGATGCTGAAGTGCCGCCCGTTCTCGTGGGTGATCTGCTCCGGGGTGGCGCGCCAGCCGGGCAGGGCGCGCAGGGGGATCCGGTGCGCCGACAGTTCGTGCCGGCTCTTCGCGCCGGTGAACCAGCGCAGCACGGCTGCGGTGTCGTTCAGCGCGGGGCCCCGGCCCGTCGTCGAGAGGACGAGCGCCGACGCGGCGTCCCCGGCCGGCACCGGCTGGGACGCGGGGAAGGTGTCCGCCGGGAGGCAGGCGAGCACGGTCCTGGTGTCCATGTTGACGAGGCCGTCGATCCGCAGCAGCCGCCGCAGTTCGGGCAGCGGCAGCCAGTGGTGGTCCTCGGTGGCGGGGACGTCCTCGGTGACCTGCACGACCATGTTGCGGTTGCGTTTGCGCAGGAACCACGAGCCCTGCTCGGACTGCAGGACGTCCACCAGGGTGCGGCCCGCGCCGGGGTCCGTGAAGTACTCCAGGTAACGGGTGCTCCGGCCCTGGTGGATGCGCGTGTAGTTGCTGCGCGTGGCCTGGACGGTCGGCGACACCTGGATGCCGTTGTGGTTCCCGGGCTCGATCTTGGCCTGCACGAGGCAGTAGGGGACGCCGTCGACCTCCTTGACCAGCATGCCGAGGATGCCGATCTCGGGCTGGTTGATGATGGGCTGGCTCCACGCGTGGACCGGTCCGTAACCGGTCCGCACCTCCAGGCCCTCGACGACGAAGAAGGCCCCGGAGTCGTGGGCGAGGTTCCCGGTGTCGGGGTCGAACCGCCAGCGCCGCAGCTCGGCCAGCGGTGTCCGGGTCACCCGGCACCGCGCGGCGGCGGAGCACCGGGCGAACCAGTCGATGAACTCCGCGCCGGCGAAGTCCGCGAGATACGCCTCCGGCGGGAGGGACCGTACGAGTCCGTCGGCCGGTCCTGCCGGGAGGGTTACCACAGACCGGCCTGTTCGAGGACGGCTTCGGCGGCGGCGTTCTCGCTCTCGGTGAGCAGGCGCAGGTCGTTGTCGACCATCATGGCGATCAGTTCCTCGAACGAGACCTCGGGCTTCCAGCCGAGCTTCTCCCGGGCGCGGCTCAGGTCGGCGCAGAGCAGTTCCACCTCCGCCGGGCGGAGCAGCCGGGGGTCGACCTCCACGTGGTCGCGCCAGTCGAGGCCGGCGTGCGCGAAGGCGTACTGCACCAGGTCGCGGACGCTGTGGGTGACGCCGGTGCCGAGGACGATGTCCTCCGGCTCGTCCTGGGCGAGCATCATCGTCATGCCGCGCACGTAGTCCCCGGCGAATCCCCAGTCGCGCTCCGCGTCGAGGTTGCCCAGCCGGAGCTTGTCCACCAGGCCGAGTTTCACGGCGGCCACCCCGAGCGAGACCTTCCGGGTGACGAACTCGGGGCCGCGGATGGGGGACTCGTGGTTGAACAGGATGCCGCTGACCGCGTACATGCCGTAGGACTCGCGGTAGTTCTGCACCATGTAGTGCCCGAACGCCTTGGCCACCCCGTAGGGGCTGCGGGGGTGGAAGGGCGTGGTCTCGCTCTGCGGGGTCTCCCGCACCTTTCCGAACATCTCGGAGGTGGACGCCTGGTAGAAGCGCGGGACGCCGCTGCCGGTGGTCCGGGAGGCGCTGAGCCCCGCCACGCTGCGGATGGCCTCCAGCATGCGCAGCACGCCCTTCCCGGTCACCTCCGCGGCGACGGCGGGCTGCTTCCAGGAGACCGGGACGTACGACAGGGCGCCGAGGTTGTAGACCTCGGTGGGGGCGGCCTGCTCGACGGCGGCTATCAGGCTCGTCTGGTCCAGCAGGTCGCCGCTCACCACCCGGATGTCCGGGTGCAGGGGACTCCCGTCGCGCGCGTACGGCCGCCCCTGCCCGCGCACCATTCCGAACACCTCGTATCCGGATTCGATGAGCTGGCGCGCGAGATAAGTGCCATCCTGGCCTGTGATTCCCGTAATGAGCGCTCGCCTAGACAGAATCATCTCCCAGCCGTGAGGAACCCACAGAACGGCATTCGCATGGCTTTTGGGTTCCATGCGCCGCGGGGCAATGCGTATCACCGGTCACCGGAAACGGTACGGGAAAAGCACAGGTAATTCACTGTCCGCACAGGCAGTGTAGTGAATTCACTAGCGTCTTTCCGTAGGCGGCCCGGGCATTCGGGACGGGCCCGAAATAAGACGCCGGGCGCGGTGGAATTCCCGGTTCAGGCCGTCGGGCCCGCGGCGGCGGGGACGGCCTCGATCAGCCACAGGTCGGTGCCGTCCAGCGGGGTGAACGCGCCGGCCGTCAGGCCCGCCGCCGCGCAGAGCCGCTCGAAGTCGCCGCGGGTGCGCTCCAGCCCGTTGCCGTTGACGAGCAGGTTGAGGTCGTTGAGGTACGTCGTCGGCACCGCGTCGGCGGGCACGGTGTCGGGCAGCACGTGCTCGACCATGACGACCCGGCCGTGCGCCGGCAGCGCCCGGCGGCAGTGCGCCAGGATCGCCGCGGCCCGCTCGTCCTCCCAGCCGTGGACGACGCTCTTGAGCAGGTAGAGGTCGCCGCCCGGGGGCACGGCGGCGAAGAAGTCGCCGGTCTCCACCGTGGAGCGGTCGGCGACGCCCGCCGCCGCCAGCTCCTCGCCGGCCCGGGCGGCGCCGGCCGCCGTGTCGTACAGCACGCCGCGCAGCGCCGGGTGCGCGCGCAGCACCGCGGCCAGCAGCGTCCCGTCCCCGCCGCCGACGTCCACCACGGTGCGGACGCCGGAGAAGTCCTGGCGCGCCGCGACGAGGCCGGCGATCCCGCGGGTGCCCTGGCTCATCGCGGCGTTGTAGAGCCCCGAGAGGTCGGGGTCGTCCGCGAGGTGGGCGAAGAAGTCGCGGCCGAAGACCTGGTCGAAGGCCGGGCCGCCGGTGCGGACGCTGTGGTCGAGGTGCTGCCAGGCCGTCGCGACCGCGGGGTCGGTGAGCATCCGGGACAGGGCGTGGAAGGACGGCGTGCGGTCGGCGCGCAGCAGCTCGCCGACCGGCGTCAGCCCGAACACCCCCGGCTCGGACTCGCGGAGCACCCCGAGCGCGGCCAGGCCGCGCAGCAGCCGGTTCATGGCGGCGGGTTCGCCCTCGAAGCGGGCGGCCAGCTCCGCGGTGGTCCGTTCGCCCGCCGCGATCGCGTCGGGCAGCCGGAGCCGTACCGCCAGGCCGACGACCTGGGTGGCCATGCCGCCGAACACCAGCCGGATCACGTCCGTCCAGGGGGCCTGCGCGTCGTGTCGCTCTTCCATGTCACCGGCTCTCTCGTCGCGGAACGTCCTGGCCCAGGCCCCGGCGCACGGCCTGTTCGACCGGGGTGTACCGGCCGTCGGGCCGGTCGAGTTCGAGCTGCCCCACGGGCAGCAGGTTCGGCTGGGCCATGAACCGCGGGCGGGTGCCGGTGTTGGCCACCGGCGTGTGCACCAGGAAGGGGTGGCAGAGGTAGGCGTCGCCGGCCTTGCCCGTCGCGGACCTCAGGGGCCGGTCCCGGCCCACCTCCCCGGCCTCCAGGTAGGTGCCCTCCGCGCCGTACGGCGCCAGCAGCGGCGGTACGTCCAGGTGGGAGCCGACGCGGATCAGCGTGGGCGCGTCCTCCTCGCCGGTGTCGGAGAACAGCAGCAGGAGCAGCAGCGCCCGGCCGCGGGACCACACGTTGTACCGGAAGATCTTGTCGTAGTCCGGCGGGATCACGTCCAGCTCACCGGACCAGTCCCGGTCGGCGTCGGCGCCCTCGGCGAGGAAGCTGGCGTCGATGTGCCAGCCGTAGTCCTCGGTCTCCTCCGGCCGCTTCGTCACGGGGAACCGCACCGGGAACGTGCCGACCTGGGTCAGCGGCTGCCAGCGGCCCTCCCCGGCGAGCCGGTCGTAGGCGGCGTGCAGCAGCGGGGTGTTGGCGGCGCGGACGAACACGTCGTCGTCGCGCACCCCGAGCCGGACCACCTCCCGCGTCCAGGTGCCCGGGTCGTCGGGGTCCATGTCCAGCTGCCGCCACAGCAGGGCGCGCGCCTCCTCGGCGAGCTCCCCGGGGAACGCACCCGGCAGGTGGACGAAGCCGTCGGAGACGAAGCTCTCGACCTGCTCCTCGGTCAGTACGCGGGTTCCCATCACGCTCCTTTGCAGGACGATCGCCGAGCTCGGCACTAATCCCGGAGCGGATGCTACATAGCCGGAACCGGAGAAGGACTAGAGATTCCACTAGAGCGTGGTCACTACACTCGGAGAAGTATTTCGCAATTGACCGTGCCTGGCGTTGCCCACCTTTCCGTAACGCGCCGCCAAGTGAAACCCGAATTGTCAGGGGGAGCTCGATGCCCAGAAAAGTGCTCGTAATCGGCGGTGGGCCGGCAGGGTCCACTGCGGCCTCCTTGCTCAGCAAGGCCGGAATGTCCGTCAAGCTGCTGGAGCGGGAGACTTTCCCGCGCTATCACATCGGCGAGTCGATCGCCTCCTCCTGCCGCACCATCGTCGATCTCGTCGGCGCGCTGGAAGAGGTCGACTCCCGCGGCTACACGGTCAAGAACGGTGTGCTGCTGCGCTGGGGCAAGGAGGACTGGGCCATCGACTGGCCGAAGATCTTCGGCCCGGACGTGCGCTCCTGGCAGGTCGACCGCGACGACTTCGACCACGTGCTCCTGAAGAACGCGGTCAAGCAGGGCGCCGACGTCACCGAGGGCGTCACGGTCAAGCGCGTGCTGTTCGACGGCGACCGCGCGACCGGGGCGGAGTGGACGGACCCCGACACCGGTGAGCTGGTCAGCGAGGAGTTCGACTACGTCATCGACGCCTCCGGCCGGTCGGGCGTCATCTCCCGGCACCTGAAGAACCGCCAGCCGCACGAGATCTTCCGCAACGTGGCGATCTGGGGCTACTGGCAGGGCGGCTCCCTGCTGCCCACCTCGCCCACCGGCGGCATCAACGTCATCGGCGCCCCCGACGGCTGGTACTGGGTGATCCCGCTGCGCGACGACCGGTACAGCGTCGGCTTCGTCTGCCACCAGGACCGCTTCCTGGAGCGCCGCAAGGAGCACGCCGACCTGGAGGCGATGCTGGCCTCGCTGGTCCAGGAGAACCCGACCGTCCGCGACCTCATGGCGGAGGGCGAGTACCAGCCGGGCGTCCGGGTGGAGCAGGACTTCTCCTACGTCGCCGACAGCTTCCACGGCCCCGGCTACTACCTCGCCGGCGACGCCGCCTGCTTCCTCGACCCGCTGCTGTCCACCGGCGTCCACCTGGCGCTCTACAGCGGCATGCTGGCCGCGACGTCCGTGCTCGCCACGGTGAACGAGGACGTCACGGAGAAGGAGGCCGGCGCGTTCTACGAGTCGCTCTACCGCAACGCCTACCAGCGGCTGTTCACCCTGGTCTCCGGTGTGTACCAGCAGCAGGCCGGCAAGGCCGCCTACTTCGGCCTGGCCGACGCGATGGTCCCGGAGCGCGCCACGGAGGAGTACGAGCAGGTGGACGGCGCGGTGGCCTTCGCCGAGCTGGTCGCGGGGCTCGCGGACATCCACGACGCCGTCACCGGGACGCACGAGGACCACGCCCACCAGGCGCAGGCCCAGGCCGTCGCCCTGCCGGAGGACAACTCCGTCCGCCAGCTGCTCGCCGCGGCCGAGAACGCCCGGCTGATGGCGGAGGCCGGCACGCCGAGCGCCCCGGTCAGCGAGGCCCCCGGCAAGATGGACGCGCACGACCTCTACGACCCCGCCACGGGTCTGTACCTGCGGACCACCCCGACCCTGGGGATCGGCCGGTCCCGGTCCTGACCAGGCGGTTCCGGGCCGCGGTACCCGGCGTCGTACGAGACGGCGCACGAGACCGGGGCCCGGGACCACACAGCGCGCCCCGGGCCCGGGGCGGAGAACCGAGCGGCCTTCACAGGCCGTTGGCGTTCCCCGCCCCGGGCCCGGGGCGCGCGCGGATCCGCCGCCGGAGCGCCGGGGCCGCTAGAGCGTCGAGACGGAAGGGGTCCGGCCGGCGTCGTCGAGCACGCGCTCCCAGCACGCGCGGACGCCCTCGGCCAGCGGGATCTCGGCCCGCCAGCCGAACTCGGCCTCGGCCCTCGTGACGTCCAGCCAGTTGCCCTGCCGGTCGAAGGAGCGTCCGCGCTCCCAGCGCACCGCGACGGAGCCGCCGGTCACCGCGGACACGACGTCCAGCAGACCGCTCAGCGACGTGGGCACGCCGGAACCGACGTTCACCACGGAGGGCAGCCGGCCGCCGGCGACCCGGGTGCGCAGCGCGAGCAGGAACCGGGTGACGTCGTCGACGTTGACGTAGTCCCGGACCACGTGCGGATCGCCGAACACCCGCACGGGCTCACCCCGGACGGCCGCCCGCAGCCAGTGCGGCAGCACGCCGAAGCCGCGGACGGGACGCTGGCCGGGGCCGTAGACGTTGCTCAGCCGCGCCACCACGGCGCGGACCGCGTCCGGGCGCCGGAACAGCTCGGCCTCGAGGCGGAGTTTGGCGTGCCCGTAGGCGGAGTCGGGCCGGGTCGGGGTGGTCTCCCGGTACGGCGGCGCGACCTCGGGCGCGTAGACCGCGCCGCCCGAGCCGGCCAGGACGAACACCGGACGGCGTCCGGCCGCGGCCAGCGCGTCCAACACCTCGACCAGCAGCAGGCGTTCGGCCTCCACCAGGTCGGGCCGCCGCTCGGCCAGGATCGGGCTCAGGCCGGCGGCCAGGAAGTAGACGATGTCGGCCTCCACCAGGCCCGGGGCCGCGCGGCCGCCGGCCACCGGCGGGAACGCCCGGTTGAAGGCGGCCGGGACGCGCGCGTCCTCGTCGGTGAGCGCGGCCGTCAGCCGGGAGCCGATGAAACCCGTCGCGCCGATCACCGCCGTACGGCCGCCGGGCAGCGGGTCCGCCGTGGTCACAGCGCACCGAGGCGCGCCAGGGGCGACGCGGCCAGCTCGGCGAGGGAGGCCACCCGCGGCACGTCGTCGCCCGGAGGCGCGGTGCGGACCGTGCGCAGCGCGCGGTAGGCCCGGACGATGTCCGGGTGGACGCCCGGCGGAACGCGGTAGCCGTCCTCCGGCAGCACGAACACCGCGGGGCAGCCCAGGGCGCGGGCGGGCGCCACGTCGTGGTCGGCGCGGTTGCCCACCACCAGCAGTCCGGCGGGCGGCAGGCCCAGCCGGTCCAGGGCGATGCCCAGCAGCCGCGGATCGGGCTTGGCGACCCCTTCGAAGCAGTCGAGGACGACCGTCTCCAGGACGGCGGTCAGCCCCCACGCGGCGAGCACGCCGGCGCACTCGGGCGGCTGATTGGCGACCACGGCCGTCGGTATTTCGCGGGCGAGCGCCTTCGTCGCCGCAATGGCGCCGGGAATCTCCTGGGCCAGTTCCCCCCAGGCCCGCAGGATCCGGACCCAGCTCTCGTCGGCGGCCGCCGAACCGAGAATGTCCGGCCGGCCCGCGGAGACTTTCCCGCCCAGATAGAAACGCTCGGTGTCATCGATGAAATGTCGGAGGGTGACGCTCGGATCAGTGGTGACCGCGAGGTCGAAGGTCCCCTGAAGCCAAGCCAGTTCGAAAGGCTCGTCGTAGTAGATGACGCCTCCGACATCCAACGCAATCGCACTGTGTCCAGTCATAGCAACCCGCTCCCGTATTTCACATACGTCGCGCCGAGAGTATTGCACGCGTTTCATCGGGGTCGCCGTCCGATGGCCGTGGGAATCGCCGTCGGCGGCCAGAGTCTAGTCAATTCACTATTCTCCGGCTAAAGGCGATGCCCTATTCCGGGAAGGAACGTATCGTACTCGTCGAATACCTGACGAAAGGAGCCGCCGTATGGGGGCCGTGGAAACCGTGATCGACGAGGAGCTCGTCGCAGCCTTCCGGGACGACGGATTCGCAGCGCTGCCGCGACTCGTGGACGACGCGGAGCTGGGGTGGCTGCGCGGTGTCTACGACCGGCTGTTCTCCGAGCACGCCGACTTCGCGACGGGCGACTACTTCGACATCGCCGCCCGCCAGGATTCCGACGGGCCGGCGCGGCTGCCGCAGATCGTGCGCCCGGAGAAATTCGCGCCCGAACTGGTCGAGAGCGAGCACTTCAAGCGCTGCCGGGCCATCGCCGCGCGGCTGCTGGACGTCCCCGAGGACGAGCTCGACTTCTACGGGCACGCCATTCTGAAGCCGCCGAACTACGGCGCGGAGACGCCCTGGCACCAGGACGAGGGCTACATGGACCCGCGCTGGCACCGGCGCGGGCTCAGCGTGTGGACCACGCTGGACGAGGCCACGGTGGAGAGCGGCTGCCTGCACTACCTGCCCGGCGGCCACCTGGGTCCCGTCCTGCCGCACCGGCACATCGACGACGACGACCGCATCCGCGGGCTGGTGACCGACGCGGTGGACCCCGCCGCCGGTGTGGCCGTCCCGCTCGCCGCGGGGGAGGCCGTGGTGCACACCCTGCGGGCCCCGCACTACGCGGGCCCCAACCGCACCGGCCAGACCCGCCGGGCGTACGTGCTCGTCTTCATGGGGCCGGTCGAAGAGGTCGCCGACCCCGAGCCGCGCCCCTGGCTGGACGCGCGCTGACGACGTGCCGGGGTCCGGGCGGCGTACCCGCTCCGGACCCCGGCACCTCACGTCCAGGTCATCCCGGAGAGCAGCCTGCGGTACTGCTCCACATACCGGCCGGCGATCTCCACATGGCCCCACAGCCGGACCGCCTCGCGCCGGACCTCGCCGGGCGACGGCAGCTGTTCCACGATCCGGCGGGCCTCGTCGGGCGCGAAGTCCGTGCCGTACCCGACGACCCGGCCGACCGCCGGGACGATCTCCGCCAGACAGCCGTTGTGCGTGCCCACGACGGGGGTGCCGCTCACCGCCGCCTCGGAGACCACCGTCGCGCCCGGTTCGCACCAGGTGCCGCCCCACGGCCCCTCGACCGCCTGGGACATGGCCAGCACCGCGTGCGCCGAGGCGAGCAGGTCGAGCCGCCGTTCGGCGCCCACCTCCCCGATCGGCTCGACGGCCGAGCCGTACCGGGAGGTGATCTCCGCGAAGTACTCCGGCTCCCAGGCGGGCCCGGCCAGCACCAGGCGCCGGCCGCACGCCGCCGCGAACGCGGCCGCCTCCAGCGCCCCCTTGTGCGGCGAGATCCGGCCCATGAAGAGGAGGAAGTCCTCCTTGGGCACCGCGTCCGCCGCCGACCGGTAGCGGGCCGGGTCGACGGGGATCGGTATGACGGGCGCGTCGGCGCCGCCCCCGCAGTGCGCGCGCTGCGCCCGCGAACTGTAGGTGCAGCCCGCCGGGTTGACCGGCCGGGTGGTGAAGTGGTGCGAGCTGATGAACGCGGTGCCCGGACGCAGCCCGGCCGGGCCGATCAGGCCGCCGCTGTGGTCGTGGACCACGTCGACGTCCGATTCCCGCAGCCACCGCTGGATCTCCTCCGGCTCGCCCACCGGCACGACGGTGAGCCCCGGCGCTCCCGCCGGGCTGCCCGGGGCGCCCAGCAGGTAGACCTCGTGGCCCAGTTCGAGCAGCCCGTCCATCAGGTTGGCGACGACCCACTGGATCCCGCCGTACCCCTGCGGCGGCACGGTGATCCACTCGTCGCTCCCCGGCACCCGGAGCGGGATGTTGACCAGCGCGACCTTCAGCGGCCTCATCGGGACGCCCCCTTCGTGCCCCGGGCCCGCAGCACGCGGTGGCTCCGGCGCCGGGACCGCATGGTCGGCACCCGGCCGATGAGCCAGCGCAGCGCCTCGGCCGTCTCCCGCGCCCCCGTCGCCGCCGGGACGCGGCCGACGACGCTGTGGCCCCTGAGGTCCGCCACCAGCCAGCGCCCGGCGAGGCGGGCGGCCTTCGCGGGGTGCCAGTCGATGTCCGTCAGGAGGTAGTAGTAGCGGTTGCGCCGCATGTGGACCCGGCTGTACTCGCTGGGGACGGCGGCACCGCCGCCGCCCCGGTGCTGGATGCCCAGGTCCAGGTGGAGCGCCACCCGCCAGCCCGCCCAGCGGGCCCGGCGGCACAGGTCGGTCTCCTCGTAGTAGGTGTGCAGCACCTCGTCGAAGAGCCCGGTCTCGCGGAGCATCGCGGTCCGGGCGAACAGCGCCGACCCCTGGACGTAGGCGTGCTCCAGCGTCCGCGGGGCCCGGCCTTCGGCGGGGCCGGCGGTGGAGGGGTGGGCGATGCCGTCGCCGGCGAAGGCGTGCTGCTCGCCCAGCCACAGGACCGTGTGCGTCCAGTCGTTGAACTCGTCGAGCGCCGTCGACTCGGGGTCGTAGCGGTACTGCAGCGGGCCGAGGATGCCGTACTCCGGCCATTCCTCGGCCACTTCGGTGAGCCCGCGCACCAGGCCGGGCGGCGTCCAGGTGTCGGGGTTCACGAGGAACACGTAGTCCGCGCCGGACTCCAGCGCCCGGCGCATGCCGACGTTGTTCGCCCCGGCGAAGCCCAGGTTGCGGTCGTTGCGGATGACCGTCGCCCGGGGGTACTTCGCGCGCACGTGCTCGACGCTGCCGTCCGCCGAGTCGTTGTCGACGTAGCAGACCTCCAGGTCGATCCCGGTGGTGTCGCTGTCCAGCAGGGAACCGAGGCACCGGTCCAGCCAGCGCAGCTCGTTGGTCCCGACGGTGATCGTCACGACCTTCGGCCGGCGCTCGGCGTCCATCTTCTCTCCCGTTCTCGTCACGGCCGGTCCCGTCGTGGTCACTTCAGGACGGCGCGGATCGCGTCGGTCAGCTGGTCCCCGTTGGGCAGCAGCGCCTGGTCGAGCACCAGCGCGTAGGGGATGACCGCGCCGTCCGGCCGGGTCACCCGCCGGGGCGGGGCCACCAGGTCGAACTGCTCGGCGGCGGTGGCCAGGACCTCGCCGGCGAAGCCGCTCATCCGGTTGGCGTCGTCGATCACGACCAGCCGGCCCGTCTTCTCGGCCGAGGCCCGGATCGTCTCCCAGTCCACCGGGTAGATCGTGCGCGGGTCGACCACCTCGATCGACGCCTCGCCCGCCATCGCCTCGGCGACGGCCAGGGCGGTGTGCACGCACTGGCCTGTGGCGACGACGGTCACGTCCTCGCCCGCGCGGTGGATGCGGGCGGAGCCGAGCGGCACCGGGCCGAGCTCGCCGGTCACCTCCTCGACCGTGCCCATCAGCGCGCTCGGCGCGAAGACGGCCACCGGGTCGGGGTCGCGGAGGGCCGAGAGGAGCAGGCCGTAGGCGTCCGAGGCGGTGGCGGGCAGCACGGTCTTGATGCCGACGTGGGCGAAGAGGCTGTAGGGGTGGTCGGAGTGCTGGCCGGCCATGCCGGACCGCGAACCCGAACCCGGCACCAGATAGGTGACGGGGACCTCCACCTGCCCGCCGGTCATCAGCGAGAACTTGTGCGCCTGGTTGGCGATCTGCTCGAAGACCAGGTACAGCAGCGACGGGATCTGGTACTCCACGACCGGCCGCTGCCCCGCCATCGCCGCGCCGGTGGCCAGGCTGGTGAACGCCTGCTCCGACAGCGGCGTGTCGACGACGCGCCCGTCGCCGAACCGCTCGTGCAGGCCCTTGGTGGTCTGGGTCAGGCCGATCCGGACGTCCTCGCCGAAGACGCAGACGCGGTCGTCGCGCGCCATCTCGTCGTGGAGCGCCTGGTTCAGCGCGGTGATGTACGCGAGTGCACCCATCAGATCATCACTCCGGGCCGTGTCGTCGTGCCGTCGGCATACAGGTGGTCCAGCGCCTCGTGCGGCTCGGGGGCCCGGCCCGCGCGGGCGAACTCCACGGCCTCGTCGATCAGCGTGGTGATCTCGGCGTCGACGGCGCGGACCGTCGCGGCGTCCACCCGGGTGCTCTGGGTGCGCAGCGGGTCGCGGGCCCGCCAGTCGCCGACCTCGGCGTCGTCGCGGTAGTTGAGCGCCACCTGCTCCTCGTAGGAGTGGTGGCCGTGGAACCGGTAGGTCCGGCACTCCAGGTAGGCCGGGCCGCCGCCCGCGCGGCAGCGCTCGACGGCCTGGGCGGCCGCGTCGGCGACGGCCTCGGCGTCCATCCCGTCCACCGCGCGCGCCGCGAGGCCGAACGCGGCCGCCCGCTCCACCGGGTCGCCGGCCAGCGCCCGGCCGACCGGCAGGCTGGTCGCGTAGCCGTTGTTCTCGCAGACGAACACCACCGGGAGCCGCCACAGGGCCGCGAGGTTGAACGCCTCCAGCACCACGCCCTGGCTGAGCGCGCCGTCACCGAAGAAGGCGACGGCCACCCGGTCCTCGCCGCGCTGCTGGAAGGACCAGGCCGCGCCGGCCGCGATGGGCGCACCCGCGCCGACGATGCCGTTGGCGCCGTAGACGCCGAGGCCGACGTCGGCGGCGTGCATCGAGCCGCCGCGGCCGCGGTTGAGGCCGTCGGTGGTGCCGAGCAGCTCGGCCAGCATCCGCCGGGGGTCGGCGCCCTTGGCGAGGACGTGGCCGTGCCCGCGGTGGGTGCTGGCGACGACGTCGTCCTTGGTGAGCGCGGAGCAGACGCCGGCGGCCACCGCCTCCTGGCCGATGTAGGGGTGGATGCCGCCGACGATCTCGCCGGTGAGCGACATCGCCAGGCAGCGTTCCTCGAATTCTCTGATCAGGCGCATCGTCCGGTAGAGCCGGACGGCACGTGACTCGGCGCCCATCGCCGGTCCCCCTTATTTCTCGTGGTCGGCGGCTGAGCGTCGTCATCCGCCGGGCGTGGTCAGCGGCTGAGCGTCCGGTAGCGGCGGACCGACAGCGGCATGAAGATCACCAGCAGCACTACGGGCCAGGCGACGGCCAGGGCCACGGCGTGGCCGGTGACCCAGGAGTCGCCCCCGACGCCCGGGTTGCCGAACAGCTCGCGGCAGGCGGACACCGTGGACGACAGCGGGTTCCACTCCGCGATGTGGCCCAGCCAGCCGGGCATCTTCTCGGGCGAGACGAAGGTGTTCGCCAGCATGGTCAGGGGCAGCAGCGGCACGTACGCCGCTCCGGCGGCGTCCGGGGGCAGCAGCAGGCCCAGGTAGATCCCGACCCAGATGAGCGAGTAGCGCCAGAGCAGCAGCAGGCCGAGCGCGGCCAGCGCCTTGCCGGGACCCTCGTGCCAGCGCCACCCGACCAGCAGGCCGCAGACGAGGAGGATCGTCAGCTCGATCACCGAGCTGAACATGTCGGCGAAGCTGCGGCCCATCGCGACGCCCGACTGGGCCATCGGCATCGAGCGGAACCGGTCGGTCACCCCCCGGGAGACCGCGCTGGTGACGGCCAGCATGCTCGTCACGACGCCGAACATCATCGCCTGCCCGAACAGGCCGGGCATCAGGAACGCGCGGTAGTCGCCGCCGCCCTCGACCGACATGGCGCTGCCGAAGACGTAGCCGAAGACCACCGTCATGATCGGGAACATCATGCAGTAGAAGATCAGTCCGGGGTTGCGGCGCCAGTTGATCATGTTGGCGCGGCCGACCACCCAGCCATCGGTGACGGCCCACCGGGCCCTTCCCAGCACGGCCCTCATCCGACCGGCTCCTTCCTTCGACCGGCACGGTTGGTCACGTGCAGGAACACGTCGTCCAGCGTCGGGCGGCGCAGCGACACGTCCGCCACGTCGTGGCCCCGGTCGCGCAGCGTCCGCACGATCTCCACGAGGTCGCCGACCCGGTCCCGTACCGCCGCGTCGATGCGGCGGGCCTCGGTGTCCACCTCGGGCTCGGTGTCCGTGAGGCGGGCGACCTCGGCCACGGCGGACGCGAGGTCCGCGCCGGCCGCCAGGGTCACCACGATGCGGTCGCCGCCGACGAGGGACTTCAGGGTCTCGGGCGTGCCCTCGACGATCCCGCGTCCCGCGTCGATGACCGAGATGTGGTCGGCGAGCCGGTCGGCCTCCTCCAGGTACTGCGTGGTGAGCAGCACGGTCGTGCCCTGCCCGACCATCGAACGGACCATCTTCCAGACCTCGTTGCGGTTGCGCGGGTCGAGGCCGGTGGTGGGCTCGTCGAGGAAGAGGACCTTGGGGACGGTGAAGAACCCGGCGGCCAGGTCGAGCCGTCGGCGCATGCCGCCCGAGTAGTGCTTGAGCCGCTTGTCGGCGGCCTCCGTCAGGTCGAACTGCTCCAGCAACTCGTCCGCGCGGCGCCGGGCCTCCTTGCGGCCCACGTGGTACAGGCGGCCCCACATCTCCAGGTTCTCGCGGCCGGTCAGGATCTCCTCGACCGCCGGGTACTGGCCGGTGACCCCGATCTTCCGGCGCACCTCGGCGGGCTCGCGGCTCACGTCGTGGCCGGCCACCACGGCCCGGCCGCCATCCGCCTTGAGCAGGGTGCTGAGGATGCGCACCGCGGTCGTCTTGCCCGCGCCGTTGGGGCCGAGCAGGGCGCAGACGGTGCCCTCGGGCACGACGAGGTCGAACCCGTCCAGCGCCGTCCCGGTCGGGTAGGTCTTGCGCAGGCCCTCGGCGACCAGGGCGGCGTTCGCCGACCCGCTCATGCTCCTCCTTCGGAGATCAGTTGGGACGGGTCCGCGGCGTTCATGAACGCGCTCAGCGCCCGCAGGTGCTTGGCGGGCTTGGCCCAGTCCAGGCTGTCGCACCACTCGGCCAGGTCGGCCAGTTCGACGGTCGCCCGCCGCTTCTCCTCGTCCGGGAGGTTGGCGACGGAGTAGTCGTCGGGCCACTGCACGACGTTGGCGAGGTCCGCGTCGAGGCCCTCCTCGCGGGCGAAGTGCAGCAGGTCCCGAAGCCCGAACAGGTTGAGCCGCTGGGGCGCGACCTGGAGCCAGAGGTTCACCTCGGTCTTGGCCCGGCGGAGGTTGGCGACGAACACGTCCCACTTCGCGGGCTGCCGGATGCGCTCGAAGACCTCGCCGACGCCGTCGCAGGACGCGCCGATGCCGACGCTCTTGAAGTGCGGGAAGCGGTCGAAGACCTTCTCCGGGAGCACCGTGAGGTTGGAGTTGTAGACGATGTCGACGTTGCCCGCGTTGCCGGTCTCGATCAGCAGGTCGAGCATCGCGAAGTGGCCGGGCTGCATGAACGGTTCGCCGCCGGCGAAGTACAGCCGGCGGATGAGGTGGGCGTTCTCGCGGAGCGTCGCCCACAGCTCCTCGTCCTCGCGGTACGGGTCGATCACCGCGGACGACCATGACGGCCGCTTCTTGGCGCCCCATCCGGAGCTGACGGGGTAGGCGCACATCACACACCGCAGGTTGCAGGTGTTGCCGAAGCGGATGTCCAGGAAGAACGGGAACTCGTCGAACGAGCCGTCGGGAGCGGTCCGTTCGGCGAGGTCGGCGAAGTCCACCGTGTCGGCGAACCGCTCGTTGATGCTCTGCCGGTACGAGGTCGCGCCCCGGTCCTCGCGGTGGTAGCAGTAGTCGCACGCGGACACCCGCTCGCCGGCCAGCATCTTCAGCCGGGTGCGCCGCATGTTGGGGCTGTTGAACGCCTCCTTCAGCCCGCGCACCTCGTCCGGGTTGTCCTTGGCGTAGCGCGAGTGGGGGGCGCAGCCGAGGGCGTCGGCGTTGAGCTTGAAGACGGGCTCCTCCACGGAGTCGTACAGCTCGTTGTGGTACATGGAGTCGTCCACGCAGCACCGGCCGTAGACGCCGTCGATGGAGGCGCACTGGTGGATCCACGGCAGCACGCACATGGTGGGGCTGGGCGGGGGCTGGGTCATTTCGCGTCCCTCTCCGGCGTCTCCGGTGCGCTCGGCTTGGTGGCGGTCAGCAGGATGTCCAGGTAGAAGGGCTCGGCCGGGCCCTCGACACGGCCCAGGCCGCCGAAGACGCGGTCGAGGTAGTCGTCGACGAGGCGCGGGCGCAGCCGGTCGGCCAGCGTCAGGGTCCGCAGCAGCAGGCCCACCGGCCCGCCGGCCGGCCAGCCGTGCTGCCGGCCGTGGTAGCGCAGCAGGAGCAGCAGGCCGCGGGGGCCGCAGGTGAGCTTGACCGCGCGGTCCACGGTGAACCCGGACCGCTCGGCCTGGGCCGCGAGGCCGTCGGCCGTCCAGCGCCACAGGTCCTGGCCGCCGTGCTCCTCCCACACACCGTGCGTGGAGAGCACCAGCTTCCCGCCCGGGCGCAGCAGCCGGAGGGCCTCCCGCAGGTGGGTGTCCGGGTCCGTCACGTGCTCCAGGACCTGGGTGGAGAGGATGCCGTCGAACGACCCGTCCGGCAGGGCACTCAGGCCGTCCGCGTCGAGCTCGTGGTCGGCGGTCAGGTCCTCGCCGCCGCGCATCTCGGCGGTCTCCAGCCGGGCGCCCGGGAGCAGGCCGCGGTAGGGCGACGTCCCCGCGCCGAAGTCGAGCCAGCGGCCCGACGCCCCGCGGAGCTCCTCGGCGAGCGCGTCGCGGAGGTCGAGCAGGTGGGCGTAGGCCCAGTCGCCGGGGCGCGGGTCGGTCCGCTCGCGGTAGCGCTCGGCGACGACCTCGTCGTGGGTGGGTTCGCGGCGCGGGCGGGCCGGGGTTCCGGTCAGGGCCCCCAGCAGCGGCAGCCGGTTCAGCAGGTTCACCACCGCCAGTACTCCTCGTGCGGGAACCGCAGGCCGGAGATGGCGGGGGACTCGTCCCACAGCCGGTACCCCTCCGCCGGGCGGTAGGCGAAGGGCTCCTCGCCCCGGTGCTCCTCGGCCGCGGCGCGCTGCTCCAGGCAGGAGCGCAGCACCTGCTGTTTGAGCCCCACGTACTCGGGTGTGTGCGGGCCGAGTTGGCGTTCGACCTCGCCGGGCCGGTACTCGTAGTAGACGACCCGGCGCTGCTTGCCGACCACCGCGGGGGCGCCGTGCAGCGTCAGGATGTTGTGGAACAGGGCGTCGCCCGGCTCCATCACGGCGGGGACGGCCCCGGTGGTGTCCCACTCGGTGGCGTTCATCCGGTCGGCGGTCTCGGCGATCCGCTCGTCGTCCCAGTAGTTGGACTGCGGGATGGCCCAGACGCAGTTGTCCTCGGGCGCGGGGTCCAGGTAGACGCCCACGTCGATCACGCGGCCGCCGCCGGTGACGGCGACGGCGTCGGGGTACATCTGGCCGTCGCGGTGCCAGGCCAGCCGGGGCGCGCCCGCCGGCGTCTTGAACACCATGCTGTCCCAGGTCGGGATGAAGTTCGGGCCGACCAGGGACTCCATGGCGCCCAGCAGCAGCGGATGGCCCGCGAGCCGGGCCAGCACCGGGGACTTGTCCATGACGTACTCGATGCGGACCGGGGCCGCGTCGGGGTCGTCCGGCTCCAGCGTCCAGATGGTGTCGTGCGGGGACCGGGTGCGCCAGGCGTCGTCGATCAGGCCGGCCGCCGCCTCCTGCGCCGCCGCCAGCTCGGCGGGGGTCAGCAGGCCGCGCACGGCCAGCACGCCCTCGCGCCGGAAGGCGGTGATGTGCTCGGGGAGCAGGCCGGTCTCCCGGATGTGGCATTCGGGGACCGCGGAGGGGCGGGAGGGGGCGGGTGTGTCGGTCACGACGGTTGCACTACTCCTCGGGGGTACGGGCGGACAGGGGCCCGCGGGCGGCGACGAAGTACCACTGCGTGCGCAGCTCCTTGGCGAAGGCGGCCCGGTCGAGGCCCGGCTCCGCGGCCAGCCAGCCCGCCAGGGTGTGGATCGTGTAGCCGAGGTCGTCGACCAGCAGCGCCCACAGGTCGTCGCTGGTGGTGCCGTAGTCGCGCATCGCGTGGTCGCCGCCGTGCTCGAAGACGACGACGGGGGACTCCCGGCGCAGCAGCTCGGCCGCGCCGCGCAGGGCGCCCACCTCGCCGCCCTCCACGTCCACCTTCACCAGGTCCACGCGGGCGTCCGCCGGGACGACGTCGTCGAGGCGGACGGTGTCCACCGCGATCTCCACGAGCATCTCGTCGGCCCGGTCGTACGGCCGGCGGCGCAGGCCGCTGTAGCCGGGGTTGGAGACCACGTGGACGAAGCTGTCCCGGCCCTCGGTGGCGGCCGCGGCGGCCTGCCACACCGTGACCCCGGGGAAGTCCCGGCGCAGCCCCTCCGCGTAGTGCGGCAGCGGCTCGACCGCGAAGTGCCGGCCCTGAGGGGCGGCCCGGCGCATGTGCGCGAGGATCTCGCCGCCTCCGGCGCCGATGTCCAGGCAGCCGGAGTCCGGGGCGCAGACCCGCTCGATGATCTCGACGGTGAGCTCGTCGTACCACTCGTTGAGCCGGTCGACGGGTATCGGCTCAGCCACCGCGCACCGTCCTCTCCGTACGCGTCCGCGGGGTGGGGGACTTCACGCGGACGCCCCTTCTTCCTCGTCCCTGCGCAGGGTGAGGAAGCAGACGCCGCCCTGGTCCACCAGCGACCCGGGGACGGGCGTCAGCCCGGCCTCCGCCGCGAGCTTGCCGACCACGTCGCTGCCGAGCCAGGACATGAACCCCTTCACGGCGACCGGGTGGGCACCCGGGTAGCTCGCCACGTACTCGTGGAACTGCGGCCTGGTGACGTCGCCGAAGTCCAGGTAGTTGAAGAGGAACCGGCCGCCGGGGCGCAGCACGCGGCGGATCTCGCGCAGGTAGAGGAAGACCTCGAAGGCGTTCAGGTGGATGAACACGTTGAGCGCGAACCCGGCGTCGAACGAGGCGTCCGGCAGCCCGGCCAGATAGTCGTTCCGGATGTGGTGGTACTCGACGTTCGGGACCCCCGCGCAGGTGGCGCGGGTCTTGTCCAGGAACGACTGGCTGACGTCCGCGCACAGCAGGCTGTTGACCCGGGGCGCCAGCTCGCGGGCCATGACGCCCTCGCCGCTGCCGATCTCGAACAG
This sequence comes from Streptomyces sp. NPDC021100, assembly GCF_044333095.1. NCBI lineage: Bacteria > Bacillati > Actinomycetota > Actinomycetes > Kitasatosporales > Streptomycetaceae > Streptomyces > Streptomyces sp. NPDC021100. The sequence continues at coordinate 602,156 of NZ_JBIRQH010000003.1, forward strand.
GTCGACGCCCTGGTGCAGGGAGAGCGCCTCCGTGAGCTGCCCGATCCGCTCGGCGCGGTCGCGCAGGTACTCGTCGCGCGGCTGGTAGCCGGCGAGCCGCACCTGCATCCCCTCGGCGTCGTCCCACTCCCAGACGACGTTGAGGTCCTCGACGCTCCGCGGCATGCGCACGCCCTTGCCGGCCGGTGTCTCGCTTGTCATGCCGCCTCACTCCTGATGTCGCTCGAACCATTCACGCCGTCGCGGGCGATCTCCCGCGGATAGGCGGTCTGCCACCAGTCGAGGGTGCGCTTGATGCCCTCGGCGAGCGGCACTTCGGGCTGCCAGCCCAGCTTCGTCCTGGCGGTCTCGATGTCGGGGCGGCGCCGGCCCGGCTCGTCCTCCGTGGGCGGGCGGTACTCGGTCCGCAGCTCCACTCCCGCGTGCGCGGCGATCGCCTCCGCGATCTCCCGGACGGTCATCTCCACGGTCGCGCCGATGTTGACCGGGCCCGGGAAGGACGACTCCATCAGCGCCAGCAGGCCCCGCACGGTGTCCTCGACGTAACACAGCGAACGGGTCTGCTCGCCACTGCCGTTGATGGTCAGCGGCTCGCCGGCGAGTGCCTGGTCGATGAAGGTCGGCACCACCCGCCCGTCCTCGCGCCGCATCCGCGGACCGTAGGAGTTGAACAGCCGGGCGATGCCGGTGTCCGCGCCCAGCGTGCGGGCGTAGGCGGCGGTCAGCGCCTCGGTGAACCGCTTGGCCTCGTCGTACACCGACCGCGGGCCGATCGGGTTGACGTTGCCCCAGTAGGTCTCGGGCTGCGGGTGCTCGACGGGGTCGCCGTAGACCTCCGAGGTGGAGGCGACCACGAAGCGGGCGCCGTGCTCCAGCGCCAGCCGCAGCGCGTTCTCGGTGCCGGCCGAGCCGACGCGCAGCGTCTCCAGCGGCAGCGCCAGGTAGTCCAGGGGGGAGGCCGGCGACGCCAGGTGGACGACGTGGTGGACCGGTCCCTCGACGTGGAACGGCTCGGTCACGTCGGCCACCAGCAGGGTGAACCGCTCCTCGCCGGCCAGCGCCTCGACGTTGGCGGCCCTGCCGGTCGACAGGTTGTCCACGGCGACCACCGACAGGCCCCGCTCGACGAGCCGTTCGCACAGGTGGGAGCCGATGAAGCCGGCACCCCCGGTGACCACGGCCCGCTGGCCCTTCTCGAGTCCGATCGTCACGCGACCCTCCGAAGCTCGTTGGCCTTCCCCACGGCCTCGGCGACGTCCTCCGCCGCCAGCCCGCCGTCCGCCACCAGGCGTTCCAGCAGTCCGGCGATCACGGCGGGCGAGGGCGCCCGCTCGACGCCGTCCCGCAGCTTCTCCGCCGCCAGGCGGTAGCGGTGGTCGAACAGCACGCCGCGCAGCGCCTCGTCGATCTTCTCGGCGGTGGCCTCCAGGCCGGAGAGGGTCACCGTCGCGCCGGTGGGGTCGACGCGCCGGCCGCAGACCAGCGTGTCGTAGTTGAGGGCGAGGGAGAGCTGGGGGATCCCCGCCACGATGCCGTTCATGTAGCAGTTGGCGCTGCCGTGGTGGATCAGCAGGTCGCAGTACGGAAGGATCAGCTCCAGCGGACAGTTGCGCAGCACCCGGACGCCGTCGGGCAGCGACCCGAGCTGCTCCACCTGCTCCGGCGGCGCCGTGAGCACCACCTCCGCGCCCTGCCGCACCGCCGCGTCGACGGCGTGCCGCAGCGCCGGGACGTCGGAGCCGAAGATGCCCGACGCCGAGTTGCCCCAGACCACGCAGACGCGCTTGCCGCGGACCGGCCCGAGCTGCCAGGGGTCCGCGCTCTGCGCGCCGTTGTAGGGCACGTAGCGCATGGGCAGCCGCAGCGCGTCGCCGAGCGGAGGGATCGCCGAGTCCGGCGAGGGGTCCACCGCGTACCGGATGCGGTCGCGGCCCCAGTCGACCCCGTACTTCTCGAAGCACGACAGCGGGTCCGCCGAGACGAGGTCGAGCCCCGGCTCGGTCTCCACGGTCCCGATGAACCCGGGGGAGACGTAGACGCTGGGCACGCCCCGGAGCGCGGCGACCAGCGCGCCCTCGACCGCCATGATGTCGTGCACCACCAGGTCGGGCTTCCAGTGGTCGCCGAAGCTCACCGCGTTGTCGTAGCTGCGCTGCACCGCGTCGATCGACTTCTGCCAGAAGTCGCGCAGGTCGGAGGCGTCGAAGTCGTTGAGCGACTCCATCGGCTCCCCGGTGAACGGGTGCAGCGGCAGCGGCCGCGGGCCGGACTGCGGCGGCGTGTACATGGCCTGCACGTAGAACGCCAGCCGCGCGCTCTCCATCATGTCCGGCGCGTCGAGCACCGGGACCGGCATCAGGCCGGCCGCGGCGACCCCGCGCACCTGCGACGGCGGGCACGCCACGCGGATCTCGTGCCCCGCGCCGCGCAGCGCCCAGGCCAGGGGCACCATGCACATGTAATGTCCCGCCCAGTTCGAGGCGGTGAACATAATCCTCATCCGAAAGACTCCCTGACCTGCCGTTCGATGTCTGCCTGGCCTGCGGCTCAGGGCGCCGGCGGTGCGGCCGGGTCGGCGTACTCGATGACGATGGTCCGCCGCCAGCGGCCGCCGGCGTTCGGGCCGGAACCGTGGACGAGCCGGACGTCGTGCACCACCACGTCTCCCTGGCTCACCGGGACCTGGGCGACGGGCCCGGCGGCGCGCACCTCCGCCACCACGGCGTCGTCGGGGAGCAGGTGCGACCCCGGGACCGCCGTCAGACAGCCGTTCTCCGGACTCGCGTCGTCCAGGCAGATGCTCAGGTTGCAGACCGTGCGCGGGCCGACGTTGACGCGGTCGCGGTGCCAGGGCACCTCGGCGGCCCGGTACGGCTCCTTGAGGACGAGTGCGTACGCGGTGGGGACGACCGGGCCGTCCAGGAACGCGGCGGCGAGCGCGGCTAGTTCCTCGCGGTGCAGCAGGTCCCGCTCCGGGGCCCAGTCCTGCTTCTCCAGGTTGTGCACGCGGTAGAGGACGGGGCGCTCGTCGCCCTCGACGGGGAAGTTCCAGTAGTCGTCGGAGCGCAGGCCCTCGTCGGTGAAGCGGGCGATGAGCCGCTCGGCCCCCGCCTTGAGGCGGGCGATCGCGTCCGGGTCGAGGACCGGGCCCGCGTTCGCGAAGCCGTCCCGCCGGAACCGCTCGATCGCCTCGGCGCGGTCGTGTGTCGCCGTGGTCATGGGGTCATCCGCTCCTTTCGCTCCGTCCTCGCCTCGTCCTCCTCGCGTCACGGGCGAGGGACGCCGGGCTTGCGGGCGGCCGTGACGATGTTGCAGACCTCGGGGGTGACCCGCTCCTGGAGGACCTCGACGTCGGTGAAGCCGGCCTGCTCCAGGGCGCGCATCAGCGACGGCCGGTCCAGCCAGCGCACGTCGACGCTGAGGCCGCGGGCCTGCGGCTCGGGGTGGTCCTCGCGGACGGGGTGGAACGCGTAGCCGTCGACGACGTCCAGGCCCTCCGAGCTGCCCCAGTAGTGGGTGGAGAGGTAGAGGCAGTCGGAGACGGAGCCGATGTCCGCGAGCAGCTCCCAGGGGCGCTGCACGTGGTAGAGGAGGCCCGCGCACAGCGTGGCGTCGAAGTGGCCGAGGGCGGCGAAGTCCATCGACTCGACGTCGGCGAGCCGCAGTTCGACGTTGGAGACGCCGTGCAGCTCCATGACGAACTCGGCGCGGCGCAGGTTCTCCTCGCGGCCCTCCAGGGCGAGGATCTCGACGCCGTCCTGCCCGGCCATGGCGAGGGTGTCCGCGCCTTCCAGCGCACCGAGCTCCAGGACGCGCTTGGCCTGCGGGAACGCGCCGAAGAAGGCGTCGGCCCGGTCCTGCGGCGGCTGGCTCAGCAGGTAGTCGCGGGTGGACGCGGTGGCGTACCGGACCCCGTTGTAGACGAAGTCGCCCACCCACGGCTCGAGTTCGCTGACCCGGCGCTGGATCTCAAGGTCGTTCACTGCGGTGTTCCTCCACTATCAGGTGCGTTGCGGCGCGGGACGGGCTGGGGGCGGGCTGGGGGCAGGGGTACTCAGCGGTCGGCGGCGCTCAGCCGGTCGGCCACGCACTGCGCCCACTCCGGGACGTGCTCCCCGCCGATCTCGAGGGCGAACGAGGGGCTCAGCTCGGCGGGGCCGACGGAGGCGGCCCAGGCGGCGGTCCGGGAGAGCCCGTCCGCCAGCGGGGTGTCCGCCCAGTCGCCGAAGACCTCGCGGGCCTCGTCGGTGGCGGTGTAGGCGACCATCACCTCGTCCCGGGCGGGCAGGTGCACGATGGGGTGGTCGGGGGTGCCGGCCGCCCGGCGCACGGCCTGGGCGAGCTCCAGCACGGTGTTGGTGCGGGACGAGCCGACGTTGAAGGCCCGGCCCCAGGCCGCCTCGGTCTCGGGGGCGCGGACGATGACGTCCACGATGTCCTTCACATAGCTGAACGCCCGGACCTGGCCGCCGTCGCCGTAGACGGAGATCGGCTCCCCGCGCAGGATCTGGTTGAAGAAGATGGCGACCGCGTTGCGGTACGGGTCGCGCATGTTCTGCCATTCGCCGTACACGTTGTGCATACGGAACGCCGTGAAGGGCAGGCCCTGGGTGCGCATGGTCGTTTCCAGCTCGCGCTCGACCGTGAGCTTGGCGTTGCCGTAGCTGTCGGCCGGGACCGGGACCGACGACTCCCGCATCGGGGTCTCGCCGTGGCCGTACACCGCGACCGAGGACGCGAAGCAGAAGAAGGAGACCCCGTGGTGCAGGGCGGCGTTGATGAGGTTCACGCTGCCCATGACGTTGGTGCCGTAGTTGAGGCTCTTGACCGAGTGGCTGATGGCCTCGGCGGCGAACGCCGCGAAGTGGAAGACGCGGTCGAACCGTTGCTCCGCGAAAAGCTTGTCGACCAGCTCCGCGTCGGTCACCGAGCCGACGAACAGCTCCGCACCGTCGGGTACGCGCTCGGCGCTGCCGCCGCTGAGGTCGTCGAGGACCGACACCCGGTGCCCGAGGCCGAGCAGGGACTCCGCCACGTGCGAGCCGATGAAGCCGGCTCCGCCGGTCACCAGACAGTGCGCCATCGAAAACTCCTGGATGTCACGCGAAAAAGGGATGGGGTCAGGGAAGGGGGCGGTGGGTGCTACGCGGACCGGCCGGCGACGGCCGGCGTCGCGGCCTCGGACCGCGCGCGCTCGTCGAGCGGCTCCCACCAGTCCCGGTTCTCGGCGTACCAGCGCACGGTGTCGGCGAGGCCCTGCTCGAAGGGCACCCGCGGTGTGTAGCCGAGCGCGCGGAGCCGGGCGTCGGAGAGCGAGTAGCGGCGGTCGTGGCCCTTGCGGTCGGCGACGCGCTCCACCCGGTCCCAGTCGGCGCCGAGCGCGGCCAGCAGGTGCCGCGTGAGCTCCAGATTGGTCAACTCGGCCGTGCCGGCGATGTGGTAGACCTGCCCCGGCAGACCGCGCTCGGCGACCAGCCGGATGCCGCGGACGTGGTCGGAGACGTGCACCCAGTCGCGGACGTTGCCGCCGTCGCCGTACAGCGGGATGCCGTATCCGTCCAGCAGCCGGGTGGTGAACAGCGGGACGACCTTCTCCGGGAACTGGTAGGGCCCGTAGTTGTTGCCGCACCGCGTCACGCTCACCGGCAGCCCGTGGGTCCGGGCGTAGGCCAGGGCGACCATGTCGCCGCCCGCCTTCGACGCCGCGTAGGGCGAGTTGGGCGCGATCAGCGCGTCCTCGTCCCACGAGCCGGTCTCGATGCTGCCGTACACCTCGTCGGTGGAGACCTGCACGATCCTGCGCGTCCCGGCCTCCATGCACACCTGCATCAGGGCCTGGACGCCCAGCACATTGGTGCGGATGAAGGGGGCCGCGTCGGCGATCGACCGGTCGACGTGCGACTCCGCCGCGAAGTTGACCACCAGGTCGTGGCCGGGGACGACGTCGGCGAGCAGCCGGGTGTCGCAGATGTCGCCGTGGACGAAGGTGTACCGGCCGTCGACCGGGGCCAGGTTGGCCAGGTTCCCGGCGTAGGTCAGCTTGTCCAGCACGGTCACCCGCGCCGGGCCGCCGTCCCGGATCAGCTCGCGCACGTAGTGCGAGCCGATGAAGCCCGCCCCGCCGATGACGAGGACGTTCCGTCCCCGCTCGGCGCCCGTGCCGCCGTCCCGCTCGTCTTCGCCGCCCGTGTTCACCGTCGCGTCCCCCGCTTCCGCACGCCCGTTCAACAGCCGACCCGGACCCGGCTGTGGTCTCCCAGCACCAGGCGGTGCGCGGTCGACGTCCGGGGGGCGGCGTTCACCTCGGTCTCGCGGCCGATCACCGAGTCCTCGACCCGGGCGACTCCCTCGATGGAGGCGCCGCGCAGGACGATGGAGTACTGGATCTCGCTGTGCGCGATCCGGCAGTTGCCGTCGATGGAGGTGAAGGGGCCGACGTAGGAGTCCTGCACCACCGTGTCGGCGCCGATGACGGCGGGGCCGACGATGCGGGAACCGGTGATCTTCGCCCCGGCCTCCACCACGACCCGGCCCACGAGTTCGCTGGCCTCGTCCACCTCGCCGTCGACGCGGCCCTCGACGGTCTCCAGCACGTGGCGGTTCATCTCCAGGACGTCGTCGACGCCGGCGATGTCCTTCCAGTAGCGGTCGATGACCGTGGAGCCGACCCGGTGCCCCTGGTCCACCAGCCACTGCACCGCGTCGGTGATCTCCAGCTCGTCGCGCCAGGAGGGCTTGATGCCGGCCACGGCCTCGTGCACCAGCGGGCTGAAGGCGTAGACGCCGACGATCGCCAGGTCGCTCCGTGGGTCCTGGGGCTTCTCGACGACGGCGGTCACCCGGCCGTCCACGTCCAGTTCGGCCACGCCGAACCGGCGGGGGTCGTCGACGCGGGCGAGCATGACCTGCGCGGCGGCCTTGTCCCGGCGGAAGTCCTCGACGAAGTCGACGATGCCGTCCACGACGTAGTTGTCGCCGAGGTACATGACGAAGTCGTCGTCGCCGAGGAAGTCACGGGAGATGAGCACGGCGTCGGCCAGCCCGCGCGGGGCGTCCTGCTGGAGGTAGGTGACGTTCAGTCCGAACTGCGCGCCGTCCCCCACGGCGGCCCGGATCTCCGTGGCGGTGGCCCCGACGACCATTCCGACCTCGGTTATCCCGGCCTCCTTGATGGAATTCAGCACATAGGAGAGAACGGGGATATTGGCCACCGGAATCAGCTGTTTGGCCGAGGTGTGCGTGATCGGCCGCAATCTCGAACCGACCCCGCCCACCAATATGAGCGCCTTCATATCCCGCACCTTACGATCAGCGTCGTTGGCTCGACTCGTTTCAAGGGAACTCCAGGTGGCATTGGCTTTCTCCGCTCAAGAACGATCGTAGTGGCGTGTCCTTCGGGTTTTCCCTAGGTTTCGGGGCCGCCGGCGGCGGGATATTCACCCCGCCGCCGTCCCGTGCGGACACGCGTCGCACCGTTCGTGAATCAGGACGCCCGGACGTCCTCCGCCGGACCGCCGGCGAGGCGTTCGGTCAGGTGGTCGGCGATGTCGCTGATGGTGGGCAGCTTCCAGAAGACGTTGGCGGGTACGTCTTGGCCGACGCGCTTCTCCAGCCGGCGGCGGACGACCACCGTCATCACCGAGTCGAGCCCCTGCTCCACCAGCGGGCGGCGGACGTGCAGGTCCGCGGGCGCCAGCCGCATCTCCTGCGCGATCTGCGCGCGCACCTCGTCGAGCACCCGCTGCCGCAGCTCGTCGGGCGACAGGCCCGCGAACGACACCGCGTCCGCGTCCGCCTTCCGGCCCGGCTCGTCGGCGGCCGGCGCGGCCGGCTGCTCGACCACCGGGTAGCGCAGGCCGCGCAGGCTCGCCACCGGGCGGCCGTCCGGGTCGGTGACCAGGGCGTGCACGGTGTCGGCGACCCCGGGATCGAGCACGACCTCGACCGTCGCCGCGTCCGGGGGCGTGCCGTGGACGGTGATCTCGTCCACCCGCACGACCATGCGGAGTTGCGGGAGGCCCATGAAGGCGGCGGGTGCGATGGACATCACGGCGTCCAGCAGTGGGGCCCAGGAGGTGGTGTCGGGCGAGGCGACGCGGGCGTGCAGCACGCCGAAGCCGGCGGACAGGTTCTCGACCGTCCAGTCGAAACCGGTCGAGGGCACGCCCACCTCGGCCAGCCGCCGCGCGACCAGCCCGGGGTCGGCGGGTTCGAGCCGGTGCTCGGCCGGGTCCAGGAGCGACCGCGACGCCAGGGCGGCGAGGTCGGGCGCGGCGGTGCCGGACGCGCAGTGGACGAGCCAGGCGGGGTTCGGGTCGGACGCGTCCGCGACCGTACGGGAGGCCAGCCGGACCACGTCGCCCTCCTGGACGACCTGGATCTGCCGCTGCCCCGCGGTGAGCACGGGGTGGGTCATCGTCATGTCCCGCAGGGCGCGGGGCTCCCCGCCCCCGGCCGCCGCGTCCAGGAACGTGACCGCCAGCACGGCGGCCGGGACGATCTCCACGCCGTTGAGGGCGTGGCTGCCCGGGTACGGGCGGCTGTCGTCGTCCAGCGTGCTGTGCCACAGCTTCACCTCGCTGCCCGCGACGGCGGCGGGGGTGCCCAGCAGGGTGTGCGACGCGACGTCGTGGCCCCGCCCGGCCGTCCGCGACCCGGCGATGGAGCGCCAGAGCGAGCGGTGCCGCCAGGGGTACGGCGGCAGGTCCGCCAGGTCCCCGTTCGGCTGGAGCGCCGTCCAGTCCACGGTCACGCCGTGGCAGTGGGCCGCGCCCACGGCCGCGTCGAAGGTGCGCGCCTCGGGCTTGTCGCGCCGCAGCGTCGTGCCGACGAACACGTCCTCCACGCCGCGCTCGGCCAGCGTCTCGTGGACCGAGTGCGTGACCACGGGGTGCGGGGCCAGCTCGACGAACGCCCGGTGGCCGTCCTCGGCCGCGGCGGTGACCGCCGCGGCGAGCCGCACCGGGTTGCGCAGGTTGCCCGCCCAGTACGCGCCGTCGGCGGTCATCGCGGCCCGCGGGTCCGCGAGCGCCGTCGTGTAGAGGGGGGTGTGCGGGGTGCGCGGCCGCAGCTCGTCGCAGGCGGTGCGGAGCCGGTCCAGCAGGGGGTCCATGTGCGGGCTGTGGAAGGCCACGTCGGAGGCGACGCGCCGGACCACCAGCCCCTCCTCCGTCCAGCGGCCGACGACCTCGTCCACCGCGCCGGGGTCGCCCGAGACGACGGTGGACGACGTCGAGGACGCGATGGCGGCGACGACCGCGCCGTTCCCCGCGAGCCGCTCGGCGACCTCGTCGAACGGCAGGTTCACCATCGCCATCGCGCCGCGCCCGGCGGCCTCGCGCAGCAGCAGCGACCTTCGGCAGATCAGCCGGGCCCCGTCGGCCGTGGTCAGCGCCCCGGCGGTGACGGCGGCGGCGATCTCGCCGACCGAGTGGCCGATGACGGCGGCGGGCTCGACGCCCCGGGACCGCCACAGCGCGGCGAGCCCGAGCTGCATCGCGAAGATCATGGTCTGGGCGCGGTGGACCTCGGCGTGGTCGCCCTCCACCAGCACCTCGCGGGGCGAGAAGCCGATCTCCTCCTTGAACACCGGCTCCAGCTCGTCGATCGCCGCGGCGAACACCGGCTCGGACTCCAGCAGTTCCCGGCCCATCCCGGCCCACTGGGAACCGTGGCCCGAGAACACCCAGACGGGACGGGCGGTGTCCGGCAGCACGGCCCCGGTGACGAGACCGGGCGCCGGCTCCCCGGCGGCCAGCGCGCGCAGCCCGGCGGCCAGTTCGCCGCGGCCGGCCGCCACGACGGCCGCCCGGTGGGCGAGCGGGGAGCGCCGGTGGGCCAGGGTGTGCCCGAGCGAGGCCGGGTCCACGCCCTCCTCGACCAGGCCGGCGAGCGCGCCGGCGTGCTCGCGGAGCGCCTCGGGGGAGGCGGCGGAGAGCGGGAACACCGTTCCGGCCGGTTCCGGCGCGGGGCGGGCGGGCGCGGCGGGCGCCTGCTCCAGGACCACGTGGGCCACGGTGCCGCCGTAGCCGAAGCCGGACACGGCGGCGCGGCGGGGGTGCGGGCGCCCGGGCCACGGCACCGCGCCGGTGGCCAGCCGGATGGCGTGGCCGTCCCAGTCGATCTCGGGGTTCGGGTCGCCGTCCAGCAGGGTGGCCGGGATGCTGTCCCGTCCCAGGGCGAGGATGGCCTTGATGACCCCGGCGACGCCCGCGGCGCCTTCCAGGTGGCCGATGTTGGACTTCACCGTCCCGACCACGCACGGCTCCCCGCCGGCGCGGTCCTGCCCGTAGACCGCGCCGATCGCGCCGATCTCCATGGGGTCGCCGAGGCGGGTGCCGGTGCCGTGGGCCTCCACGTAGTCGACCGTGCCGGCGTCGACGCCCGCGGCGGTCAGGGCGCGCCGCATGACGTGCTCCTGGGCTTGGCCGCAGGGGGCCATGATGCCGTTGGTGCGCCCGTCCTGGTTGACCGCGCTGCCGCGCAGCACCGCCAGCACCCGGTCGCCGTCGCGTTCGGCGTCCGACAGCAGCTTGAGGACCAGCACGCCACAGCCCTCGCCGCGGCCGTAGCCGTCGGCGGACGCGGAGAACGGCTTGCTGCGGCCGTCGGGCGCCAGCGCGCCGGCCGTGCCCAGGGCGATCGTCTGGCCGGGCGACACCAGCAGATTGACGCCGCCGGCCAGGGCCAGGGTGCACTCGCCGAGCCGCAGGCTCTGCGCGGCGGTGTGCAGCGCCACCAGGGAGGCGGAGCACGCGGTGTCGACGGAGAGGCTGGGGCCGCGCAGGTCGAGGGCGTGGGAGACGCGGTTCGACACGGCGCACACGGCCGCGCCGATCCCCGTCCAGGCGTCGATGCCCGGCAGGTCCTCCAGCCGGCCGGCGCCGTAGTCGTAGGTGCAGACGCCGGCGAACACCCCGGTGTCGGTGCCCGCCAGGGTGTGCGGCGCGATGCCCGCGTGCTCCAGCGCCTGCCAGGCCACCTCCAGCATGAGGCGCTGCTGCGGGTCCATCAGCTCGGCCTCGCGCGGGGAGATGCCGAAGAACTCGGCGTCGAAACCGGCGATGTCGCCGTCCAGGTAGCTGCCGGAACGGATGGCCTTCCGCAGCGCGGCGTCGAACCGCGGGCCGAAGTCCCGGTACTCCTTCCAGCGGTCGGTGGGCATGTCGCCGACGGTGTTGCGGCCGGCCGCCAGCAGGTCCCAGAACCCGTCGGGCGAGTCGACGCCGCCGGGGAACCGGCAGCCGATCCCGACCACGGCCACCGGGGGGAGGGAGTCTGCCGGGTGTGCGAGGGGTGTCACGGGCGTGTTCCGTTCGTCGTTGCCGGTATTCGTCATGCGTCCCAGTCCGGCGATTCGAGAACCTGAAGGACGGCGCTGGACACCACGAGGCCAGGGGCGGTGGCGAGTTGCAGGACGTGGTCGCCGGGGGCGAGCTCACCGGTCCGTACGAGGTGTTCCATGGAGAGCAGGTGGTCGCTGGCCCCGCAGTGGCCGATTCCCCGGCCGAATTCCCAGGTCGAACGGGACAGCGGCAGCCCCCAGGCCGCCATGCAGCGCTGTTCGACCACTTCCCGTGAGTAGTTCATGAAGGAGACGCGGGCGACGTCCGCCATCCCGATGCCGGCACCCGCCAGGGCGCGCTCGGCGATCTCGGTCATGTGGTCCTGGATGTCGGCCATCGCGAGGGACGCCGGGCTCCGGGTGGCGAACTGCTGGCCGATGCGGGCGCTGAAGTCGGTCGGACGGCCCCGGGTGATGCTCGGCGGGAACAGCGGCTCGTCGCCCCGGTGCAGCGCCTCGATCTCCGGCAGGCCCTTGGACGCCAGCGAGCACAGCCGGGCGAAGCCGGGCCGCTTGGTCAGCACCAGGGCCGAGGCGGCGTCACCGCCGATGAAGCCGGGGCCCATCCGCCACCGGTCGACCAGTGGCGTCCCGTAGTTGTCGGCGGCGACGATCAGCGCGCTCGTGCGGTGCGGGTCGGCCCGCAAGTAGGCGGCGGCGAGTTCCAGCGCGCTGAAGACGCCGTTGCAGCCCTGCCGGATCTCCAGGGCGAGCATGTCCCCGCCCACCAGGTGCCGCTGGAGGTACGCCTGGGGCGGCCAGCCGTCCGGGCCCTGGTGCCAGGTGCTCGCGTACAGCAGCAGATCGAATTCCGTCGGCGATCCGCCCCACCGTTTCACCGCCTGCTGCGCCGCCCGCAAGGCCATTTCCGGAGGGGGGATGTCGCCGGCGATCGCGACCCCGCCGAGTTCGTGCGCCTCGGCTTCCTCGGCCGGGTAGAGGCCGCGTTCCACGGCCCATTCGACGCTCACCACGGGCGGTACGAAAACGCCGAGAGCACCGATGTACAGGTCGGCTATCTGCACCAACCCACCTCCCTGTTTTCAGGTTTACTGGACCCGGCGCGCACAGCAGGTCATTCCGCGCCGATCATAAGCAGCGGCACGCCGGCATTTTCGAAGGAATCACCTAGACCCGGCCCCGGCATTTCGTGTCCGGAATTCGCGATGTCGCCGGGTCAGCGGACGACGGCCGCCGCCTTCGCGGGAGCGGGCGCGGCGCGGCGCGCCTCGGCGCGGTCGAGCAGGTCGAGCAGTGGTGCGGTCATGACGGTGGCGCACAGGGTGACCATGACGAGCATGGTGAACAGCGCCGGCGACAGGACGCCGAGGTCGAGGCCGATGGTGAGGATCACCAGCTCGGTCAGTCCGCGGCAGTTCATGAGCACGCCGATGCGCAGGGCGTCGACGCGCTCCACCGACATCAGCGCCGCCGCGGCCGCGCTGCCCGTCAACTTCCCTGCCACGGCGACCAGCAGGGCGACACCGGCCCACACCCACAGGGCCCCGCCGCCCTCACCGAGCCGCAGCAGATCGGTTTTCACCCCGACCGAGGCGAAGAACGGGGGCAGCAGCACGGCCGTGACGAGTTCCTGGAGTTTGCCGCGGGCGTTCTCCAGGGCCGGCGCCGTCTTCGGGCAGATGGCGCCGAAGAGGAAGGCGCCGAAGATGAGGTGGATGCCGATGAGTTCGGTGGCGACCGCCGACAGCAGGACGCCGGGGACGATCAGGGTGAGCACGCCGCCGTCGGCGAGCCGGCGCTCGGACCGCTCCAGGACGCGGCGCAGGGCGGGGCGGACGAGCACCACCATGACGCCGAAGAAGGCCGCGGTGAGCGCGAGGGTGCGCAGCACGCCCAGGGGCGAACCGCCGCGCAGCAGCGCGACGAGGCCCGCGAGCAGCAGCCAGCAGGCGAGGTCGGCGGTGGCGGCCCCCACGATGGCGTACGCGCCCGCCCGGGACTGGAGCATGCCGCGTTCCATCAGCAGCCGGGCCAGCACGGGGAAGGCGGTCACGCTCATGGAGATGCCCAGGAAGAGGGTGAACGGCAGGAAGCCGACGCCCTCCGGGGCGTAGCCGGTGTACAGCGCGTACCCCAGGCCGCAGCCGAGCGCGAACGACAGGCAGACGCCGACGACCCCCACGGCGACACCGGTGCGGCCCGCGTCCTCGTGCTGGGCGTCGCCGAACTCCATGCCGATCAGGAACATGAACAGCGCCAGCCCGATCTGGGCGACGAGGTTGAGGTACGAGTGGAGGGCGGCGGGGAAGAGGGCGTCGTAGGCCCGGGGGGCGACGAGGCCGAGCACCGAGGGGCCGAGGACGATCCCGGAGACCATCTCGCCGACCACGCGCGGCTGCGACAGGTACCGGCTCGCCAGCGTCCCGAGGCCCCGCGCGACGGCCACCACCACGGCGAGGGCGAGCAGCAGCTGCCAGGCCTCGACGCGCGATCCGCCGTGCGCGGTGCTCCCGCCGGACCGCCCGCCGCCCTTGCCCGCGCTCCCGTGCCACAGCAGCAGGGCCGCGGCCAGCAGCGGCAGGACGGACAGCAGGCAGACGGCGAGCAGCCGGGTGCCGCCGCGCGTTCTCATCCCCGGCACCGCGTCACACCACTTCCAGGGTGGGCAGCGGGAAGACCAGCTTGCCCCCGGAGGCCAGGAAGTCGCGTTCCCGGGCGATCATCGCGTCCCGGTAGATCCACGGGAGGACCAGGAACTGGTCGGGTGCGAGCGCCCGGGCCTCCTTCTCGGAGACGATCGGGATGTCCGTGCCGGGCGTGTAGCAGCCGAACTTGTCCTCGTTCACCTCGGCGATGCAGGGCAGGAGCGCCTCGTCCAGACCGCAGTACTGGAGGATGACGTTGCCCTTGGTGGAGGCGCCGTATCCGAGGGTGCGCAGCCCCTTGTCCCGCGAGGCGGTGAGGAAGTCCATGAGCCGGTCGCGGGATTCCTCGGTCCGCCGGGCGAACTCCGCGTAGGGCAGGTCCGTCTCGCCGGCGCGGATCCGGGCCAGTGCCTGCTCGTCGGCCTCGCGCGGGGAGTCGCTCCGGGCCAGGACGAGGGAGAGGCTCCCGCCGTAGACGGGGGTCAGCTCGGCGTCCACGACCTTCAGGCCGGTGCGTTCGGCCATCCACTCGATCTGGCGGAGCCCGTAGTAGTCCAGGTGCTCGTGGCAGACGACGTCGTAGGCGGCGGCGTGGAGCATCGACGGCAGGTAGCTCTGCTCGGTCACCCAGATGCCGTCGTCCGCCAGGACGTCGCGGATCTCCCGCATGAAGTCCATGGGGCGGGGCAGGTCGTAGAACATCGCGATCGAGGTGACGACCTTGGCGCGGCGGCCGCCGAGCAGCCCGGCCGCGAAGAAGTCGGGGATCAGCTCGGCGCCCGGCGGGTAGGTCGCGGCGAAGACGGAGGCGGCGGGGTCGACGCCGACCAGGGAGGGGCCGCCGGAGGGGTAGGCCGCCAGCAGGGTGCCGTCGTTGCTGCCGATGTCCAGGACGAGGTCGCCGGGGCCGAGGTCGACCGTCTTCGTGATGGCGGCGACCTTGCCGCGCAGGTGGTCCGCCATGGAACGGTTGAGGCTGGACCGGTAGCCGTAGCCCTCGCCGTACATGAGGCCGAAGTCGGCGGTGTGCCGCAGCTGCACCAGCTCGCAGCCGGCGGGCGAGCAGCGCACCAGCTCCAGGGGGACGTACGGTACGGCCTCGCCGCGGGTCTGCGGGAACACACCGGTGAGTGCCTGCGGACCGAGGTCGAGCACGGGCAGCAACTCGGTGTTGTCGCAGATCCGGCAACGGTCGATCACTGTCGAGTGACCGGTCGTGGTCATGATTCTCCAGTCAGTGCTCTGCTACGGGCCCCGAGCCAGCCGATGACATCGGCGGCGTCCGGCCAGTCGGGCCGGCTGTCCAGGGGGAACTGGTCGTCCTTCCATGTGCCGGCGAAGACGGAACGCGAGCCGACCGCGTCCCTGATCTCCCGCAGGCTGACCGTCGTCCGCGCGCCCACTTCCCACAGCCCCTCGGCGTCGAGGTGCGAGGCCACCCAGCGGCCGCACCACTCGACGGGGGCGAAGCTCTGCCGCGAATCGCCGTGCGCGTAGACCGGCTGGTCCCCGAGGAGGTCCATGAGGACGCCCTTGGTGTTGTCGTCGCCGTACATGGGGCCCAGGCGGACGATCAGGTGGTCCGCGCAGAGCTCCTCGGCCTCGGCCCGGTTCCTGCCGTAGGGGGTGTCCGGCTGGGTGCGGGCGGAGAGGGTGCTGATCTGGACGAAGCGGCCCCACTCCCAGTCGCGGAGGAGCGCCCGGGTCTTGTCGACCGTCTCGCGGCGGTCCTCGTCGGGGTGGTGCCGGGCCCAGTAACGCCGGGACGGACACGCGGCGTTGACCAGGACGTCGAAGGGGCCGCTGCGGCGGGCCTCCTCGTAGGTCGCACGGGTCACGGGAATCGCCGTGGGTCCCAGCGCCCGGGTGATGGCGGCGCCGACGAATCCGCCGGCCCCGACCACCGCGACCCTCACTTGCGCTCCAGGGTGTGCGGCAGCGGCTCGACCTGCACCAGCGGCGGGTCGCACTCGTCCCAGGGCTTGGTGAGCATGGCGATGAACGTCAGCGGCGTGATGGCATGGACGGCGTGCATGATGCCCGCCGGCGTCCTGGTGCAGATGCCGCGCGAGACGTGGATGAACTCTTCCTTGCAGTCGGGGTCGTCGGCGTCGTCCTTGGTGACCAGCACGCCCGAGCCCTCGACGAAGAGCAGGTATTCGACGAAGTGCGGGTGATAGTGCAGACCGCGCACCTTTCCCGGGTACAGGTGCAGCATATTGAATTCCAGGATGGGTTCCGGAGGAACCCAGGTGAAAATTCCGCCGCGACCGTCCCGCACCGTGTCAAGGTTGCAGGTCGGTTGGAGCACCTCGATTTTCATGCCGTCTCCCCTCGTTCCGCCACAGATTCGCAGGCGTTGAGGATAAGGCGTACATGTATGAGGAATTTGCTAGTCCTGCCGGCGGTGGCCCCCCCCGGCCGCGGGCCGCCGCCGGCCGCGGGCGCCGTTTGACGTCCTGTGCGGGCCTGTCGACGTCCTGTGAGGGGTCCGGCCCTTCAGGCGCCCCGTTACCCGTGGTTATGCATTCAGAACGGACAAGTGGCACCTGTACGGGATGCCGGAATCCGTCCCATTTGCTCGGACAACCCAATGCCTGAGAACTGCGGCTTCCACTTGTACAAAAGTCCACTACTCGCCGTGTTGAACTTGTGGGTAGAAATGGACCCGCCGCCGGTACCCGGGTCCGCTACGGCGCTCTCCCCTTCTCAGCGCTCTTCCCTCAGGGAGTACTAGGTGACCACCGCCCCCACGACGTTATCCACCCTGGACGCCAAGATCATGGAGCGCATCGCCGCAGGCGAGCGCACCACTTGCATCGCAAACAAGCTCTACCTCAGCCGTCAGGGTGTCGAGTATCACGTCAGCAAGATGATGGAGCGCTTCCGGGTGCCCAACCGCACCGCGCTCGTCGCCAAGGCCTACGCCATGGGAATCCTGGGGTCGGAGGCATGGCCCCCCAGGGTCCTTCAGGACCGCATCAATTGAGCCGCCGCCGTGGGCGATAGCGGGCGGCTTCGTGGCCGGGCTGGACAAAACGCGCATATGGCCGGTGCGAGTTTTGCCGAAACCGGCTTTGATGCCGCCCGCGGGTGCGATGGCGCCAGGCGGGCTTGAAGTCCCCTTACTGAGCGTCTTTCATCCTGAGTAGTTGCAGTTCAGGAGGGTGTGGACGGCGGCCACGATGCGACTGATGCGGTTGGTGGAGCATCGGGCTCGTCGGA
>NZ_JBIRQH010000004.1:0-32295 GCF_044333095.1 Streptomyces sp. NPDC021100
AAACGCCCGGTTACATTCCGAACCCGGAAGCTAAGCCTTTCAGCGCCGATGGTACTGCATGGGGGACCGTGTGGGAGAGTAGGACGCCGCCGAACAATATTTCAAGGACCCTTGGTCCCAGCGTTCACGCTGGGACCAAGGGTCCTTTTGTTTTTTATTGAAGTGCAGCGTTTTTGTCGAAGCGCATCCGCACGCCGGCTGCGCGAGAATGGCTGCGGTACCTCAAGACAGGAGTCACGTCGATGTCCACCAACTCTCCCGACGACCGTTCGGGCGGCGACCGCCACGGCGGGCCGCGGGGCGGCTTCCGCCGTGACGACCGCGGCGGTCGTCCCTCCGGCGGCGGCTACGGCCGACGTGACGACGACCGCGGCGGCTACCGCGGTGGCCGCGATGACCGTGGTGGCCGTCCCTCCGGTGGCGGTGGCTACGGCCGTCGCGATGACGACCGCGGCGGCTTCCGTCGTGATGACCGCCGTGATGACCGTGGTCCGCGTCGGGACGACGACCGTGGTGGCTTCCGGCGCGACGAGCGTCCGGCCTTTCGCCGTGACGAGCGTCGTGACGACGACCGTGGCGGCTTCCGCCGTGACGACCGCGGCGGTCGTCCCTCCGGCGGCGGTGGCGGCGGCTACGGGCGTCGGGACGACGACCGTGGTGGGTTCCGTCGCGACGAGCGTCGTGACGCGGACCGGCCCTCGTACCGTCGTGATGACCGGCGTGATGAACGTGCCCCCCGTCGGGACGACGACCGTGGCGGCTTCCGCCGTGACGAGCGTCCGGCCTTCCGTCGTGATGACCGGCGCGACGACCGTGGCCCCCGTCGTGATGACGACCGTGGCGGCTTCCGTCGCGACGAGCGTCGTGACGCCGATCGGCCCTCGTACCGCCGTGATGACCGCCGTGATGACCGTCGTGATGAGCGCGGTCCGCGTCGGGACGACGACCGTGGCGGCTTCCGCCGTGACGAGCGTCCGGCCTTCCGCCGTGACGAGCGGCGCGACGACCGTGGCCCCCGCCGCGATGAGCGTCCGGGTTTCCGGCGTGATGACCGTCGTGACGACCGTGGTCCCCGTCGTGACGACGAGCGTGGTGGGTTCCGCCGCGACGAGCGTCCGGCCTTCCGCCGTGACGACCGGCGTGATGAGCGTGGTCCGCGTCGGGACGACGACCGTGGTGGGTTCCGGCGCGACGAGCGTCCGGCCTTCCGCCGTGACGACCGGCGGGACGACCGCGACCGTGGCGGGTTCCGTCGTGACGACCGTGGCGGCCGGCCGGCCGGTGGTGGTTACGGGCGGCGTGACGACCGTGACCGGGACCGGCAGGGTGGGGGCTACCGTGGGCGCGACGAGCGGTCGCGCGGTGGCTACGGCCGCCGGGACGACCGGGACCGTGACCGCGGCGAGCGGGAGCCGGTGAAGCGGCTGCCCATCCCCGACGACGTGACCGGCGAGGAGATCGACGCGGACGTGCGGCAGGAGCTCATGAGCCTGCCGAAGACGCTCGCCGAGGACGTCGCCCGCAACCTCGTCATGGTGGCCAAGCTGCTCGACGAGGACGCGGAGCAGGCGTACGGCTACTCGCGGGTGGCCCTGCGGCTCGCCTCGCGCGTCGCCGCCGTCCGTGAGGCCGCCGGTTTCGCGTCGTACGCGACCGCCCGGTACTCCGAGGCGCTGGCCGAGTTCCGTGCGGCGCGCCGGATGACCGGTTCCGTCGAGCTGTGGCCCGTCATGGCGGACTGCGAGCGCGGCATGGGCCGTCCGGAGCGGGCGCTGGCCATGGCCGGCGAGCCCGAGGTGCAGAAGCTCGACAAGGCCGGCCAGGTGGAGATGCGCCTGGTGGCCGCCGGTGCCCGTAAGGACATGGGGCAGGCCGAGGCCGCCGTCGTCACGCTGCAGAGCCCCGAGCTGGCGTCGAACTCCGTCCAGCCCTGGACGGCCCGGCTGCGGTACGCGTACGCCGACGCGCTGCTCGACGTCGGCCGTGAGGCCGAGGCCCGCGAGTGGTTCGCCAAGGCCCTGGAGGCCGACCAGGGCGGTACCACCAACGCGTCCGACCGGCTCGCCGAGCTCGACGGTGTCGAGTTCACCGACGTTCTTTCGGACGTCGAGGAGGCGGAGGACGTCAAGGACGCCGAGGACGCGGTGATCGAGGCCGCCGACGAGGCGGACGAGGCGGCTGGGACGGACGAGGTGGCCGGTGACGGTTCCGAGGCCGAGAAGCCGGCCGAGGAGCCGGTGGAGAAGGACGCCAAGGAAACCGAGGGCGGCGACGCGCGCTGAGGCGCTGAGTTCTCTGGGTGAACGGCGGTGGGGCGGAACCCGTACGGGTTCCGCCCCACCGCCGTTTTTCGTGTGCCGTGCCGTCAGTCCAGGGTGAGGCTGCGCAGGACCAGGCCCGTGGCCGGTTTGGGGCCGAAGGAGGTCGACTTGCGCGGCATCGTCACGCCCTGGGCGGCGAGCTCGCGGACGACCTCCTCGCGGACGGGGTGCATCAGTACGGCCGTGCCGCCGTGCCGCTCCGCCTGGGCGACGGCCGCGGCCGTGTCGTGGATGTAGCCGATGTGCTCGGGGTCGTCGCTCACCCGCCACACGTGTTCCAGCAGGACCGAATGCAGGACCGTGGCGTCGAGCTCGCGCCAGGCCCGGGGGCGGCCGGAGGGGACCGTACGGGCCAGCAGATCCGGGTCCGGGCGGTCGAGGAGGTGGAAGCGGCCGTCGCCGGCGAGGAGGAAGGCGTTGCCGTGCTCGTCGGCCGCCGTCGCCTCCGCCAGGGCCTCCAGGGCCGTAGGCAGGGGCGCGTCCAGGGTGCGGATGCGGAACGCGCCCGATACGGCCGTCAGCGCGTCCGCGAGCGGCAGGCGGTGCAGGAGGCGGTGGATGGCTCTGACCCGCAGGGGGTAGCGGGCCGTGTCCACGAGGAGGACGAGGCCGAAGTCCCAGGGGCCCGGCGCCGGCTGTTCGGCGCGGAGCCGCTGGTAGGTGGCCCAGCGGTGGTGGCCGTCGGCGATGAGGGCCTGGCGGCGGGAGAGGTCGTCGCCGATGCGGGCCAGGTCGTCGGGGTCCGTGACGGACCAGAGGCGGTGGGCGAAGCCGTCGTCGGTGGTGGTGGAGAGGAGCGGCGTGGTGCCCGTGACGCGTTCGATGACGGCCGCCGCGCCGGTCGCCGTGCCGTCGCCCCGGTAGGCGAAGAGCAGCGGCTCGAGGTTGGCGCCTGTGTCCCGCATCAGGGCGGCGCGGTCCTCGACGACGTGCGGCATCACGTCCTCGTGCGGGAGGACGACCTTCTCCTCGCGGGGGGTGAGGCGCAGGGCGCCGATGAGGCCGCGCTGGAGTATGCCGTCACCCCGCTGTTCGTACACGTAGAGCGCGGGTTCCGGGTCCGGGGCCAGGATGCGTTCCTCCTGCCAGCGGCGCAGGGTGTCGGCGGCCCGGCGGTGCCGGTCGGCGGCGGTGGCGGCCTGCGGGAGGATCAACCGGACGATGTTGTGCGGATCGGCGGTCTCCAGGTGGCGCAGCCCGTCGGGCCGGACGACGACGTCGTACGGTGGCGAGGTCACGGCCGCGAGGCTGCCCACCCGTTCCGGGACGTAGCGCAGACCTCGGAAGGGGGCGAGTCGCAGGCCGTGCCCGGCAGGATCCGGATTGCTCATCAGTAAATGTTATGTCCCCTGGCCGGATGAGCAATGATCGGGACAGAGACGAACAGCACAAGGAGCGAACTCCGTATGAACGAGAGCGTCCGGACCCGGCCCGGCGGCAGCGAGCGCCGGCTGAGCGAGGCCTATGACACCGCCCTGCTGGACCTCGACGGCGTGGTGTACGCCGGGGGCGAGGCCATCCCGCACGCCGTCGCGTCGCTGGAGACGGCGCGGAAGGAGGGGATGCACCTGGCGTATGTGACGAACAACGCGGCGCGGACGCCCGATGTGGTGGCGGCGCACCTGACCGAGCTGGGGATCCCGGCCGAGCCGGGGGACGTCATCAACTCCGCGCAGGCCGTGTCCCGGCTGATAGCGGAGCAGTTGCCGGCCGGGTCGCGGGTGCTCGTGATCGGGGCGGAGGGGCTGCGGGTGGCGCTGCGGGAGCGGGGGCTGGTGCCCGTGGATTCCGTGGATGAGGATCCGGCTGCCGTCGCTCAGGGGTATGGGGGGCCGGACATGCCCTGGTCTCGGCTGATGGAAGCTTCGTATGCGGTGGCTCGGGGGCTGCCCTGGTTCGCGTCCAATACGGATTTGACCATTCCCAGTGGGCGGGGGATCGCGCCTGGGAACGGTGCGGCCGTGGAGGTCGTGAAGATCGCTACGGGGCGGGTGCCGCAGGTTGCGGGGAAGCCGCTGCCTCCCATGCATCGGGAGACCGTGTTGCGGACGGGGGCGGAGCGGCCGTTGGTGGTGGGGGACCGGCTCGATACGGATATCGAGGGGGCGCATGCGGGGGGTGTCGACTCGTTGCTGGTGCTTACCGGGGTGACTACGGCGGCTGAGGTGTTGGCTGCCCGGCCGGAGCATCGGGCTACGTATGTGGCTGAGGATTTGCGGGGGTTGCTGGAGGCGCAGCCTGTCGTCGACGCGGTCGGCGGGGGGTTCCGGTGTGGGGGGTGGACCGCTTCCCTGCGGGATGGGGTTCTTGTCCTTGACGGGGACGGGGAGCGGATTGACGGGTTGCGGGCGTTGTGTGGGGTGGCGTGGACGGCCGGTGGGGACGGGGTCTGTGGTGCGGATGCGGGGGGTGCGCTGGGCCGCTTGGGGTGGTAGGAGTTCCCCGACCCCGCCCTTTCACCGTTTCCTGCGGGGGCTCCGCCCCCGCACCCCCGCAGCACGCTGCGCGCTCCCCCAGAGGGGGTGCCCCCAGTCCTCAAACGCCGGACGGGCTGATCGGGTCAGGCCAGTTCGTCCAGGAGTTGTTCCTCCGTTGCTCCCCTGCGCCAGTAGCCCGTGAAGGTGATCCGCTTGCGGTCGATTTTCCGGTCGTTGACCAGGTGGCGGCGGAGGGTGCGGATGGTGCCCGCTTCGCCGGCTGTCCAGGCGTAGGGGGTGCCCTCGGGGAAGGCGGCCGTCCGGACGGCGTCGGTGATCGTGGGGTCGGTGTCGCGGATGAGCCAGGTGATGTCGGCGTCCGCTGCCGTGGGGAGGGGCTGGATGTCGTCCGGGTGGGGGACCTCGATCCAGACGTGGGCCGGCATGCCGGGAGGCAGCCAGGCGAGGATGCCCGCCACCGCCGGGAGGGCGGACTCGTCGGCCGTGATCAGGGTCCAGTCGGTGCCGGGCGGCGGGCGGTAGTCGGCGCCGCCGTTGTCGTGCACGACGGGGGCGAGGATCGCCGCGCGGTCGCCCGGGCGGGCCGTGCGGGACCAGAGGGAGGCCGGGCCGCTGTGGGCGGCGTCGCCGTGCTGGACGAAGTCGACGTCCAGTTCCGTCGTGCCGTCCGGGAGGTGGCGCAGGGCGCGGATGGTGTACGTGCGCATGACCGGCCGGGTGTCCGGGTCTTGGGCTCGCCAGTGTCCGTACCAGCCTTCGTCCAAGGGGTACGGGAGCAGCGGTGCTTCCTGGCCCGGGCGGGGGAGGAAGAGTTTGAAGCGCTGGTCCCGGCCGTCGGTGACCATCTCGCCGAGGCGGTCGCCGCCGAGTGTCACGCGGATGAGGGCGGTGCCTATCCGCTCGGTGCGTACGACGTGGACGTCGAAGAAGCGGTAGGGAAGGGCGGCGGCGGGGGCGGTCACAGCTTCTTCGCCTTTTCGATGGCGGCGGCCAGGTTCTCCAGGAGCGGTGCGCAGCCCGCGTAGGAGAAGCGCGGTTCGCTGAGCCAGGGGCTGACCTGGCCGGCCTCGACGGCGGGGAGCTTGGCCCAAGTGGGCTTGGCGGACAGGTCCTTGGGCTGGAGGGCCGAGGTGCGGCTGTCCAGGAGGATCAGGTCGGCCTGGTACTTGTTGGCGTTCTCCCAGCTGAGGCTCTCGAAGTAGCCGCCCTTGTCGAGCTTTTGGGGGACGACGAAGTCCACGCCGAGCTCGCGGAAGTACATCAGGTCGGCGTTGACGGCCGGGTTGGAGACGTAGAAGAGGTCGGCGCTGCCGGAGGCGGCCATGACCTTGATCCGGTGGGACTTGGCGGTCCGGCGCAGGGTCTCGGCGGCCTTCTCGAAGCGGGCCTTGGCGTCGGTGACCTTCTTCGCCTTGAGGTCGGCGCCGAGGGAGGCGGCGAGTTCGGCGTAGCGCTCGATGGGCTTGAGCATGGAGACGCGGGCGGAGGTGAGGCCGACGCTGGGGGCCAGGCCGAGGATCTTGTCCTTGCTGTCGTCGGGCACGTACCAGAGGGCGCCGGGCTCGAACATGTTGGTGACCAGGAGGTCCGGGTCGAGGCTCGCGTACTTCTCCACGCTGAACTCGCCCCAGGTGTTGCCCAGGACCTTCACTTTGGCCACGTCGAGGTCGCCGGCCTGCGGGTCGGGCTTGCCGTTCTTGAGGGTGGTCGGGCCGAAGACGCCGACGCACTCGACGCCGAAGTCGTGGAGGGCGGCGGCGGTTCCGGTGAAGGCGACGATGCGCTTCGGGGTGCTGCCCGCCTTCACCGTGGTGCCGCGGTCGTCCTTGAAGGTCCAGGGGCCGCTCTTGCCCGAGCCGTTGTCCGAGGTGGAGCCGGAGGAACCGCCGCTGCCGCATGCCGTGAGCAGGGCGCCCAGGCCGAGGGCGCCACCGGCCGTGAGGAGGCCACGTCGGGACAGTACGGTGGTGCGGGTGGTGCTCATGGGGGCGGTGCTTCTCTCGGTGAGGGGCGATGTTGAGGGTAGGCTAACCTAACCACGTGTTGGCCGTCGTCTCACCCCACGTACCACCGGGCACCTCCCCCGAGGCCGTGCCCCGCCGCAACGCCGTGCGCGCCCTCGGGCTGGCGGCCGCCGCGGGCCTCCTGCTCGCCGTCGCCATGGCGTCGGTCGCCGTCGGCGCCAAACAGGTTCCCCTGGACCAGGTCTGGCACGGGCTCTTCCACTACACGGGGAACGAGACCGACGTCGTCGTACGGGACCTGCGGGTGCCACGCACTCTCCTCGGCATCCTCGCCGGGGCCGCGCTCGGCCTCGCGGGGACCGTCATGCAGGCGCTGACCCGCAACCCCCTCGCCGATCCCGGGCTGTTCGGCATCAGCTCGGGGGCCGCCGCGGCCGTCGTGTCCGGCATCAGCTTCTTCGGCGTCACCTCGCTCACCGGCTACGTGTGGTTCGCGTTCCTCGGCGCGGCCGTCGTCTCCGTCGTCGTCCATGTGCTTGGCGGCAGCCGGAGCGCCACGCCGGTCCGGCTGGCCCTCGCGGGCACCGCCGTCACCGCCGTCCTCAACGGCTATGTGTACGCGGTGGAACTGACCGACTCGGCCGCGCTCGACCGGATGCGGTTCTGGACGGTGGGCTCTTTGGCGTCCGCCAACGCGACGCTGGTCGGGCAGGTCGCGCCGTTCATCGGCGCCGGCGTCGTGCTCGCCTTCGCGCTGACCCGGCCGCTCAACGCCATGGCCCTCGGCGACGACCAGGCGCGGGCGCTCGGCACCCGGCCGGCCGTCACCCGGGTGCTCGGCCTCGCCGCCGTCACCCTGCTGTGCGGCGCGGCGACGGCCGCCTGCGGGCCCATCGTCTTCGTGGGGCTGATGGTGCCCCACATGGTCCGCTCCTTCACCGGGCCCGACCTGCGCTGGGTGCTGCCCTACGCGGCGCTCCTCGCGCCCGTCCTGCTGCTCGGCACGGACATCCTCGGCCGTGTCGTCGCCCGCCCCTCCGAGCTCCAGGTCGGCATCGTCACCGCGCTCGTCGGCGGGCCCCTGTTCATCCGCCTCATCCGGCGCCGACGGACGGCGGGGCTGTGAGCGTCCGGCGCCGGGTCGTGCCCGGGAACCAGGGAAAGACCGTGCACGTCGTCCGTACCCCCGGCGGGCTGTCCGTGCGGGTCGCGCCCCGCGCGGTGCTCGCCGTGCTGCTCCTGGCCGCCGCCGCGCTGGCCGCGTCCGTCGCCCTCATCGGCACCGGCGACTACCCGCTGACGCCCGGCGAGGTCGTCCGCACGCTGACCGGCGGCGGCACGCCCGCGCAGGAGTTCATCGTCGACGACCTGCGGCTTCCCCGCGTCCTCGTCGCCCTGCTCGTCGGCGCGGCGCTGGCGCTGGCCGGCGCGGTCTTCCAGTCCGTCTCCCGCAATCCGCTGGGCAGTCCGGACGTGCTCGGCATCGCGCAGGGGTCGACCGTCGGGGCGCTGTCGGTCATCGTCCTGTTCCGGGGCACGCCCACCGCCGTCTCCGGCGGCGCGCTGGCCGGCGGGCTGCTCGCCGGCGCGGCCATCTACCTGCTCGCGTGGCAGAAGGGCGTGCACGGGCAGCGGTTCGTCCTCGTCGGCATCGGCATGACCGCCATCCTCACGTCGGTTGTCGGTTATCTGCTGACGCAGGCCGACCTCAACGACGCGACGCGGGCCACCACCTGGATGGTCGGCTCCCTCAACGGGCGCGACTGGGACCAGGTGTGGCCGCTGCTCGCCGGCTGCGCCGTGCTGGTCCCCGTCGTCCTGAGCCAGGGGCGCGACCTGCGCATGCTGGAGATGGGCGACGACACGGCGTACGCGCTCGGGGTGCGGGTCGAGCGGACGCGGCTGGTGTCGCTGACCGCCGCCGTGCTGCTGACCGCCGCCGCCACGGCCGCCGCCGGGCCCATCGCCTTCGTCGCCCTCTCCGCCCCGCAGGTCGCCCGCCGCCTCACCGGCTCCCCGGGCCCCTGCCTCACCGCCGCCGCCTGCACCGGCGCGGCCCTCCTCGTCACCGCCGACTGGGCGTCGCAGCACCTGTTCGGTGCCGACCGGCTGCCCGTCGGCGTCCTCACCGGCATGCTCGGCGGCTGCTACCTGCTGTGGCTGCTCCACGCGGAACGCCGGGCGGGGCGGGGATGACGGCGGCCGGCCCCGGAGGGACGTCCGAAGGCGGCGGTACGCCCGGACACGCGACACGGCGCACACGATCACGTACGGACAAGGAGCCCACACCATGAGCCGACTGCAGGCCGAATCCGTCACCCTCGCCTACGACCGGCGGGTCATCGCGGAAGACCTCTCCGTCGCGATCCCCGACAACTCCTTCACCGTCATCGTCGGCCCCAACGCCTGCGGCAAGTCCACGCTGCTGCGCGCCCTGTCCCGGATGCTCAAGCCGGCGACCGGGTCCGTGCTCCTGGACGGCCAGGCCATCGGCTCGTACCCGGCCAAGAAGGTGGCCCGGACGCTCGGCCTGCTGCCGCAGTCGTCCGTGGCGCCGGACGGCATCACCGTCGCCGACCTCGTCGCCCGCGGCCGGTACCCGCACCAGGGGCTGCTGCGGCAGTGGTCGCCCGAGGACGAGCGCATCGTCCGGGAGTCGATGGAGGCCACCCGCGTCGCCGAACTCGCCGACCGGCACGTCGACGAGCTCTCCGGCGGGCAGCGGCAGCGCGTGTGGATCGCCATGGCCCTGGCCCAGCGGACCCCGCTGCTGCTCCTGGACGAGCCCACCACCTACCTCGACATCCAGCACCAGATCGAGGTCCTCGACCTCTGCGCCGAGCTGCACGAGGAGCAGGGCCGGACGCTCGTCGCCGTCCTGCACGACCTCAACCACGCCGCCCGCTACGCGACCCATCTGATCGCCATGCGGGGCGGGAAGGTCGTCGCGGAGGGCGCGCCGAACGACATCGTCACGTCCGAGCTGGTGGCGGAGGTGTTCGGGCTGAGCTGCCAGATCATCGACGATCCGCAGACCGGGACGCCCCTCGTCGTACCGGCCGCGCGGCAGGCGCGGCGGGGGCGGAAGCAGGCGGACGTGCCGGACGCGCCGGATGCCGTGGTGGCCGCCGGGGCCGGGGTCACAGGATCGAGCGCAGCCTGAGGACGTCCACCAGGCCCGCCCTGATCTTCACCCGGCCGCTCGCCCAGGCCCGCGCGAGGTTCAGCCGGCCGTCGACCAGGCCGACGAGGTCGTCGCCGGTCATCTCCAGCCCGATCTCGGCCCGCCGGTCCGGGACGCCCGGCACCGCCCGCACCTCCATGAGCCGGCCCTCGCGCAGGTGCCCCACGAAGGTGAGGTCCAGGTCGGTCACATGGCAGCTCAGGGAGCGGTCGAGCATCGCGGCGCCGCGGAGCCTCTCGTCCGCGCCCGCGAGGTTCCGGGCCAGTCTGTCGAGCGCGCTGCGGCACTCCTCGGTGGTCGCCATTGCCCTGGACGGTACACCGCGCGGAGGCGAACACCGGAGAAGCGGGCGGGCCGGGGTAGCGTCGGGGGCATGAGCGAAAAGGTCGTGACGGAGAGGGCGGGGGCGGCGGTGTCCGGAGCCGGCGAGACCGCGGGTGCCGAAGAGGCTCCGGAGGCGGTGGAGCCCGCCGGGCCGCGGCCCCTCGGCGTCGACCGCACCCCCACCGGGCACCCCGGCGTGGACGCCCGCCTGGCCCGGCTCGCGGACGCCGACCACCTCGCCGCCGACGGTCACCTGGCCGTGTACGAGGATGTACACCAGGGCCTGCGGTCCGCGCTCGCCGCCCTCGACGAGCGCCCCGACCGACCGCCGGTCCCCACGCGTCCGTACGACAACAGGAGCTGAACCGCCCGTGGGAGTGACCCGCCGCCGCCTCGACGCCGAGCTGGTGCGCCGCAAGCTGGCCCGTTCCCGCGAGCACGCGAGCCAGCTGATCGCCGCGGGCCGGGTGACCGTCGGCGGCGCGACGGCGACCAAACCCGCCACCCAGGTGGAGACCGCCGCCGCGATCGTCGTCACCCAGGACGACAGCGACCCCGACTACGTCTCGCGCGGCGGACACAAGCTCGCGGGCGCGCTCGCCGCTTTCGTCCCGCTCGGGCTGAGGGTCGAGGGGCGGCGCGCGCTCGACGCCGGGGCCTCGACCGGCGGCTTCACCGACGTCCTGCTGCGCGCGGGCGCCGCGCACGTCGTCGCCGTCGACGTCGGGTACGGGCAGCTCGCCTGGTCGCTGCAGAGCGACGAGCGGGTCACGGTGAAGGACCGGACCAATGTGCGGGAGCTGACCCTGGAGCAGATCGACGGGGAGCCCGTCGACCTCGTCGTCGGTGACCTGTCGTTCATCCCGCTCGGCCTGGTGCTGCCCGCCCTGGTGGCGTGCACCGCGCCCGGCGCGGACCTGGTGATGATGGTCAAGCCGCAGTTCGAGGTCGGCAAGGAGCGGCTCGGCAGCGGCGGCGTCGTGCGCAGCCCCGAGCTGCGCGCCGAGGCGGTGCGCGAAGTCGCCCGCCGCGCCGCCGAACTGGGGCTCGGCGTCCTCGGCGTCACCGCCAGCCCGCTGCCCGGGCCCTCCGGCAACGTCGAGTACTTTCTGTGGCTGCGCGCCGGTGCGCCCGAACTGGACCCGGCGGACGTTGACCGTGCAGTGGCGGAGGGGCCTCGGTGACCACTACAGAAGCGACATCGGAGACATCGGAGACATCGCGGAGCGACGGCCGGACGGTCTTCCTGCTCGCGCACACCGGGCGGCCGGCGGCCATCCGCAGCGCCGAGCTCGTCGTCCAGGGGCTGCTGCGGTGCGGCATCGGGGTGCGGGTGCTCGCCGAGGAGGCCGCCGACCTGCCGCTGCCCCCGTCCGTCGAACGCGTCGAGACCGGGCCCGAGCGGCCGGACGTGCTGGACGGGTGTGAGCTGATCGTCGTGCTCGGCGGCGACGGCACACTGCTGCGCGGCGCCGAGTTCGCGCGCAGCTCCGGGGTGCCCATGCTGGGCGTCAACCTCGGGCGGGTCGGCTTCCTCGCCGAGGCCGAGCGGGACGACCTCGACAAGGTCGTGGACCGGGTCGTGACGCGGGAGTACGAGGTCGAGGAGCGGATGACCCTCGACGTGCTCGTCCGGACGGACGGGCACATCGTGCACACCGACTGGGCGCTCAACGAGGCGTCGGTGGAGAAGGCGGCGCGGGAGCGGCTGCTGGAGGTCGTCACCGAGGTCGATGGGCGGCCGGTTTCGCGGTTCGGGGGGGATGGGGTGGTGTGTGCCACTCCTACTGGGTCCACCGCTTATGCCTTCTCGGCTGGGGGGCCTGTGGTCTGGCCTGAGGTCGAGGCGCTGCTCATGGTGCCGATCAGCGCTCACGCGCTGTTCGCCAAGCCGCTGGTGACCGCGCCGGACTCGGTGCTGGCGGTGGAGGTGCAGCCGCAGACGCCGAACGGGGTGCTGTGGTGTGACGGGCGGCGGAGTGTGGAGCTGCCGGCGGGGGCTCGGGTGGAGGTGCGGCGGGGGGCTGTGCCGGTGCGGTTGGCGCGGTTGCATCATGCTTCGTTTACTGATCGGTTGGTGGCGAAGTTCGCTCTGCCGGTCGCCGGGTGGCGGGGGGCGCCGCACTAGGGGGTGCCGGGGGTGCGCCTGCGGCGGGCTGTGCCCCTGGCCCGCCCCTTCGCCGATTCCTGGGGGCTTCGCCCCCAGAACCCCTTTTCGCGGCTTCGCCGCTCGTCCTCAAACTCCCCCAGAGGGGGCGCCCCCAGACGGGCTGGAGTGCGTCAGCAGCCGCCTCGCCCTCGTCAGTGCCGAGTCCCTGTGTTCCGCGAACTCCTCTTCCGTGAAGACCGGCGTCCGGATCGTCGGCGGGATGCCCGTCACGTCGTACGTCCGCCGGTCACCCGGACGCATGAACTCCTCGTTGGGGAGCCCGAACGTCCAGCCGTTCGGGAGCCTGCGTTCCAGGACGTCGGAGAAGACGCCCTGGGTGTTCTCGCCGATGCGGACGGGGGCGGGGGAGCGGCCCATCAGGGCCTGGGTGAAGGTTTCGCCGGCGCTGATGGTGAGGCGGCCGGTGAGGACGGCGAGGGGGCCGGTGTAGCGGGGGGAGGGGGAAGGAGTGACCCTTACGGGGACGGGCGGGGTGAACTTCCGGGGATTATCGGGGTCGTTGCGGGCGTGCTTCAGGTAGGCCGTGTACGGGCGGTCGGTGAGGCGCTCGGCGACGCGGATGCCGAGGCGGTCCGAACCGCCGCCGTTGAAGCGGAGGTCGACGATCAGCCCGCGCGGGGCGCGGGCGAGGATGTGGTCCAGGGCCCGGTCCAGCTCGGCCTCGTCTGCCTTCGGGCCGCCCTTCGCGGCGAACCGGTTGAACCGGGTGACCCGCAGGTAGCCCGTGCCGTCCGGCAGGTCCGCGTACGAGATCGCGCCCTGCGCCCAGGTGCGCAGCGGTACGCCGACGGCCTCGGCGACGGCCTCGGCGACGGCCTTGTCGATGCGGGCCATGGACTCCGGCGTCGGCAGCGTCGTGTCCGCCCGGTGGCCGCCGAAGCGCTTGTCCTTGCTCGCCACGACGCTGGTGTGCCCGTCGTGCAGCGGCTCGATCATCTGCCGGAGGACGTCGAACAGCTCGTCGTCGGTGGTGTGCGCCGCGACCCGGGGGCGGAAGCGGTCGCCCACCGCCTTCCAGTCGACCCCGTGGGCCTTGAAGAACGGGTAGTTCTCGGCGTACGTCCGCCAGAAGACGTCGAAGACGCGGCGCGGGTCGGGCCGCCCGCCCTCGCCCGGCTTCGGGCCGGCCGTGCAGTCGGCGGGCAGCGCTCCGGCGCGGCGCAGGGTGACGTGGCCGACGCTCCCTTCGTAGGCGAGCCGCGCCCGGTCGCGGCCGGCGGCGTCGATCGTCAGGCCCGCGCCCTCCGCGTCGGTGAACCGGCCGGAGCCGTCCCCCTTCGCCTCCAGCAGCCCGGGCAGGCAGCTCACCGCCGTGGTGTCGTACGTGCGGAGGCGGCGGCCCCCGTCCTCGACGGAGATGAGGGTGCCGTAGCCGTCCGTGCGCCACACGCCGTCCTGCCGGGGTGCGGCGGCGGCCTGGTCCGGAGCCGGCGCGATGCCGGCCGCGGCGGTCGTCAGGGCGACGGCCGTCGTGAGGAGGACGGCGGCGGTGCGGCGGGTGCGGGCGCGGGGGTGGGGGCGCGGGCGTGGGGTCATGGCCTCAGCCTGTCGGGGGCGGGCGGTGCGGGCCATGCGGCGGTCACCCGGAACGGTGGTGGGGTTGTCCCCCGCCCGGGCCCAGGTGGGGCTCTCGGGCTGTTCTCGGGGCTGCCTCGTACGGGCCCTCGGGCCGGGCTCGGGCGGATTCGCCGGGGCGGTCTCCCGGGCGTCCTTCCGGGGGTTCCCGGGCGGTCTCGGGGCTGCCTTCTCGGGAGGCTCCGATCGTCCTCGGCCAGGCTTCGGGCGGCCTCGCCGGGGCGGCTTCCCGGACCGCTCCCGGACGTCCTCCCCGGGGGCCGGCGGTCCCGGGCTCGTGTTCTCCGGGGGCTCCGATCGCCCTCGGGCCGGTTCCGGGGCGTCCTCCGGCCGCCGAGGCCCCTCCCCGCGCCCGCCCCCCGGCTCGTCCTCCGGCCCCTCCCGACACGGCCCGCAGGGGAGGCCGTCGCGGTGGGGCCCCGGAACCTCGTATGGTCGTATCCGTGTTGGAGGAGATGCGGATCCGGTCCTTGGGCGTCATTGACGACGCGGTGGTCGAGCTGTCACCAGGTTTCACGGCGGTGACCGGTGAGACCGGTGCCGGCAAGACCATGGTCGTGACCAGCCTCGGGCTGCTGCTCGGTGGCCGGGCCGACCCGGCGCTCGTGCGCGTCGGGGCGAAGGCGGCGGTGGTCGAGGGGCGGATCGCCGTCGACCGGGCGTCGCCCGCCGCCGTGCGGGCCGAGGAGGCGGGCGCCGAGCTCGACGACGGGGCGCTGCTCGTCAGCCGGACGCTGTCCGCCGAGGGGCGCTCCCGGGCCCACGTCGGCGGGCGTGGCGTGCCCGTCGGGCTGCTCGGCGAGCTCGCCGACGACCTCGTCGCCGTGCACGGCCAGACCGACCAGCAGGGGCTGCTCCGCCCGGCCCGGCAGCGCGCCGCGCTCGACCGGTACGCGGGGGACGCGGTGGCCGCGCCGCTCGCCAAGTACACCGACGCCTACCGGCGGCTGCGCGCCGTCGCCGCCGAGCTCGACGAGCTGACCACCCGGGCCCGCGAGCGCGCCCAGGAGGCGGACCTGCTGCGCTTCGGCCTCGACGAGATCGCCGCCGTCGCGCCGCTGGCCGGCGAGGACGCCGAACTCGCCGCCGAGGCCGAGCGGCTGGGCCACGCCGAGTCCCTCGCCTCCGCCGCCACCGCCGCGCACGCCGCCCTGGCCGGGGACCCCGAGGACCCGGAGGGCGTGGACGCCGCCTCGCTGGTCGCCGGCGCCCACCGGTCGCTGGAGGCCGTCCGCTCCCACGATCCGGCGCTGGCCGCGCTCGCCGACCGGGCGGGCGAGCTCGGCATCCTGCTCCGCGACGTGGCCGGCGAGCTCGCCGGGTACGCCTCCGACCTCGACGCCGACCCGCGGCGGCTGGCCGCCGTCGAGGAGCGGCGGGCCGCCCTCGCCCACCTGACGCGCAAGTACGGCGAGGACGCCGCGGCCGTCCTCGCGTGGGCCGAGCGGAGCGCCGCGCGCCTGGGCGAGCTGGAGGGCGACGACGACCGCATCACGGAACTCACCGCCGAACGCGACGCCCTGCGGGACGAACTGGGCGCCCTCGCCCGGCAGCTGACCGACGCGCGCACCGAGGCGGCGGAACGATTCGCGGAGGCCGTGACGGAGGAACTGGCGCAGCTCGCGATGCCGCACGCGCGCGTCTCGTTCGCCGTCCGGCAGAACGAGGTCGCCGACCCGGCGTCCGGCATCGAGGTCGGCGGGCGCGCCGTCGCCTACGGCCCGCACGGCGCCGACGACGTCGAGCTGCTGCTCGCCCCGCACCCCGGCGCCCATCCGCGGCCCATCGCCAAGGGCGCCTCGGGCGGTGAGCTGTCCCGCGTCATGCTCGCGGTGGAGGTCGTGTTCGCGGGCTCCGACCCGGTGCCCACCTACCTCTTCGACGAGGTCGACGCGGGCATCGGCGGCCGGGCCGCCGTCGAGGTCGGCCGCCGGCTGGCCCGGCTCGCGCGGACCGCGCAGGTCGTCGTCGTCACCCACCTCCCGCAGGTGGCCGCGTTCGCCGACCGGCACCTGGTGGTCGAGAAGACCCACGACGGGTCGGTGACTCGCAGCGGCGTGCAGGCCATGGAGGGCGAGGACCGGATCCGCGAGCTCTCCCGGATGCTCGCCGGGCAGGAGGACTCGCGGCTCGCCCGCGCGCACGCCGAGGAGTTGCTGGAGGCGGCGCGGGCCGGGCGGTGAGGGGGGAAAATCGGGCCGGGTGGTGGGGGGAAAGCGAACCGGGTGGTGGGGGAAAAGCGAACCGGGTGGTGGGGGCAAAACGCTCACCGCGTAACAGGCCGGTGCTTTCGGCGGTGTCGGTCGACCTCCGGGCCAACGGCTCGTAATCCCCAAACCGGGTGAATCCGGAGCTGCCCGGGCGAGACAGGGCGGGCCGGGCGCGGAGCGGTGGTGCCCGGACGGCGGTGGCGGCTGGCATCCTGGGCAACGGCACCGCGCCGTCGCCGCTCCTGCCACCCCCCCGCCTCCTTCCGCCCGACGCCGATCCGCCGGTCCCGCCGATCCAGGAGTCACTCCCGCGTGAGCAGTTCATCCGGCACGTCCCACGGCCGGCCGCCCCTGCACGCCGTCCAGGTGCTGGGCGGCGGCAGCGCGGGCAGCGGCGCCCATGTGCGGTCGCTGGCCGCCGGCCTCGTCGCGCGGGGGCTGCGGGTGACGGTGTGCGCGGCCGGGTGGACGGAGGAACGGTACGGATTCACCGGGGCCGGCGCCTCGTTCGCGCCACTGCCGGCCGGGACGGACGCGCTCCTCGTCGCCGGGATCCGGGCGGCGACCGCCGACGCGGACGTCGTCCACGCGCACGGCCTGCGCTGGGGCTTCCTCGCCGCGCTCGCCCTGCACGGGCGCCCGACGCCGCTGGTGGTCACCTGGCACCGGCGCGTTCGCGCGGCGGGCGCCCGGGCCCACGTCGTACGGCTCATGGAACGGCGGGCCGTGCGGACCGCCGCGGTCGTGCTCGGCGCCACGCCGGATCTCGTGGACCAGGCGCGGTTGCGGGGGGCGCGGGACGCCCGGCTGACGCCGGTGGGGTTTCCCGGGCCGCGGGCCGCCGCCGCTGTTGTCGCGGAGACGGAAGGTGACGTGCCCCGGGACAAGGTGCTCGCCGAACTGGGCGTGCTCGGGCGGCCGTTGCTCCTCGCCGTCGGGCGGCTCGAACGCGACCAGGGGTACGGGCCGCTGCTCGACGCCTCCCGCTCCTGGCGGCGGCTCGACCCCGAGCCCCTCCTCGTCGTCGCCGGCGAGGGGCCCGAGCGGCCGTCGTTGCAGCGGCGGATCGAGGACGAAGGCTTGCCCGTGCGGCTCGTCGGGCGGCGGGAGGACGTGCCGCAGCTGGTGGCCGCGGCGGATCTGGTGATCCTGCCGAGCCGGTGGGAGGGGCGGGCGCTGCTGGCGCAGGAGGCCTTCCGGGCGGGGGTGCCGATGGTGGCCACGGCGGTGGGGGGTGTTCCTGATCTTGTCGGCGATGCTGCTGAGCTTGTGCCTTATGGGGATGCTTCGGCGTTGGCCTGTGCGGTGTCGCGGGTGCTTGTCGATTCGCGGCGGCGGGCTGAGCTTGTCGCCGCGGGGCGGCGGTTGGGGGCGGGGTGGCCTTCGGAGGACGATGCGGTGGCTCATGTGCTGAGCGTGTACGACGAGTTGTGGGGGTGAGGGTGCCCCGGTCCCGCCCTTTCTCCCCCAGCTACCGCTGGGAGGTGCCCCCAGTTTCTTGCGGGGGCTGCGCCCCCGCACCCCCCAAACCGCGCTCCGCGCGGTTGTCCTCAAACGCCGGACGGGCTGACAAGTCAGCCCGTCCGGCGTTTGAGGACCTCGCGGTGAAGCCGCGATGCCGGGGTGCGGGCCCTCCCGCGGAAGCGGCGAATGGGGGTGCCCCCTCTGGGGGAGGGACCGGGGCACCTCACCCCACCAGCCGCCGCCCCCGCAGCGCCACCCCCAGCGCCAGCCGGCTGTCCGGATCGTCGGGATCCGTTCCCAGCAACCCGGCGATGCGCGCCAGGCGGTCGTACAACGTCTGCCGGTTGACGTGCAGCTCCCGCGCCGTCTCCGCCTTGCGGCCCGCGTGGCGGAGGTAGGTCTCCAGGGTGGGGAGGAGCGGGGTCCGGGCGGTGGCGTCGTGGGTGAGGAGGGGGCCGAGGACGCGGTCGACGAAGGCCGCGAGGTCGTCGTGGCCGCGCAGGCGGGACAGCAGCAGGTCGACGTCGAGGGCGCGGGCGTCGTGCCAGGGGCGGTCGGGCAGGCCGGTCGCGGCCGTCGCCGCCTCGGCGGCGTGCCGCAGGGCGGCGCCCGCGGTGGTCCAGTCGGCCGGCGCGCCCACCACGACCACCGGCGGCCGGGAGCGGACCCGCCGCGCCCCGGCGCGCAGGGCGGCGGCGAGCCGGCCGGCGACGGCCTGGCGGTCGGCCGCGTCCCGGAGGCCGGCGAGCAGCGGGATCCGGCCCTCGGGCAGCCGGACGCCCAGCAGGACGGGCACCCCCACCGCGGCGAGTTCCTCCTGGACCGCGCAGGTCAGCGCCGCCGGGCCGGCGTCCCGGCCGGGGCCCGCGGGGGCGTCGAGGACGACCGGCAGCAGTGGTCCGAGGCCGGGGCGGAAGCCGAGGACGCGGGCCAGGGCGGGGGCGTCGGCCGGGTCGAGCAGGCCCTCGGCGAGGTCGGTGAGGAAGTCGCCGCGCCCCCGGGCCGCCAGTTCCTCCTCCTGGCGGGCCTGGAGGAGGACGACCGCCAGCAGGCCCGCCGTCCGGTCGGCGGCCACGCGGTGCACCGGGGCCAGCGGCGCGTGCACGGGCAGGACGGTCAGCCGGGCCCGCGGGCCGCCCGGGGCCTGCCCGGGGACGTCCACGGCCACCCGTCCGGCCAGGTCGGTGCGGCGCAGCCCGTCCCACACCTGGAGCGGGTCGGCGGCGCCCGGCGGCGCGGGGTCGGGCCCGGCCGCGTAGAGGAGCCGCCCGTCGGCGGCCTCCAGGAAGACCGGGTTGGCGGTGAACTCGGCCAGCAGCCGCAGTACTTCGGGCGCCCCGCCGCCGTCCAGCAGCGCCTCCGTGCAGCGCCGGTGGACGCCGTCCGCGCGTCGGAGCAGCGCGTAGTGCGCGTTGACCAGCTCGGTGTGGAGCTCCTCGGTGACCGCGACGAACGGGACCTCCCGGTGCAACTGGACGAGCGGGAGCCCGGCCGCGCGGGCCGCGTCCACGACGGCGGCGGGCAGCGCGGGCAGGCGTGCGCCGAGCTCCACCACCAGGGCCGCGATGTCCCGTTCCACCAGGGTGCGGACGAAGGCGCGCTGCTCGGCCGGGCGGGCGCCCAGGCCCAGGCCGGTGGTCAGCAGCAACTCGCCGCCCTTGAGGAGCGCCGCGATGTGCGGCGCCTCGCCGGCGTGCACCCAGCGCACCGGGCGGTCGAGTCGGTCGGCGCCGGCCAGCACCTCGGGCAGCCCCCGGCGCAGGGCCGGCAACTCCAGGGCGCGGGCGACGGTCACGGCGCTCCGGGGGATCGCGGGTATCGGCGGCTGGTCGTGCATGACGTGAACTTACGGGACGGGTGCCGGTGTCCGGGAGGCGGCCGGGAGCCCGCCGGGGCGGCTCGTGGGCGCCGCGGGACGAAGCGGGCCCGCGCCCGGCCGGCCGTGGCGTGCGCGTACGGCGCGTGGAGCCGGGCGGAGGCTCCTTCACCGGCGTCCGCGCCCCGGCACGCTCCTCTGCGCTCCGACGCTGCACCTCCCGTCGCCTCCCGTCTCAGCCCGGCCGAGTTCCCCGGAAGACGGCGCCCCGAGCGGCCTCCCCGCGCCCCGCTCCGCGCGTGTGCGCATAGCAGAAGAGGCCTGACCCCCACGGGAGTTGCCGCATAGTCGGCGTCCCCGCGGCAGGGGCGTGATAGGCAGTGTGACCCGGATCCGGCGACGGCCGGTCGAGCCTGGACCTCGGGGGATGACGATGCAGCCGCTCTACGTTTTCGACGCCGAAGTCAGCGCCCTGCCCGGCGCGGACCCCTTTCCGCTGGTGCGCGAGCACGTGGGCGCCTGGCTGTGCGGGCCCGCGGGGGACGGGCCGGGGGCGGGGGAGCTGGCGGCCGCCGGCGGGCCGCGGCCGCTGCACGGCGGGCGGACGGTCGAATGGGCCGTCGAGGGGCCACCGGACACGACGGCCGTACGGGTCACCGTCACGCAGCCGCTCGACGGGGACGTCGGCCGGTTCGTCACACGGATCACCGTGTCGTCCGTCGCGGGACGGGTGGGGCTGCGGGTGGTGATGGGCCGGGAGGTCGACGGGGGGTGGATCGCGCCGGTGCAGGATCCGCTGCTGCGCCGGCCCGGGCTGCTGCGGACGGTGGCCGCCGACGAGGGGCTCCGGCTGCACGTCCTGGGACAGCGGGTGACCGGGCGGTACGAGCGGATCCGGGAGACGGCGCAGACCGCCGTGCTCACCGAGTCGCTGGCCGGCCGCACCCGGCTGCCCATCCTGCTGGTGCACCCCCGGGAGGACGCCGCCTGGACGGCCGCCCGGCAGGCGGCCGGCGAGCTGATCGGTCTCGCCCAGGTCGTCACCCTCAACTACGGCACGGCCCGGGAGCTGCGCCGGCTGCTGCCGGAGGCCGCCGTCCCGGACGGCGGCGCCCGGCTGGTCTGGCCGCTGCCGGCGCTCGCCCACCCCGCGTACGCGCGCGCCGAGGTCGCCGACCCCGCCACCCGCTTCCGCTGGATGCGCACCCTCGGCGAACTCGCCGTCGTCGCCCGGGGCTCGGACCGCGGCTGGGAGGCGGCGCGCAGGGCCGCCCGGGGCAGCGCCGCCCGGCGGGCCGCCGAACGCCTCGCGGCGGCCCGGGCGACGGGCGACGTCGCCCGCCAACTGGACGTCTACGAGGAGCGGGTGGCCCGGCTGGAGGCGGACGTCGCCTTCTGGGAGGGCGAGGCGCAGACGCTCACCACCCGGCTGGAGGCCGCCGGGGACGCCGACGCCGCCCGCCGGGAGGCCGAGTACTGGAGGGACCTCTACGTGCGGGAGGTGAAACGCGACGACCCCAAGGCCGGGGAGCCCGCGGACCCCTGGGAGGAGGTGCCCGAACTGGACCCCGCCGAACCCGGGGCCACCTACCGGGCCCTGGAGGAGGCGGCCGACCACCGGATCGTGTTCACGGCCGGGGCGGAACGGTCCTGGCGGGCGTCCGGCTATCCGCACCCGGACGAGATGACCGCGCAGTTGGTCACCCTCGCCAAGGCCGCGGTCGACCTCTACGACCAGCCGAGCGACAAGAAACCCCGGATCACCCAGTGGTTCAAGGAGCAGCACGGGCTGACGGTGGCGACGAGCGACCTGACCATCAAGAAGGACCGGAAGCTGCGCTACTTCTCCTTCGACGGCGACGACCGGCGCGACGGTCTGCCGCACGTCAAGGTGCGCGACGCCACGTCGCACAACGAGGTCGGCCGGATCCACTTCGCGTTCGACCACGACAAGCGGCGGCTGATCGTGGACCACGTGGGGGTGAAGAAGTACTGACTCCCCCGTGGAGGCCCGGGCGGGCCCTCCGGCCCGCCCGTCCGTCCGGCGTCAGCCGCCGAAGGCGCTCGACGCCGTCAGCCGCAGCGCGGTGTCGATCAGCGGGACGTGGCTGAACGCCTGCGGGAAGTTGCCGACCTGCCGCTTCAGGTGCGGGTCCCACTCCTCCGCGAGCAGGCCCAGGTCGTTGCGGAGGGCCAGCAGCTTCTCGAAGAGCTGCCGCGCCTCGTCCACCCGGCCGATCATCGCGAGGTCGTCGGCGAGCCAGAACGAGCAGGCCAGGAAGGCCCCTTCGTCGCCCTCGAGGCCGTCCACGCCCGCGTTCTCGCCGGCCGTCGGGTAGCGCAGCACGAAGCCGTCGGGGGTGGACAGCTCGCGCTGGATCGCCTCGATGGTGCCGATGACGCGCTTGTCGTCCGGCGGCAGGAAGCCCATCTGCGGGATCAGCAGCAGCGAGGCGTCCAGCTCCTTGGAGCCGTAGGACTGCGTGAACGTGTTGCGTTCCTTGTCGTAGCCCTTCTCGCACACGTCCCGGTGGATGTCGTCGCGCAGCTCGCGCCAGCGCTCCAGCGGGCCGTCCACGTCACCCGACTCGATGAGCTTGATGGTGCGGTCCACCGCCACCCAGGCCATCACCTTGGAGTGGACGAAGTGCCGGCGGGGGCCGCGGACCTCCCAGATGCCCTCGTCGGGCTCGTTCCAGTGGTCCTCCAGGTAGCCGATCAGCCGCAACTGGAGGAGGGAGGCGTAGTCGTTGCGGGCCAGGCCCGTCATGTGCGCCAGGTGCAGCGCCTCGGTGACCTCGCCGTAGACGTCCAGCTGGAGCTGGCCGGCCGCGCCGTTCCCCACCCGGACCGGCCGCGAGTTCTCGTACCCCGGCAGCCAGGTCAGCTCCGCCTCGCTCAGCTCCCGCTCGCCCGCGATGCCGTACATGATCTGGAGGTTCTCCGGGTCGCCGGCGACGGCCCGCAGCAG
Organism: Streptomyces sp. NPDC021100; assembly: GCF_044333095.1. Lineage (NCBI taxonomy): Bacteria > Bacillati > Actinomycetota > Actinomycetes > Kitasatosporales > Streptomycetaceae > Streptomyces > Streptomyces sp. NPDC021100. The sequence goes on from NZ_JBIRQH010000004.1 coordinate 22,438, forward strand.
CCACTCGCGCCAGGCGCGGGCCTCCTCGCGGTAGCCGGTGCGCAGCAGCGACGACAGGGTGATCGCGGCGTCCCGCAGCCAGGTGAAGCGGTAGTCCCAGTTGCGGACGCCGCCGATCTCCTCCGGCAGGGACGTGGTGGGGGCGGCGACGATGCCGCCGGTGGGCGCGTAGGTCAGCGCCTTGAGGGTGATCAGCGAGCGGACGACGGCGTCCCGGTAAGGGCCGTGGTACGTACAGTGCTCGACCCACTCCCGCCAGAACTCCTCGGTGGCCTCCAGCGAGCCGTCCGGGTCGGGCAGGGCCGGCGGGCCGCTGTGCGAGGGCTGCCAGCTGATGGTGAACGCCACCCGCTCACCGGGCGAGACGGTGAAGTCGGAGTAGGTGGTGAGGTCTTTGCCGAAGGTGTCGGCCGTGGTGTCCAGCCACACCGAGTCGGGGCCGGCGACGGCCACCGTGCGGTCACCGACCTTGTGCACCCAGGGCACCACCCGCCCGTAGGAGAACCGCATCCGCAGCGCGGAGCGCATCGGCACCCGGCCGCTGACGCCCTCGACGATCCGGATCAGCTGCGGCGCCCCGTCGCGCGGGGGCATGAAGTCGATGATCCGGACGGTCCCGCGGGCGGTGTCCCACTCGGACTCCAGGACCAGGGAGTCGCCCCGGTAGCGGCGGCGGTCGGCCCGTGGCGGCGCGGCCCCCGAGGGGTGCGCCGGGCCGATCCGCCAGTAGCCGTGTTCCTCTGTACCCAGCAGCCCGGCGAACGCCGCGTGGGAATCGAACCGTGGGAGGCACAGCCAGTCGGCCGTGCCGTCCCTGCAGACCAGGGCGGCGGTCTGCATGTCGCCGATGAGTGCGTAATCCTCGATACGCCCGGCCACGTCATCTCCAGTCGAACGGCATCGTGACCCCAAGGGGGCCTCTGGCGGTCAAGCGATCTTCGACGAGCTCATGTTCCGGAAGGGGTGGGTGCACACCTCCCAGCGGTGGCTGGGGCTCAGGGGTGCCGTGCCGGCCGGCTCGCTCCGTGTGTCCGTGCAGGATACGACGCCGAGTTGGGCGACGCGCGACGGTTGGCCGGGGAATCTGTGCCGAATGGGTGGCCCGGGACACAGGTGCCGCGCGCCCGTGACACACGGTCCGCGAGCCCGTCGCGCCGCGTCACCGGCGGCGCCCGCCCCGGGGCGCTGATACCCTGGTACCCCGTGGACCGGTGGGCGCAAGACCCCTCGACCGCAGCGACGGCACCCCCGCAAAGACGCCGGGTGAGCGCCGGTACGCACCTCCACCTCGCGACCACGGGAGACCCCCTTTGGCCATTGCCGCTAAGCCCACGACGACCAAGCACCTCTTCGTCACCGGGGGTGTCGCCTCCTCGCTCGGCAAGGGGCTGACCGCCTCCAGCCTGGGTGCGCTGCTCAAGGCCCGGGGTCTGCGCGTGACGATGCAGAAGCTCGACCCGTACCTGAACGTCGACCCGGGCACGATGAACCCGTTCCAGCACGGCGAGGTGTTCGTCACCAACGACGGCGCCGAGACCGACCTGGACATCGGCCACTACGAGCGCTTCCTCGACGTCGACCTCGACGGCTCGGCCAACGTCACCACCGGCCAGGTGTACTCCTCCGTGATCGCCAAGGAGCGGCGCGGCGAGTACCTGGGCGACACCGTGCAGGTCATCCCGCACATCACCAACGAGATCAAGCACCGCATCCGGCGGATGGCGACCGAGGACGTCGACGTCGTCATCACCGAGGTCGGCGGCACGGTCGGCGACATCGAGTCGCTGCCGTTCCTGGAGACCGTCCGCCAGGTCCGCCACGAGGTCGGCCGCGACAACGTCTTCGTCGTGCACATCTCGCTGCTGCCCTACATCGGCCCCTCCGGCGAGCTGAAGACCAAGCCCACCCAGCACTCGGTGGCCGCGCTGCGCAACATCGGCATCCAGCCCGACGCGATCGTGCTGCGCGCCGACCGCGAGGTGCCCACCGCCATCAAGCGCAAGATCTCGCTGATGTGCGACGTCGACGAGGACGCGGTGGTCGCCGCCATCGACGCCAAGTCGATCTACGACATCCCGAAGGTGCTGCACGCCGAGGGCCTGGACGCCTACGTCGTCCGCAAGCTCGACCTGCCGTTCCGCGACGTGGACTGGGCGCAGTGGGACGACCTGCTGGACCGCGTCCACCAGCCGGACCACGAGGTCACCGTCGCGCTCGTCGGCAAGTACATCGACCTGCCGGACGCCTACCTCTCGGTCACGGAAGCCATCCGAGCGGGTGGCTTCGCCAACCGCGCGCGGGTGAAGATCAAATGGGTGACGTCGGACGACTGCGTCACCCCCGCCGGCGCCAAGAAGCAGCTCTCCGACGTGGACGCGATCTGCATCCCGGGCGGCTTCGGCGAGCGCGGCGTCAACGGCAAGGTCGGCGCCATCACCTACGCCCGAGAGAACAAGGTCCCGCTGCTGGGCCTCTGCCTCGGTCTGCAGTGCGTGGTCATCGAGGCCGCGCGCAACCTGGCCGGCATCACGGACGCCAACTCCACCGAGTTCGAGCCCGGCACCGCCCACCCGGTGATCTCCACCATGGCCGAGCAGATGGACATCGTCGCCGGCGAGGGCGACCTGGGCGGAACGATGCGCCTGGGCATGTACCCGGCCAAGCTGGCCGAGGGCTCCATCGTCCGCGAGGTCTACGACGACCAGCCGTACGTCGAGGAGCGCCACCGCCACCGGTACGAGGTCAACAACGCGTACCGCGGCGAGCTGGAGAAGAAGGCGGGCATCGTCTTCTCCGGCACCTCCCCGGACAACAAGCTGGTCGAGTACGTCGAGTACCCGCGCGAGGCGCACCCGTACCTCGTCGCGACCCAGGCCCACCCCGAGCTGCGCTCCCGGCCGACCCGGCCGCACCCGCTGTTCGCCGGTCTGGTGAAGGCCGCCGTTCGGCGTCAGCAGGGCTGATCTGTACGGTTGACCGGGGTGAGCCCCTCCTTTCCGGAGGGTCTCACCCCGGTTTTCGTGTTTCTGGAGCTGGAGGACGCAGATGCGCATCAAGGACACCGCCGAGGAGTGGCGGATCACCGCCACGGAGACGCCGTTCGTCGGCAACAAGACCAGCGCGCGCACGGACGTCGTCGTGATGCCGGACGGCACCAGCGTCAACCGCGACTACCAGGTGCACCCCGGCTCGGTCGCCATCCTCGCCCTCGACGAGCAGGACCGCGTCCTGGTCATCAACCAGTACCGGCACCCGGTGCGGCACCGGCTCTGGGAGCTCCCGGCCGGGCTGCTGGACGTCCCCGGGGAGAACCCGCTGACCGCCGCCCACCGGGAGCTCTACGAGGAGGCGCACGTCAAGGCCGAGGACTGGCGGGTGCTCACCGACGTCTTCACCTCGCCCGGCGGCTGCGACGAGGCCCTGCGGATCTACCTCGCCCGGGACCTGTCCGACGTGGAGGGGGAGCGGTTCGAGGTGGCCGAGGAGGAGGCGGACATGGAGGTGGCGCGGGTGCCGCTCGCGGATCTGGTCCGCGGGGTGCTTTCGGGTGAGCTGCACAACACGTGTCTTGCCGTGGGCGTGCTGGCGTTGAGCGCCGCTCGGGCCGGGGACGGGATCGAGGCGCTGCGGGCGGCCGACGCGCCGTGGCCTGCGCGGCCGTTCGAGGCGTAAGGGGTTTGCCCCGGCCCCGCCCCTTCGCCGATTCCTGGGGCTGACGCCCCAGACCCCGAAACCGCGCTCCGCGCGGTTGTCCTCAAACGCCGGACGGGCTCGGTGCCGGGCCGAAAAGGGGATCGTCGTACGAGCCGGGGCCCGGCGTCCGCGGGGGCGTGGGCGTTTCAACTACGCTCGGTCCGTGGAGACCGACAACCTCGCGGCCGTCCGCCCGGAGCGGGTGGGCCCCGGCGTGCGCCCGCGCCGGCCGGACGCGCCCGTGACGGGCGTCGCGCTCACCGGCGCGGGCCTGTTCACCGGCCGGGACCGGGAACTGAAAGAGCTTCGGGCGGACATCGCCCGTACCGGCCTGGACACTCTCTCCGGCCGCAAACCACCCCGCAGCCGGGTCCTGCTCGTCGCCGGACGTCCCGGTTCCGGGCGCACCGCGCTCGCCGAGGAGCTGGCCCGGCGGCTGGAGGGGGACTACCCGGACGGAGTACTCCGCGCCCGCCTCACCGACGCCGACGGCACCCCCGTCCCCACCGACCGCACCGCCCGCGCCCTCCTCGCCGACCTCGGCGCCACCGCCACCGCGCCCGCCGGGGCCGAGGAGGACGAGCTCACCGCCGCGCTCCGCGCCGCCCTGGCCGGCCGCCGGGTGCTGCTGCTCCTGGACGACGCGTCGGGCGCCGCCTCCGTCGAGCCGCTGCTGCCGGACGAACCGGGCTGCCTGGTCGTCGCCGTCGCCCGGGGGCCGCTGACCGGCGTCACCGACGTCCGGCCGTGCACCCTCGGCGGTCTGGAGACCCCTGCCGCCGTCGACCTCCTGGAGCGGTTCGCCGGCCCCACCCGCATCACCTGCGACCCGATGGCCGCCAGCGCCGTCGTCGAGGAGTGCGCCGGGCAGCCCGCCGCGCTGGTGCTGGTCGGCGGCTGGCTGGCCGCCCACCCCAAGATGTCCGTCGCCGACGCGGCCCGGCGGCTGCGCGAACTCCCCGTCCCCGAGGGGCACGACGGCACCACGGGCCGCCCGCTCGCCCGCGCCCTCTGGCTCGCCTACGAGGCGCTGCCCGCGCTGAACGCCCGCATACTGCGCCTGCTCGCGCTGGCCCCCGCCGGTCCCGCCGACGCGCACACCGCCTCCGCGCTGGCCGGCTGCTCGGTCTCCGCCGCCCAGGCCGCGCTGGACGACTTCGTCGCCCGCGGCCTGCTGCGGCCGGTGCCCGTCGACGGCGTACCGGGGGAGCCCGCCGCGCTGCCCCCTCAGTACCAGGTGCCCGGCTGCCTGGCCCCGCTGCTGCGGGCGTTGCTGGAGACCCAGGACCGGCCCGCCGAGGTGGAGCTGGCCCGGGCCCGGATGCTCGAACGGGTCGTCCGCCAGCTGCACTCCTGCCGCGCCGCCGCCGAGCTGACCGACCCCTCCGTCCGCCGCCGGGTGGCCGAGCTGCCCCGGCCGCTGCGCTTCCCCTCGGCGCGGGTCGCGGAGGAGTGGCTGCGCTCGCGGCTGCCCGCGCTGCTGGCCGCCGCCCGGCTGGCCGTCGAGGACGGCGGCCTGGACACCCTCGCCCGCCGCCTGGTCTCCGCGCTGACCAGGGCGCTCTCCGCCCACCTGCCCCCCGAGGAGGCCGGGCCCGAGCAGTACGGGCTGCACCGGCTCGTCCTCGATGTGGCCGACCGCCGCGAGATGGCCCTGGAGAAGTCCGCCGCCCTGCTCAACCTGGGCGACCTGGACACCGGGGCCGGACGCGTCCGGATGGCCCTCGACCGCTACCGCGAGGCGCTGGCCGCCGCGCGCGCGTGCGGCGACCCGTACGCGACGAGCCGCTCCATGGAGTCGGTCGCCGCCTCCTACCAGGAGCTGGAGGACTGGGCCCGGGCCACCGACTGGTACCGGCGGGCGCTGGAGCTGCGGCTCACCCGCGGTGAACTCGCCGACGAGGCGCGGCTGTACGGGCGGCTCGGCGCGGTGCACGCGCTGGCGGGGGAGTGGGGCGAGGCGCTGCGCACCTGGCGGGCCGCGTCCGCCGCCTGCCGCCGGCTGCGCGATCTGCCGGGGCACGCCCGGGCGCTGATCGAGGCCGCCGTGGCGCTGGAGCACCTCGGCCGGCCGCAGGACGCGGTGCGCACCGGCCTGGAGGCGGCGGAGGGCGCCCGGCGGGCCGGCGACGGGCGGCTGGAGGCCGCCGTCCGGCTGCGGCTGGCGGACACCCTGGACCGGCTGGCCGACCAGGCCGGCGCGGAGGCGCAGCGCCGGACGGCGGAGGGGCTGCTCCGGGAGCCGGCGGGGGCCGAGGGGGAGGAGGCCGGGGGGACCGGTTCCGGCGTGGGCGGGGGGACTGGTTCCGGTGTGGCCGGGCCCTCGGGAGGGCTTGAGCCGAACGCCTGACGGGTACACGCCGGGTAACCTGCGAAAGCGATGGCAGTTCCGGAAAAGTTTGTTGCTTTGCAAGGCTAGACAGCTCGACATCCTTCATTAGACTGGTTGCGCCGCGATCGACGCGGTCTGCTCTGGTATGCCGTGGCATTTCCGGATTAGCCTGAAAACCCCTGATTCAAGGACCGTGATCGACGTGAAGGTCGGTATCCCCCGCGAGGTCAAGAACAACGAGTTCCGCGTGGCCATCACCCCCGCCGGTGTGCACGAGCTGGTGCGCAACGGCCACCAGGTCTTCGTGGAGAAGGGGGCCGGTCTGGGCTCCTCCATCACCGACGCCGAGTACACCGGCGCCGGCGCGGCCATCCTGGACTCCGCCGACGAGGTCTGGGCCACCGCCGACCTGCTCCTGAAGGTCAAGGAGCCGATCGCCGAGGAGTACCACCGCCTCCGCAAGGGCCAGACCCTCTTCACCTACCTGCACCTGGCCGCCTCCCGTGAGTGCACGGACGCGCTGCTGGAGTCGGGCACCACGGCCATCGCCTACGAGACCGTCGAGCTCGCCAACCGCGCGCTGCCGCTGCTCGCCCCGATGTCCGAGGTCGCGGGCCGGCTGGCCCCGCAGGTCGGCGCCTACCACCTGATGCGCTCGGCCGGCGGCCGCGGCGTGCTGCCGGGCGGCGTCCCGGGCACGGCGGCCGGCAAGGCCGTCGTCATCGGCGGCGGCGTCTCCGGCTGGAACGCCGCGCAGATCGCCGTCGGCATGGGCTTCCACGTGACCCTGCTCGACAAGGACATCAACAAGCTGCGCGAGGCGGACAAGGTCTTCGGCACCAAGGTGCAGACGATCGTCTCCAACGCCTACGAGCTGGAGAAGGCCGTCGTCGAGGCCGACCTCGTCATCGGCGCGGTCCTGATCCCGGGCGCCAAGGCCCCCAAGCTGGTCACCAACGAGCTCGTCGCCAAGATGAAGCCCGGAAGTGTACTTGTCGACATTGCGATCGACCAGGGCGGCTGCTTCGAGGACTCGAAGCCGACCACCCACGCGGAGCCGACCTTCACCGTCCACGACTCCGTCTTCTACTGCGTCGCCAACATGCCGGGCGCGGTGCCGAACACCTCCACCTACGCGCTGACCAACGCCACGCTGCCCTACATCGTGGAGTTGGCCAACCGTGGCTGGCAGGAGGCGCTGAGCCGGGACGCCGCGCTCGCCAAGGGCCTCAACGTCCATGAGGGACAGGTCGTTTACGGCCCGGTCGCCGAGGCGCACGGCCTTGCGCACGTCGAACTGAGCGCGCTGCTCGGCTGAGGCGTCAAACCGCCCCTGAGGGGAATCACCACCGGCAGGGCCTTGTCCACGAGGCCCTGCCGGCCGTGTTTGGTGCCGGATTCGGACCGGTTTTCCCGAGGTGACCGCCGTTCGGAAAACTTGCGGGTGATACCCCGAACACCCTTGACAGAAGGGTGTTCGATTGCCGACACATCGTGCCGTCTCCGGCGGATTGTGTTGCTGCGGACCGCCGACACGCCATAGAGTCGCAGACCGTCGGCATGGTGCCACGCTGACCTATCTAGATGTTTCCTGGTCACCAAGGAGGTAGGACGACTTGTGAACGAGTCGACATTTGCTCCCGGGGGTGGTCACCCAGGAATTCCTGCGCAGGGCCGGAGCCCCGTGGGGCTCCACGCCGTCGGCTCCGTCGCTGTCCAGACCTTCGCAGCACAGCAGGACATCCAGAGCATGACGACAGCCCACCCGAGCATGGACGGTCTACACGTGAACGCCATGGCCGGCGACCGCGGCGGTGATCCCGCCCGTCTCGCCGACTACGAGGAAGTGCCCGACGGGCACTTCTACGACCCCGACGCGGAGTACGAGCCCGACCCGGAGTACGCGGCCACCCTGGCCCCCGACGCGGCCCGCCAGCGCCGCGAGCGCATCGGCCCCACCGGCCGCCCGCTGCCGTACTTCCCCATCCCGGGCCCGCTGACCGACCACGGTCCGGCGAAGATCATCGCGATGTGCAACCAGAAGGGCGGGGTCGGCAAGACCACCTCGACCATCAACCTGGGCGCCGCGCTTGCCGAGTACGGCCGCCGGGTGCTGCTCGTCGACTTCGACCCGCAGGGCGCGCTCTCCGTCGGACTGGGCGTCAACCCGATGGAGCTCGATCTGACGGTCTACAACCTGCTCATGGAGCGCGGGATGTCGGCCGACGAGGTGCTGCTGAAGACCGCGGTGCCCAACATGGACCTGCTCCCCAGCAACATCGACCTGTCCGCCGCCGAGGTCCAGCTCGTCAGCGAGGTCGCCCGGGAGTCCACGCTCCAGCGCGCGCTCAAGCCGCTGATGGCCGACTACGACTACATCGTGATCGACTGTCAGCCGTCGCTGGGCCTGCTGACCGTCAACGCGCTGACGGCGGCTCACAAGGTGATCGTCCCGCTGGAGTGCGAGTTCTTCGCCCTGCGCGGTGTCGCCCTGCTCACCGAGACCATCGAGAAGGTCCAGGAGCGGCTCAACCCCGAGCTGGAGCTCGACGGCATCCTCGCGACGATGTACGACTCGCGGACCGTGCACAGCCGCGAGGTGCTCGCACGGGTGGTCGAGGCGTTCGACGACCACGTCTACCACACGGTCATCGGCCGGACCGTCCGCTTCCCGGAGACCACCGTCGCCGGCGAGCCCATCACCACGTACGCCTCCAACTCGGTGGGCGCCGCCGCCTACCGCCAGCTCGCCAGGGAGGTGCTCGCCCGGTGTCACGCCGAGTGAGTCTGCCCGGCGCCGACGAGCTGTTCCGCACCACCGGAGGGGTGGGGCTCCAGTCCTCGGCCCCTCGCAGACAGGCCAAGACGCCCGCCGACGGCGCTCCCGCCCCCGCTTCCGCGCGGGTGCCCGGGCCGGCCGCCGCGGAGCCCGACGCGGCGCCCGCTCCCTCACCCGCCTCCGAAGGGGCCGCCGACCAGGACGCCGCCGAGCGCCGGCCGGCCGCGGACGGGCGCGAGCGCCCGGCGCCGCGCGGCGCCGCCGCCGCTGCCGCCGGCTCCCGGACCGCCGAGCCGGTCGCGCCCCGGCGCCGCGGGCGCGCCGCCAACCGCCGCCCCAGCGGGCGGGAACGCCACGACGAGAAGATCACCGTCTACGTCTCCGCCGAGGAACTGATGGACCTCGAGCACGCGCGGCTGGTGCTGCGCGGCGAGCACGGGCTCGCGGTGGACCGCGGCCGGATCGTGCGGGAGGCGGTCGCCGTCGTCCTCGCCGACCTCGAGGCGCGCGGCGACGCGAGCATCCTCGTGCGGCGCCTGCGCGGTCGCTGACCGCCTTCGCCGCTAACCTGCCACGGGCGGGCCCCCGCCCGCGCCGCCCCGGCCCTTCCAGGCCGCCGGATCATCTCGCTCCCCTGGACCACTCCCGCATGCCCACCGCCGCCTCCTCGCCGCCGCCTCCTTCCCGCCGCCCGCTGGGCCGGGGTCCGGGCGCGCGGCCCGGCCCGCCGGAGGCGGAAGGTTTCCCCGCGGGCGGGGCGGAGGCGGAGGCCGCGGGCGCGGCCGACGCTTCGTCCGGCCCCGGGACCGACGACTCGGCCGCCCCCACGCCCCTCGGAGCGCCTACGGCGCCCGAGGCGGAGCGTTCCCCAACCCCGCCCCTTCCCGTTTCCGGGGGGCAAGCCCCCCGACCCCCCGAGCGGCTCCGCCGCGAGGGGGGCGCTGTCCCGGCCGTGCCGGGGTCGGGCGCTGTCCCGGCCGTGCCGGGGTCGGGCGCTGTCCCGGCCGTGCCGGGGTCGGGCGCTGTCCCGGCCGTGCCGGGGTCGGGCGCTGTG
>NZ_JBIRQH010000004.1:32393-157450 GCF_044333095.1 Streptomyces sp. NPDC021100
TGCCGGCCGTGCCGGGGTCGGGCGCTGTGCCGGCCGTGCCGGGGTCGGGCGCTGTGCCGGCCGTGCCGGGGTCGGGCGCTGTGCCGGCCGTGCCGGGGTCGGGCGCTGTGCCGGCCGTGCCGGCTGAGGGCGGCGATGGTGACGGCGGCCGTCGCGTCGGGGGGCCGGGGGCGGAGCCCACGGTTTCGGGAAGGGGCGGGGCCGGGGAAGAACCCACCCCCGACAGCAGCCGCTTCACGCTGCACCTCGACAACTTCGAAGGCCCCTTCGACCTCCTCCTCCAGCTCATCGCCAAGCACAAGCTCGACGTCACCGAAGTGGCCCTCTCCCAGGTCACCGACGAGTTCATGGCGCACCTCCGCGCCATGGGCCCCGACTTCGACCTCGATCAGACGACCGAGTTCCTCGTCGTCGCGTCCACGCTGCTGGATCTCAAGGCGGCCCGGCTGCTGCCCGCCGCCGAGGTGGAGGACGAGGCCGACCTCGCCCTGCTCGAAGCGCGGGACCTGCTCTTCGCCCGGCTGCTGCAGTACCGCGCGTACAAGAGGATCGCGGCGATCCTCGGGGAGCGGATGGCCACCGAGGGCCGCCGCCGCCCGCGTACCGTCGGTCTGGAGCCGCGGTTCGCGGAGCTGCTGCCGGAGGTCGTGCTCGGGATCGGGCCGGAACGATTCGCCGAGCTCGCGGTGAAGGCGATGCAGCCCAGGCCCGCGCCGCAGGTGTACGTGGATCACATCCACGCGCCGCTGGTGAGCGTCCGGGAGCAGGCGGGGGTGGTGGTCGCCAGGCTGCGGGAGGCGGGGGAGGCGACGTTCGAGGAGCTGACCGCCGACGCCGCGGACGGCCTCACCGTCGTCGCCCGCTTCCTCGCCCTCCTGGAGCTCTACCGCGAGCGGGCGGTCGCCCTCGACCAGGAAGAGGCGCTGGGGACGCTGACCGTCCGCTGGACGGGGACGGACGGCGGCACACCCGTGGTCACTGACGAGTTCGACCGGGAACCCGAGGAAGAGGAAGGGAAGGCGGCGGAATGAGCGCTGGCAGCGGTACAGAGGACGAGACGGGCGTCGTGGGCGCGCTTCCCCTCGGGCCCGCCCTCGAAGCCGTCCTCATGGTCGTCGACGAGCCCGTCGCCGAGGAGCACCTGGCCCGGATCCTCGAACGCCCGCGCCGCGACATCGCCGCCGGGCTGCGCGCGCTGGCCGACGAGTACACCGCGCAGGGCCGCGGCTTCGAGCTGCGGGAGGTCGGCGGCGGGTGGCGGTTCTTCAGCCGGCCCGCCTACGCGGACGCGGTCGAGGCGTTCGTCCTGGACGGGCAGCAGGCCCGGCTGACGCAGGCCGCGTTGGAGACCCTGGCCGTCGTCGCGTACCGTCAGCCGGTCAGCCGTTCGCGGGTCTCCGCGGTGCGCGGGGTGAACTGCGACGGCGTCATGCGCACCCTCCTCCAGCGCGGCCTCGTGGAGGAGACGGGGACGGAACCCGAAACAGGTGCGATCCTGTACAGGACGACGAACTATTTCCTGGAGCGGATGGGCCTGCGCGGTCTGGACGAGCTTCCCGAGCTCGCACCGTTCCTCCCGGAGGCGGACGCGGTCGAGGGCGACTCCCAGGAGGGGGTCCCGTCGTTCGATCCGGACGCCCCGGACACCGAAGCGGACGACAAGACGGAACTTTGATGCGAAGCAGCGGCAGGAACAGCGGAAGCGGCAACCGGGACAACCGGGGCGGCGGCGGCCGAAGCGGCGGCGGCCGGAGCGGCGGGTCCCCCCGTCCCTCCTCCGGCGGCGGGCGTGCGGGCGGCGGCCGCTCCGGCGGCGGGCGCTACGACGCCGGCCGCTCCGAGGGCGGGCGCTACGAGCGTCGCGACGACCGGCAGGACGGCCGGCGCGACGAGCGGCGGCCGGAGCAGCGCCCGCGCCGTCCGCGCCCGGAGGAGCGCCGTTACGACGTCGGCCCCGAGGGCGAGCGCAGCGGAGGACGTGGCCCGTCCTCCGGCCGGGGCACCTCGGCCCGCGGCGGTGCCAAGGGCGGCCCGCGCCGCAGCCCGTCGGCCGGCAGCGACCGGCGGACGGCCCCGGCGCGCCCGCGCGAGCTCGACGCCAAGATCGAGGAGCGCAACCGGGAGCGGCACAACAAGCCCCAGGTCAAGCTGCCGAAGACGTTCGGCGAGCAGGAGGGCGAGCGCCTGCAGAAGGTGCTGGCCCGGGCCGGCATGGGCTCCCGCCGCGCCTGCGAGGAGCTGATCGAGCAGGCCCGCGTCGAGGTCAACGGGCAGATCGTCACCGAGCAGGGGCTGCGCGTCGACCCCGAGAAGGACGAGATCAAGGTGGACGGCCTGACCGTCGCCACCCAGTCGTACCTGTTCTTCGCGCTCAACAAGCCGGCCGGCGTCGTCTCCACCATGGAGGACCCGGACGGCCGCCAGTGCCTCGGCGACTACGTCACCAACCGCGAGACCCGGCTCTTCCACGTCGGCCGCCTCGACACGGAGACCGAGGGCATCATCCTGCTCACCAACCACGGCGAGCTGGCCCACCGCCTCACCCACCCCCGCTACGGCGTCCAGAAGACCTACCTGGCCGCCATCACCGGGCCGCTGCCGCGCGACATCGGCAAGCGGCTCAAGAGCGGCATCGAGCTGGAGGACGGCTACGCGCGCGCCGACGACTTCCGGGTCATCCAGCAGACCGGCAAGAACTACCTGGTCGAGGTCACCCTCCACGAGGGCCGCAAGCACATCGTGCGCCGGATGCTGGCCGAGGCCGGCTTCCCGGTCGAGAAGCTCGTCCGCACCTCGTTCGGGCCGATCGCCCTGGGCGACCAGAAGTCCGGCTGGCTGCGGCGGCTCACCAACACCGAGGTGGGCATGCTGATGCGCGAGGTCGAGCTCTAGGGTCCGTGTGCCCTCCCGGTGCGGCGGCGGCCCGGCCCGCCGCCGCACCGGGGCGCCCGCGATCCTTGGCCGATGTGTGACACCGACACGGCCGTGCGTGGGCTAGCGGGCCGCCCGGGAGCGGTGCGGGCCGGCCGGGTGCGGGACGATCCGAGTCCGGGGCCGGGCCTGTACCGGCGCCACTTCCGGGCCCGGCCCGTGTGGCGCCGGGGAGTCCCGGGCCGGGCCCGCGAGGCAGCCGCTCCCGGGCGTGTACGGGGCGCCGGCCTGCCCGGGACCAGCCCAGGGCGGGATGGCCCGGCGCGCTGCGGGACCGGGCGTGACGCGCCCCCGCCGGCGATCGGCCCGGCCCGTCGTCCGGGCCCTCAGCCCGCCGCCGCTACGGACTCCCGCCGCACTCGGACCAGGAAGTCCTCCACCCGCGCCCGGTCCGGCCCGGCCGGCAGCGGGGTGCGGTCCGCGGCCGCCTCCAGTTCGTCGCGCAGCCGGTCCAGCCGGCGCTCCGCCTCCGGCCAGGGCAGCTCGCCCCGCCGGACGGCCAGCAGCTCCTCGCGCCGGTCGCCTACGGTGAGGGTGAGGACACCGGTGCGCAGCAGGTCGCGGGCGCTCTCCAGGATCCGTATCAGGTGCATGACCTGTTTCCAGTTCGGGGCGCCGGTCCGCAGCACGGAGGCGTCGGACTTCGCCCGCTGCGCGTCCGCGTAACCGGTGAACGTCCGGTGTGCCAGCCGGGAGAGGAACGCCCCGCGCAGCGCGAGCAGCTCCCGGCCCCGCTCGTCGGCGTACTCGACGAGCGGGGAGTGGAGGCATTCGAGGGCGGTGGGGTTGGCCCGCAGAGCCAGTTCGCAGAAGCGTTCCAGCTCCCAGGAGAACTGCTCCGGCGCGGGCCCCTCGACGTGCGTCGGCGGCTTGTCGAAGCCCCAGAACAGCGCGGCGGGGGCCGCGTACACCCCGCGCCGGTCGGTGTCGCTCGCCTCGGTGTCCAGCCCGAAGGCGCGCGAGCCCATGACGCAGGAGTAGATCGTGTGGTCGGTCACCAGGGCGTGCATGGTCCGCATTGTGGCCGCCGGGAGGCCGGCGCGTCACACCGTTTCCCGGCGGGCCGCCGGGCCGAGCCCGGGCCGTCCGTCACCGGAGCGCCGCCCGTCGCAACCGCGCCGGCCGCCGCGCACGCCCTGGCCCGCCGGCAGGCCGGCGGTCCGCCGACCACGCCGCGCGCGTCACGCCCACGTCGGGCGGATCACGCCCGCACCGCGCCGGTCATGTCCGCGCCGCGCCGGTCACGTCCGCGCCAGGCGGGTCACGACCACACCGCCAGGCTCTCCGCCCGCCCGTCCTCGTCCCGCCGGATCTCCATCATCCCCTCGACCGCGTCCCGGTTGATCCGCCCGTAGACGTGCGGGAACAGCGTGCCCGGCGCGGTGCCGGGCGGCGGGGCCGGGTCGGCCGCCTCCCAGCGGACCAGGACGCCCAGCTTGTGCTCGTCGATCAGCAGCGCCATCAGCGGCCCCTTGACGTCCCGGTAGAAAGCGGAGGCCACGGCGAGCGTCGTCTCCTCGTCGGGGGAGCAGTGCACGAAGCCCTCCTCGTCGAGGGAGGCGGGGGCGAAGGGGCGGTCGGGGACGGCGAGCCAGTCGTCCAGGGGAACCACGTGAAAGATCATGCCCCCCTTCTACCCGAAGGGGCCGCCGCAGTCGCGGCGGCCCGCTCCGCGCCGGGTCCTTCCGGCGGCCCCGCGCCCGGCCCGGCCCGGGACGCCCTAGGCTGGGCCCGCGGGGGCCGTCCGGACGCCGCCGGGGCGCGCCCCGGAGTCACCGGGCCGGGCCGGGCTCCCCGTGCCCGTCGTGACCGCCCGTCCCGCGGCCGGACCCGCCCGAGTGCGCCGGGCTCCGCCGCGGCCCAGCGCAAGGACCCGCCCGTGAGAACCGCTCTCGTCATCGGCACCGGACTGATCGGCACCTCCGCCGCGCTCGCCCTGGCGGGCCGGGGGGTCCGGGTCCACCTCAGCGACCACGACCCCGACCGGGCCCGGATGGCCGCCGCCCGGGGCGCCGGCACGGAGGAGGAGCCGGAGGGCCGCTGCGACCTCGTCGTCGTCGCCGTGCCCCCCGCGCACGTCGCCGCCACCCTCGCGGACGCGATCGGGGCCGGCCGGGGCCGCGCCTACCTCGACGTCGCCAGCGTCAAGGGCGGCCCGCGCCGGGAGCTGGAGGCGCTGGGCTGCGACCTCTCCGGCTACCTGGGCACCCACCCCATGGCCGGCCGTGAGCGCTCGGGCCCGATGGCCGCCTCCGCCGACCTGTTCGAGGGCCGCCCCTGGGTGCTGACCCCGACCCGGGAGACCGACACCGAGGTCCTCAACATCGCCCTCGAACTGATCGCCCACTGCCGGGCCGTCCCCGTCGTCATGGACGCCGACGCCCACGACCGGGCCGTCGCGCTCGTCTCGCACACCCCCCAGCTCGTCTCCAGCATGGTCGCCGCCCGCCTGGCGGAGGCCGACGAGACGGCCGTACGGCTGTGCGGCCAGGGCATCCGGGACGTGACCCGGATCGCCGCCTCCGATCCCCGCATGTGGCTGGAGATCCTCGCCGCCAACCCGGGCCCGGTCGCGGACGTCCTCGCCGCCGTCGCCGCCGACCTGGAGGGGACGGTACGGGCCCTGCGCGCCCTCGACAGCGCGGGCGACTCCGCCGACGAGGAGGCGGCGGCGGGCCTGGAGGACGTGCTGCGCCGCGGCAACACCGGCCGGGCCCGCGTCCCCGGCAAGCACGGCTCGGCCCCGGCCGCGTACGAGACGGTGACCGTCCTCATCGGCGACCAGCCGGGCGAGCTGGCCCGGATCTTCGCCGACGCGGGCCGGGCCGGCGTCAACATCGAGGACGTGCGCATCGAGCACGCCACCGGCCGGCAGAGCGGCCTGATCCAGCTGATGGTCGAGCCGAAGGCCGCCGACGGTCTCGCGGACACCCTCCGGGAGCGCGGCTGGTCGCTGCGCCAGTAGCCGGCGGCCGGGGGCCGGGGAGCGCGGCTGTACGGGCCGGTCCGGCGAGCCAGTAACCTTGGGTGAGCCCCCAACGGGCCCAGCCAGGCAGCGACGACCCGCCGCCGTGCACGAGGAAGGTGTCAGACACCGTGGAAACCGCCGCCCGGACCGCACCGGCAGCAGTCATCGTCGCCATCGACGGCCCCTCCGGCACGGGCAAGTCCAGCACCTCGAAGGCCGTCGCCGCCAAGCTCGGCCTCCGCTACCTGGACACCGGCGCCCAGTACCGGGCGATCACCTGGTGGATGCTGAGCAACGGCGTCGACGTGAACGACGCCGCGGCCGTGGCCGCCGCCGCGGGCAAGCCCGACCTCGTCTCCGGCACCGACCCGTCCGCGCCCACCATCACGGTGGACGGCCTGGACGCCGCCCAGCCGATCCGCACCCAGGAGGTCACCGCGGCGGTCAGCGCCGTCAGCGCGGTGCCCGAGGTGCGGACGCGGCTCACCGAGCTCCAGCGGTCCATGGCCGCCGAGGCGCCGCTCGGCATCGTCGTCGAGGGCCGGGACATCGGCACCACCGTCCTCCCCGACGCCGACCTGAAGATCTTCCTCACCGCCTCGCCGGAGGCCCGTGCCGCCCGCCGCGCCGGTGAGCTCAAGGGCAAGGAGGCCGCCGACCTGGCCAGCACCCAGGCCGCCCTGATCAAGCGGGACGCCGCCGACTCCGGCCGCAAGACCTCCCCGCTCGCCAAGGCCGGGGACGCGGTCGAGGTCGACACCACCGAGCTCACGCTCGACCAGGTGATCGAGTGCGTGGTGACCCTGGTGGAGGAGAAGCGGTCCACGGAGGCGCGTTCCGCGTGACCGCCTCCGCCGCCGGTGCGGCCGTCGGGAGACGGATCGGCATCGGCCTGATGAACGGGCTGTGGAAGCCCCGTGTGCTGGGCGCCTGGCGGGTGCCCGCGGCGGGGCCCTCCTGATCAAGAAGGAAGCGTTCGTCGGCCCGCTGGACCCCTTCCTGCGCGGCATCGGCCAGCTGAAGGTCGACCGCTCCGGCGCCGACCGGACCGCCGTCACCGACGCGCTGGACGTCCTGGCGGCCGGCGGGGTGCTGGGGATCTTCCCCGAGGGCACCCGGGGCGAGGGCGACTTCGCCTCGCTGCGGGGCGGACTGGCGTACTTCGCCCTGCGCTCCGGGGCGCCCGTCGTCCCGGTCGCGGTCCTCGGCAGCGCCGAGCGCAGGAGCCGGCTCGTCCCGGGCCTGCCGCCGCTGCGCGGCCGCGTCGACGTCGTCTTCGGCGACGCCTTCGAGGCCGGCGACGGCAGCGGGCGGCGCACGCGTACGGCGCTGGACGAGGCGACCGTACGCATCCAGCGGCGGCTGAGCGCGCACCTGGCGGACGCCAAGCGCTTCACCGGCCGCTGAACGAAACTTGAGTAGCGGACCCGTCAGGGCCGCCGACGACGAAGAAGAACGAGGAACGGACTCCATGAACGACCAGATCCACACCGGCGACGAGCACGGTGAGCTTGGCGACGCCGAGTACGCGGAGTTCATGGAGCTCGCCGCTCTGGAGGGCTTCGGGGCCGACGAGATCGAGAGCGAGCTCGCCGCCGCCGGCCACGGCCCGCTGCCCGTCCTCGCCGTCGTCGGCCGCCCGAACGTCGGCAAGTCGACCCTGGTGAACCGCATCATCGGCCGCCGCGAGGCCGTCGTCGAGGACCGTCCGGGCGTCACCCGCGACCGCGTCACCTACGAGGCCGAGTGGGCCGGCCGCCGCTTCAAGGTCGTCGACACCGGCGGCTGGGAGCAGGACGTCCTCGGCATCGACGCGTCCGTCGCCGCCCAGGCCGAGTTCGCCATCGAGGCCGCCGACGCCGTCGTCTTCGTCGTCGACTCCGCGGTCGGCGCCACCGACACCGACGAGGCCGTCGTCAAGCTGCTCCGCCGGGCCGGCAAGCCCGTCGTGCTCTGCGCCAACAAGGTCGACGGCCAGTCCGGCGAGGCCGACGCCACCGCGCTGTGGTCGCTGGGCCTCGGCGAGCCGCACCCCGTCTCGGCCCTGCACGGCCGCGGCACCGGCGACATGCTGGACGCCGTCCTGGAGGCGCTGCCCGAGGCCCCGGCGCAGACCTTCGGCACCGCCGTCGGCGGCCCCCGCCGGATCGCGCTGATCGGCCGTCCGAACGTCGGCAAGTCCTCGATGCTCAACAAGGTGGCCGGCGAGGAGCGCGTCGTCGTCAACGAGCTGGCCGGCACCACCCGCGACCCGGTCGACGAGCTGATCGAGCTCGGCGGCAAGACCTGGAAGTTCGTGGACACCGCCGGCATCCGGCGCCGCGTCCACCTCCAGGAGGGCGCCGACTACTACGCCTCGCTGCGCACCGCCGCCGCCGTGGAGAAGGCCGAGCTGGCCGTCGTCCTCATCGACGCGAGCGAGTCCATCAGCGTCCAGGACCAGCGGATCGTCACCATGGCCGTCGAGGCCGGGCGTGCGCTGGTGCTCGCGATCAACAAGTGGGACACCCTCGACGAGGAGCGCCGCTTCTACCTGGAGCGGGAGATCGAGACCGAGCTCGGCCAGATCGCCTGGGCGCCGCGGGTGAACGTCTCCGCGAAGACCGGCCGGCACATGGAGAAGCTGGTCCCGGCCATGGAGACCGCCCTCGCCGGCTGGGAGACCCGGGTGCCCACCGGGCGCCTCAACGCCTTCCTCGGCGAGCTCGTCGCGGCCCACCCGCACCCGATCCGCGGCGGCAAGCAGCCCCGCATCCTCTTCGGCACCCAGGCGGGCACCCGCCCGCCGCGGTTCGTCCTCTTCGCCTCCGGCTTCCTGGAGGCGGGCTACCGGCGCTTCGTCGAGCGGCGGCTGCGGGAGGAGTTCGGCTTCGAGGGGACGCCGATCCACATCTCGGTGCGGGTGCGGGAGAAGCGGAGCCGCAAGAAGTAGGCGGCGGTCGGGCGAGGGGGCTTCGGGCCGGGGGTCCGGGGGTTGCCCCCGGGTGGTCGCGGCCGGTGCGGGTGCGGGAAGTAGGCGGCGGTCGGGGGCCGCTGCCCCCGAGAGGTCACGGTCGCGCCTGTCTCATGGAGCCCGGACGGGCCGTCGCCCCGCCCGGCTCCTGAGGACGGGGACCCGCTGCCCGGCGGGCGTTCAGTACCCCCGCCGGCGCCCGTCCGGATTGCCCGGTGGGAGGGCCTGGAGGCCGCCGCGGCCCCGGCCCTGGGCGGGGTAGCCGTCCCAGCCGTCCGTCCAGCCGGACTGACCGGGGTAGGGGGAGTGGCCGGTGAGCCGGCCGTAGTAGCCCTGGCCGGTGCCGCCGCCGTAGGGCTGCGGCTGGGGCCCGAAGCCCTTGAACGCCAGCTCCTCCTCGCCCGCCCGGTCGCCGGGGAGCGTCCGGAAGGCCCGGCGGTACTCGGAGCAGAGGGCGTCGTAGATCGGGGTCACCGACTCCGTACGGCCGCGATCGGCTTCGCGGGGTGGGCGCATGCCGGGGATGTAGTTCTGGTACGAGGTCCGGGAAGCGGGTTCGTAAGAGTACACATCCCTGCCAACGACCCCGGCCCGCTTCGGATGCGGGGCGGACAGCGCCGGGTTACGCGGAAACCGGGGGAATCGGGGGTGCGCCGGGTGCACGGCGGGGCGCACGCCGCCGGTCATGTGCCCGCCGTTCGTGCGACCGCCGGTGCTATGAGCGCCGGTGGTACGGACGACGGCGTGGCCGCTGGTCAGGCGCCCGCCGGCCGGACGCCCGGTGATCAGGCGCCCAGCCCTCACGTGCCCGCGAGCGGCATTGCCGCGCCGACCAGCCGGCCCGAGGCCGCCGCGCGGTCCATCGCCTCGCGGAGCAGGTCCTCGCGCGGCTGCTGGCCGATCGTGCCGACGGGTGCCGCGTACACCAGGACCCGGCCGGTCTTGTTGACCGCCGACCGCCACTCCTCGGCCACCTGCATCGGCTGGTGCGCCTGCCACCAGGCCACCGGCTGGCCCCCGTTGGCGTTCGGCTGGAGGACGGCGTGCAGCCGGCCCGTCACCAGCAGCACCGACCAGCCGGGGGTGAGGTCGGGCAGTTGGTCGATGGCGGTGACGGGGGCGAAGCCCTGTTCGTTGAGGAGCTCCAGGAAGACGTCGACCGGGCCGGTGGTGCCCGGCCGGGCGATCGGCACCAGCGGCTCCACGACGAGCGCCGGCTGCACCTCCCCGTTGATCAGCAGCAGCCCGCTGGTGACGCCCAGCTCGGCCTGGAGCGGCAGGTCGCCCGGGGGCTGCTCGCCGCCCTGCCCGCCCTGCTGCCCGGCGTCGCCGCCGGTGATGGAGCGGACGGCGCCCTGGAGCTGCTCCTCGGAGACCGGCACCACCTGGGAGGGGATGCAGGAGGCGTGCGCGAAGGCCAGGACGGCCGTCTCCTCCCCGACGAAGAGCACCGTGCTGGTGCGCTCCCGCTCACTGTCGCCGGGCGTGCGGCAGGAGGTGCAGTCGTACGTGCCCGGGGCGTTGTCGCCCCCGAGCAGTCGGTCCGCTTCTTCGTCGCCGATCTCGGCGCGTACTTCGTCGCTGACGTCGAGCATGCGAGGCACGGGGGGCTCCTCGGACTTCCGGTGCGGTTGCGCGCGCGCCGGGCGGTTCCCGGCGCGTCACGAAGACAACGGACGACGCGCGGCCTGGGTCACGCCCTGTGCCGGGGCGCTTCACGGCATCGGGGACGGTGGCCGAAAACACCCGGTCCCGTCATGGAATGCTCATCGTTCCGAGATCGAGTTGATGATCGGGGCCAACCTCCTGATCGTCGGTACGGTCTAATCTTCAGGAGGCGGGCCACGAGGCGCGCACACCGGCTGCGGGGACGAATGCACATCTCATTCCTGATTCACAATGCCTACGGCATCGGCGGCACCATCCGCACCACGTTCAACCTGGCGGGGACGCTCGCCGAGCACCACGACGTGGAGATCGTCTCGGTGTTCCGCCACCGCGACGAGCCCGTCTTCGCGCCGTCCGG
The DNA here is from genome assembly GCF_044333095.1 of Streptomyces sp. NPDC021100. Classification (NCBI taxonomy): domain Bacteria; kingdom Bacillati; phylum Actinomycetota; class Actinomycetes; order Kitasatosporales; family Streptomycetaceae; genus Streptomyces; species Streptomyces sp. NPDC021100. Next base: position 43,272 of record NZ_JBIRQH010000004.1, read on the forward strand.
CAGCGTGCGGCTGCGCCACCTCGTGGATCTGCGGAAGGACAGCCCCGGGTACGAGGGGAACGATCCGGAGTACGAGCGTCCGGCGACCGTCTTCCCGTCCACCGAGGGCCGCTACAAGCAGTACAGCGCCCTCACCGACCGCCGCATCGCCGACCACCTGCGCGCCCTGGACTGCGACGTGGTGGTGGGCACCCGCCCGGGCCTGAACGTGCACATCGCCCAGCAGGCCCGGCGCGGCATCGCCCGGGTCGGCCAGGAGCACCTGACGCTGAGCACCCACTCCGCGCCGCTGAAGCTGACGCTGCGCACCCACTACCCGCGGCTGGACGCGGTCACCACGGTCACCGAGGCGGACGCGGCCACGTACCGCAAGCTGATGCGGCTCCCCGGCGTCCGGGTCGAGGCCGTGCCCAACAGCATCCCGGCCCCCGTCGTCGCCCCCGCCGACTCCACCGGCAAGTGGGTCGTCGCGGCCGGCCGACTGGCCCCCGCCAAGCGGTACGACGTGCTGATCAAGGCCTTCGGCAAGGTCGTCGCCGAGCGCCCCGACTGGCGGCTGCGGATCTACGGCGGCGGCGCGGAGAAGGCCAAGCTGCGTGCCCTCATCGACAAGCTCGGCCTCTACAACCACGTCTTCCTCATGGGTCCCGCCAATCCCCTGGACCCGGAGTGGGTGAAGGGCTCCATCGGCGCCGTCACCTCCAGCCTGGAGTCCTTCGGGATGACCATCGTCGAGGCGATGCGCTGCGGCCTGCCCGTGGTCTCCACGGACTGCCCGCACGGCCCGGGCGAGATCATCGACAACGGTGTCGACGGCCTGCTGGTGCCGGTCGGCAAGACGGACGCCATCGCCGCCGGGCTGCTGAAGCTCATCAACGACGACGAGCTGCGCCGCCGGATGGGCCGGGCCGCCCTGGAGAGCTCGGCCCGCTTCGACCCCGCCGAGATCGGCGGCCGCTACGAGCGGCTCTTCGCCGAGCTCACCGGCCGCGGCGCGCTGCGCGGCTCCCTGCACCGCACCCGCGGCGCCCTGCTGAGCGGCGCCCTGCGGACCAAGGACGCCGTCCGCCCCGCACTGCGCCGGGGGCGTGCCGCATGACACCCGCCCCGACCCCCGCCGGGCCCGCGAACGCGGGCTCGCCCGTACCCGAGGAGTTCACCATCGTGTCTGCCGCGCCGCGCGCCGACTGCATCGCGGATTCCGCGGGCGGACTCACCTTCGACCTCGACGCCCCCGAGGGGGCCGACGCCTCCGGCCACTGGTCGGCGGCGCTGGTGCTGCTCCGCCGGGGCGGTGACGCCGTCGAGAACGCCGACGATGAGGTCCGCCTGCCGCTCACCCCCAACGGCGACGGCCGGCTGCGCGCCGTGCTGCCGAGCACCGTGCCGCTGCCCGAGGGCCGCTGGGACGTGTACGTGGACGGCGGCGAGGGGGACCCCCGGCGGCTGCTGCCCGGCCTCGCCGACCTGCGCTCGCTGGTCGACCGCCGGCCGGGCCCGAGCACCTCGCCGCTGACCGTGCGCATCCCCTACGCCACGAAGCACGGCAACCTCTCGCTGCGCAGCTGGCAGCGCGCCCCGCACGCGGAGGCGGGCGACCTCGAGCTGGACGCCAAGGGCGTCACGGTCCACGGCACCCTGCACCGCGTCGAGGACCCCGCGGAGTGGCTGGCCGGCGCGGTGGCCGAGGCCCGCTGCCGCCGGGACCCGGAGCTGGTGTGCGCCGTGCCGCTGGAGACGGCGGGCCACGGCTTCTCGTTCACCCTCGCCCACCAGGAGCTGTGCGAGCGCTGGGAGGGCGGTCCGGACGCCTGGGACCTGTGGCTGCGGCGCACAGACGGGACCGGGGAGGCCCGGGTCGCGCGGCTGCTGGACGACGTCGCGGAGAAGAAGCAGATCTTCGTCTACCCGGCCCAGCCGGTCGACGCCCCCTATGCGCCCGCCCAGGCCGGGCCGTACTACACGGCCGACAACGACCTCGCGATCCGCGTCGACGAGCGGCCGCCGGTCTCCTGACCCCACGCCCCCGGCCGGTTCCGTCAGCCGGCCGGGTCCCGCGCCACCTGCGGCTGCTGCCGGGCGGCGGTCTCCGGGTGGTGGAGGTCGAAGGCGGGCGACTCGGAGCGGATCCGGGGCAGGGTGACGAAGTTGTGGCGGGGCGGCGGGCAGGAGGTCGCCCACTCCAGCGAGCGGCCGTAGCCCCAGGGGTCCTCCACCTCGACCCGCCGGCCGTACCGCGCCGTGTGCCAGACGTTGTAGAGGAACGGCAGCGTCGACAGGCCGAGCAGGAACGAGCCGATGGTGGAGACGGTGTTGAGCGCGGTCCAGCCGTCCGCCGCCAGGTAGTCGGAGTAGCGGCGCGGCATGCCCTCGGCGCCCAGCCAGTGCTGGACGAGGAAGGTGCCGTGGAACCCGGCGAAGAGGGTCCAGAAGTGGACCTTCGCCAGCCGCTCGTCGAGCATCTTGCCGGTGAACTTCGGCCACCAGAAGTAGAAGCCGGCGAACATCGCGAACACCACCGTGCCGAAGACCACGTAGTGGAAGTGCGCGACCACGAAGTAGGTGTCGGTCACGTGGAAGTCCAGCGGCGGCGAGGCGAGGATGACGCCCGTGAGGCCGCCGAAGAGGAAGCTGACCAGGAAGCCGACCGACCACAGCATCGGTGACTCGAAGGACAGCGAGCCCTGCCACATCGTGCCGATCCAGTTGAAGAACTTCACCCCCGTCGGCACCGCGATCAGGAACGACAGCAGGGAGAAGAAGGGCAGCAGCACCGCGCCGGTGGCGAACATGTGGTGCGCCCAGACCACCACGGACAGGGCCGTGATCGCCATGGTGGCGCCGATCAGCATGGTGTAGCCGAAGACCGGCTTCCGGGAGAAGACCGGGATGATCTCGGTGATGATGCCGAAGAACGGCAGCGCGATGATGTAGACCTCGGGGTGGCCGAAGAACCAGAAGAGGTGCTGCCACAGCAGCGACCCGCCGTTGGCCGCGTCGAAGACCACCGCGCCGAACCGCCGGTCGGCCTCCAGGCAGAGCAGCGCGGCGGCCAGCACCGGGAAGGCCAGCAGGATCAGGATCGAGGTGAACAGCACGTTCCAGGTGAAGACCGGCATCCGGAACATGGTCATCCCGGGGGCGCGCATGCAGATGACCGTCGTCAGGAAGTTCACCGCGCCGAGGATCGTGCCGAAGCCGGAGAGCGCGAGTCCCATGATCCAGAGGTCGGCGCCGACGCCGGGGGAGTGCTCGGCGCCACTCAGCGGCGCGTAGGCGGTCCAGCCGAAGGAGGCGCCGCCCTCGGGCGTCAGCAGGCTGCTGACCACGATCAGGCCGCCGAAGAGGTAGAGCCAGTAGGCGAGCATGTTGAGCCGGGGGAAGGCCACGTCCGGCGAGCCGATCTGGAGCGGCATGATCGCGTTGGCGAAGCCGGCGAAGGCCGGGGTGGCGAACAGCAGCAGCATGATGGTGCCGTGGGCGGTGAACGCCTCGTTGTACTGCTCGTTGCTGAGGATCTGGAGTCCGGGGCGGGCCAGTTCGGCGCGCATCAGCAGGGCCAGCAGGCCGGCGGCGAGGAAGAAGCCGAACGAGGTGATGAGGTAGAGGCTGCCGATCTTTTTGTGATCGGTGGTGGTCAGCCAGTCGACCACGGACGCTCCGGGCCGCCGGTCCCGTTCCGGGACGGCGCTTTCCTCCGCGGTGTCGCTCTCCATCCGTGCCCCCTCGCTCCCGGCGCGCGCTCACCTGCCCCGCGCGCCTGCTCCGGCTCGTACGGCTCGTCCCCCGTCCCCTTGCCCCGGGGCACCCGTCATGATGCTCGCGGGGGAGGGGGTCGCGCGAGGGTGCCTCGACGGGGCGGGGCGGAGGCCGCGGGCGGCGGAGGCGGAGGCTGCGGGTGGCCGTGGGCGGCTGTGGGCGGGGCCGAACGGAATTTAATATTCCGCAGAATTCGGCGGAACGCGGCGGCGCCGGCGGCGTTGCGTCCGCAAGGCGGCGGGAATTCCCTTACCGGGGGTAGGGGTGTGGGTTTCCCGGAGGAATGTGGAAGTCGCGGGGTGGGAGTGGTGAATTCCGGGAGCTTTTCCCGCGGACGTCCTCCGGCGGTGTCCCGGGCGCCGGGAAAGAACCCGCGGGAGTGATGTGGGGCGCGCTAAACGCGGTCCCGGATTTCTGTGACAGAAGTGTGACCCGTGGGGCCCGGGCGACGGCCGGTGCCGGCCCGCCCGGCCTCGGCGGGAGCGGGCCGGGCGGGCCACGGCCGGCCGCGGGCGGGCTACGGTGGCCGCATGGTGCCGCTGCCGAACCTCCCCCAGGACCCCGACGACGACCTCGACGCCTACGCCGGCCTCGACGCCGAACGGGCCGCGGCCCGGGCGCGGGAGCGGGGCTGGACGACCGTCCGCACCCTGCCGCCCGGCGCGGTGATCACCCTGGAGTACGTGGTGGGCCGGCTGAACCTCGAAGTGGCGGACGGGACCGTGCTGCGCTGCTGGAAGGGCTGAGCGGTCTCCCACGTGCGAAGGGCCGCCCCGGAGTTCCCGGGGCGGCCCTTCGCGTGCGTACGCGCGTTCCGCTCAGCCGACGGTCCGGCCGCGGCCGGCGGCCGGCAGCGGCGGGGTGCGCGGCGTCCGGTCGGCGTGCGGGGGGCGGCGGCTGCCCGCCGGGGTGACCGGCGTCCGCTCCGAGCGGGCGGTATGCGGCCGGGCCGCGGCGCGCGGCCGGGCCTCCGCCACGCGTCCGGCCCGCCCGGCGCCCGCCGGTTCGCGGACGGGGAGGGCGTCGTCGACCGGCGGGCGGGGCGCCCACAGTCCGACCGGCGTCGCCGCGGCGGCCGGGGCGAGGGCCGCGCCGTGCTCGCGCAGCCGCGCCCAGGCGGCCAGCAGCCAGGTCTCGGCGCGGTCCATCAGCGGCTCGAACCAGGGCAGGGCCAGCAGCACCAGCAGCCCCGCGGTCCAGCCGAGCGTCACGTCGCTCATCCAGTGCGTACCGAGGTAGACCGTGGTCATGCCGACGCCGAGCGCCAGCAGGGCGGCGGAGACGGAGGCGATCCTGCGGGCCCGGGGCGTGGTGGCCAGGTAGGCGAGGACGCCCCAGGTGACCACCGCGTTGGCGGTGTGGCCCGAGGGGAATATGTCGCCGCCGGCGAACATCTCGTTCGAGCCGATGGCGGTGGCGTAGTGCGGCCCGAGCCGCCCCATCCCTATCTTCGCGGCGCCGACGGTCACGTTGAGCAGCAGCAGCGACGTGCCCAGCACCAGCAGCGGGCGCAGCGTCCCGCGGCGGTGGCAGCACCAGCCCAGCCAGGCGGCCACGGCGACGGCGGTCGGGCCGCGCTGGCCCAGGACCACGAAGTAGTCGAGGAAGGTGTGGATCTCGGGCCACTGCTTGTACGGCCGGAAGAGCATGACCTGCCAGTCGAAACGCACCGGCCAGGACGTGGTGAGCACGCCGACCACGATCGCCGCGTAGACCACGGAGGTCGCCGCGAAGATGCCCAGGCGGGTTCTGGTCATCCGCGGGCGCGGGGGCTCGGTCGGGCGCTCCTCCGCGGGGACGAGCTCGTCGTTGGTACGCACTCAATCGACGTTACATTGCGTGATGGGAGGGTCCGGCCGATCCCGCCGCTTTGTGATGACGATGTGATGTGGAATGCGTCTCAAACACGACTTTCGGCACGTTTGATGCGGCGGATCCGGAACCACGTGCCGGGAAATAAGAAACACCTAAAGAAGGTCCGCCGAGCAGGCCGCCGGGAAGATGGGACATCCTTTAATTAAGTGTGTGCGGATGTTTATCGGTGGGTGCCGGGAGTTCCTCGCGTGCTTTTCGGGAGTGCCCGCCCGTCCGGTCCGGTGATCGGGCCGCGGTGGCGGCGGACCAGGGAAAACGATCATGGCAATGATCAGGGCGGTCCCGAGCCGTTCAGCCAGAACGCTCCGTAACAGGCCGCCGCCAGCGCCAGCGCTCCCGCCATCGCCGCCGCCCGCGCCGTCCGCAGCCGGGCCAGGGCCGTCGCGAGCGGCAGCAGCAGCGGGAAGGCCGGCAGCATCAGCCGCGGCTTGGAGCCGAAGTAGCCCTTCGCGGTCAGCGCCAGGAGCAGCACCGTCCCCGAGTAGACCAGCAGCGGCAGCGGCTGCCCCCGCCGCGCCCCGGACATATACAGCCACACCACCAGCACCACGCCCACCAGCAGGCCCATCCCGGCCGGCCAGGCCGCGCCGGTGAACCGGCCGGCGATGAACGAACCGAACGCCACACCGCCGTCGAAGCCGTTGCCCCAGCCGCCCTGGACGTCCAGATAGCCGGCCGGTCCGCCGGTCCGCACGCCGACCCAGACGACGTAGGCGAGCCAGCCCAGCGGGGCGAGCGCCACACCGAGCAGCATCCGCCGGATCCCGGGACGCTCCGGCCGCCGGTCCCGCCGGAGCAGGGCGACCGCCGCCGTCACCCACACGGCCGCGACCACCGCCGCTCCCACCGGCCGGGTCAGCCCGGCCAGCGCGGCACACACTCCGGCCGCCGGCCAGCGGCCGGTCAGCACCGCGTACAGGCTCCAGGCGGCCAGCGCCGTGAACAGGGACTCCGAGTAGGCCATCGACTGCACCACGCCCACCGGCAGCACCGCCCACAGCACCACCAGCGCGACGCCCGCCCGGCGGCCGTGCAGCCGCTCGCCGACCGCGAAGATCCCCGCCGCGGCGGCCAGCGAGGCGACCGCGCTCACCAGCAGCCCCGCGTCCGCCGCCGACAGCGGCAGCACCGCCGACAGCGCCCGCTCCAGCCACGGCAGCAGCGGGAAGAACGCCAGGTCGGAGTGGACCTTCCCGCCGGCCAGGGTCAGCGTGAACCCATAGCCGTCCTCCGCGATCCGGGAGTACCAGACCGCGTCCCAGCGCCCCGAGAGCAGATGGTGCGCGTCCTTGCCCGTCACCGTCCCCCACAGCGCGAGGACCGCCACCCCCAGCACCCGGACCGCCGCGTACGCCAGCAGCGCCGGCGCGGCACGCCGGAGCGCGCCGGAGACGGCCGGGCCGGGGACGGCCACCGGTTCCGGGCGTATGCCGCAGGGGGCGGAGGGGGCAGCGGGTTCGGTCACCGGCCAATTGTCCAGCATCCGGGACGGTGGCCGTCCGCGTCGTGAGGCCGGTGCTGCCGCCGGTGACCTGCCGGGACTCGCGTACGCTGTCGTCTCACTCGTCCCCCGGCACCGCGGCCCACCGTCCCCCCTCGGGCCCGCGCACGAGCGCCGGGGCCCGATACGGAGGTGGGTGAATGTCCGGAACGGCGACGGCCCGCCCCCGGTGGACCGCCGGTGTTCCCCGGCAGCGGCAGCGCACCGGCAGCACCGGCCCCGGGGCCGGCGCCAACCGCTGGGCCGTGCTCGTCGTCCTCTGCGCCAGCCTGCTCCTGGTCGCCGTGGACGCCACCGTGCTGCACGTCGCCGTCCCGGCCGTCTCGGAGGACCTGCGCCCCGGCCCGATCCAGCTGCTCTGGATCGTCGACGTCTACCCGCTGGTCTGCGCCTCGCTGCTGATCCTCTTCGGCACGCTCGGCGACCGGGTCGGCCGGCGGCGGGTGCTGCTGCTCGGCTACGGGCTGTTCGGCTGCGCCTCGCTGCTCGCCGCCTGCGCGAGCCGGCCGGAGGTGCTGATCGCCGCACGGGCGCTGCTCGGCGTCGGCGGGGCGATGATCATGCCGGCGACGCTGTCCATCCTGCGGCAGGTCTTCCCCGACCGGCGGGAGCGGGCGCTGGCCATCGGCGTCTGGACCGGGGTGGCCGCCGTCGGCGCGGCCACCGGCCCGCTGCTGGGCGGGTTCCTGCTCGAACACTTCTGGTGGGGCTCGGTCTTCCTCATCAACCTGCCGCTGATGGCCGTCAGCCTCCCGGTCGGCCGCCGGCTGCTGCCCGAGTCGACGGGCGACGGGAACGGGCCGTGGGACGTGCTCGGCGCGCTGATGGCCGCGTTCGGGCTGTTCGGCGTGGTCCTCGGGATGAAGCGGATCGGTGGCGCCGAGCCGCTGTCCCTGCTCACCCTGGTGCCCGCCGCCCTGGGCGTGGCGCTGCTCATCCTCTTCGTCCGCCGGCAGCGGCGGCGCGAGCACCCCCTGGTGGACCTGGACCTGTTCGCCCGGCCCGCCTTCGGGGTGTCCGTGGGCTGCATCGTGCTGGCCATGCTGGCGCTGGTCGGCCTGGAGCTGGTCGCCGCCCAGTACCTCCAGCTCGTCCTCGGCCTCACCCCCCTGCAGACCGGGCTGCGGCTGCTGCCGCTGACCCTCGCCGCGATGGCCGCCGGCCTGGCCGGCTCCCGCGTGCTGCACCGCTTCGGGCCGCGCGCCATGGTCGCCGGCGGCTTCGTGCTCACGGCGGTCGCGGTCCTGGCCCTCACCGCGATGGGCCGCGAGGACCGGCCCCTCTTCCTCGTCTGCTGCTTCGTCGCCCTCGGCCTGGGCCTGGAGACCACGCTGTTCGGGGCGTACGAGTCGATGCTCGGCGAGGCCCCGGCCGGTGCGGCCGGCGGCGCCGCGGCGATCGGCGAGACCTCGTACCAGCTCGGCGCGGGCATGGGCATCGCCCTGCTCGGCAGTGTGATGAACGCGGTCTACGCGCCTGGAGTGACCGGCGTCCCCGGCGTGCCCAGCGCGGCGGGCGCGGCGGCGGGCCACTCGCTCGGCGAGGCGTACCGGGTGGCCGACCGGCTCGGCGGCCCGCCGGGCGCCGCGCTGCGGACGGCGGCGCGGAACGCGTTCGTGCACGGGCTGCACATGACGCTGGGGGTCAGCGCGGTGATCCTGCTGGCGGGAGCGGTGGCGGCGCTGCGGCTGCCGCGGTCGGCGGACGGGGAGCAGGGCGCGGGGTAGGCGACGGCGGGTGGGCGACGCCGGTCGTCGCCGGTCGCCGGAGGCCGGCCTCGGACGCCGGGTGGCGTGCCCGGCCGGTCGTCCGCGGAGGTCACAGGGGCTCGCTCTGGACGGGGCGGTTACCGGCCCGTAGCGTCTGAGCGAGCCGCAGGACCGCACCCAGGTGGAGGGAGCCATGCCCGCCATGCCCGACCAGCCCGTCGAGGCCGACCAGCCCGTGACGCCCGCCGGGCCCGTCAAGCCCGTCATGCCGTCGAAGCCCGCCGCGTTCGACCCCTACGACCCGCTCGGCATCGACGACCTGCTGACCGACGAGGACCGCGCCGTCCGCGCCACCATGCGGCAGTGGGCGGCCGACCGCGTCCTGCCGCACATCGCCGAGTGGTACGAGCGCGGCGAACTGCCCGGGATCCGCGAGCTCGCCCGCGAGCTGGGCTCCCTGGGGGCGCTCGGGATGTCGCTCACCGGCTACGGCTGCGCCGGCGCGAGCGCCGTGCAGTACGGGCTGGCCTGCCTGGAGCTGGAGGCGGCCGACTCCGGTGTGCGCTCCCTGGTCTCCGTGCAGGGCTCGCTGGCGATGTACGCCATCCACCGCTTCGGCTCCGAGGAGCAGAAGCGGCGCTGGCTGCCGCCGATGGCCGCGGGCGAGACGATCGGCTGCTTCGCGCTCACCGAGCCCGACCACGGCTCCGACCCCGCCGGCATGCGCACCCACGCCAAGCGCGAGGCCGGCGGCGACTGGGTGCTCACCGGCCGCAAGATGTGGATCACCAACGGCTCGGTGGCCGGCGTCGCCGTCGTCTGGGCGCGGACCGACGAGGGCGTCCGCGGCTTCGTCGTCCCCACCGACCGCCCCGGTTTCTCGGCCCCCGAGATCAAGCACAAGTGGTCGCTGCGCGCCTCGGTCACCAGCGAGCTCGTCCTGGACGGGGTGCGGCTGCCCGCCGACGCCGTCCTCCCGGAGGCCGTCGGCCTGCGCGGGCCGCTGAGCTGTCTGAGCCACGCCCGCTACGGCATCGTCTGGGGCGCGATGGGCGCGGCCCGGGCGAGTTTCGAGGCGGCGCTGGACTACGCGCGGACCCGGGAGCAGTTCGGCCGGCCGATCGGCGGCTTCCAGCTCACCCAGGCCAAGCTGGCCGACATGGCGGTGGAACTGCACAAGGGGATCCTGCTCGCCCACCACCTGGGGCTGCGGATGGACGCGGGACGGCTGCGGCCGGAGCAGGTGAGCTTCGGGAAGCTGAACAACGTGCGGGAGGCGATCGAGATCTGCCGTACCGCCCGGACGATCCTCGGGGCCAACGGGATCTCGCTGGAGTACCCGGTGATGCGGCACGCGACGAACCTGGAGTCGGTGCTCACCTACGAGGGGACGGTGGAGATGCACCAGCTGGTGCTGGGGAAGGCGTTGACGGGGATCGACGCGTTCCGCTGAGACGCGTTCCGTCGGGGGCCGGGGGCCCCGGGCTCGTCCTCAGGCGCCGGAGGGGTGCTCGTCCGACGCGTGAGGACACGCGGCCTGTGGCGCCGCGTCGGCCGGGCCTGTCGCTGTGCGCGGGCCGGCCGGAAGGGTCAGCTCTGGTTGAAGAAGCCCCCGTTCACCCGGCCCACCGGCTCCCCGTTGACCACCTTGTAGTCGGCGGGGGTGAGCAGGAAGACCCGGTTGGCGACCCGCTCGATGGAGCCGCGGAGGCCGAAGGTCAGACCTGCCGCGAAGTCCACGACCCGCTTGGCGTCGCTCGGTTCCATCGCGGTGAGGTTGACGATCACCGGGACGCCCTCGCGGAACAGCTCGCCGATGCCGCGGGCGTCGCGGAAGCCGTCGGGGGTCACCGTGGCGATCCGGGTGCCCTGTTCCTGGGCCGCCTCGTCGGCGACGCGGACTCTCGGGCTGGTCACCCAGGAGTCACCGGGCTCGGGCCCCTCGGCGTACTCGTCGTCGTAGTAGCGCTCGTCATCGCTGTCGTCGACGAGGCCAAGCCAGGCACTCGCCTTACGCACCGAACCCATGGACGCCTCCTCTCACACGCGGTGTGTTCCGCCCGCCCCTCTATGGTCGTCCATGATGCGGATGGTGTGCCAAGTGGATAGGGGCCAAGCGAGGATTTCGTGACGCATCTGGTGCAAAGCAGGTGGCGGTGCGTCAGAAACCCCGAAGCCTCCGAAGCGAGCCCCCCGCTCGGCCGTGACCGGCCGGTACCGAGCCTATGGCTAGGATGCGCCAGTTGCTCGGCACCAACACGGGGGCGTCATTGTTCGGAATCATCAGGCCGTGTCGGCATCGGCTCTCGGAGGCCATGCGGACGGAGTGGATGGCTCATCTGTGCGGTCTCTGCCTGGCTTTGAGGGGAGATCACGGGCAGTTCGCCCGAATAGCTACGAACTATGACGGATTGGTGATATCCGTCCTGGTCGAGGCGCAATCCCCGCGCCGGGCCGGGGAGACGGCGGGGTGGCGACGGAAGGCCGGGCCCTGCCCGTTGCGCGGGATGCGCGGTGCGTCGGTCGCCACCGGCGAGGGCGCGCGGCTGGCCGCGTCCGTCTCCCTCGTCCTCGCCTCCGCGAAGCTGCGTGACCACGCCGCCGACGGGGACGGAGCGATGGCCCGCCGCCCGGTGGCCGCGGCGGCCCGCCGGGTCGCCGCCTCCTGGGACCGCGCGGGCGCCCGCACCGGCTCCGACCTGGGCTTCGACACCGCGCTGCTGGTCGACGCGGTCGAGCGGCAGACCGGCCTTGAGGCCCTGGCCGGGCCCGGCACCCCGCTGGTCTCGCTCACCGAACCGACCGAGACCGCCACCGCCGCCGCCTTCGGGCACACCGCCGTACTGGCCGGACGGCCGGAGAACCGGGAGCCGCTGGAGGAGGCGGGCCGCCTCTTCGGACGGCTCGCGCACCTGCTGGACGCGGTCGAGGACCTGGAGGCCGACGCGGAGTCGGGCGCCTGGAACCCGATAGCCGCGACCGGTGCCGGCCTCGCGGACGTCCGGCGGCTGTGCGACGACGCGGTGCACGGGGTGCGGCTCGCGCTCGCCGACGTCACGTTCGCGAGCAAGGCCCAGGGGCGGCTCGCGCACCTGCTGCTCGTCCACGAACTCCCGCGCGCCGTCGACCGGGCGTTCGCCACGGAGGGGTGCGGACACCACGGGCACGAGCAGGGGCATGGGCGGGCAGTGGCTCAGGGCGGGGGTGACGAGGCGGGAGTACGGGCCGCGTTCGGGCCGCCGCCCGTCATGCCGCCGCCGCCCGCGCCGCCGGAGCCCCCGCGGCGCGGCCGGCGGCGCGGGCTACTGGCCGGATGCGCGGTGTGGGCCGGGCTCTTCTGCACCTGCCAGGTGTGCTGCCGGGATCCGTACCACGATGCGTGGAACGGGGAGCCGCGTGAGGGGTGGTGCCACAAGTGCGACTGCGATGACTGTAGCGATTGCGGTGATTGCTGCGACTGCTGCGGCAACTGTTGTTCCTGTGGGGACGGTTGTGGGTGTGACGGCTGCGGGTGCGACTGCTGAGGGTGTGACGGCGGCGTTTCTGTGGAGACTTGGGCTTCGCCCGGGGCGTGGCGCCTTCGGCCGTGCCGGGCGTTGCCTGTTCGGCGAGGGGCGTACGGGGTGGTGGGGACGGATGGGGTGTCCGTCCGGCGGGGAAGTGCCCGGAACGACCGGTTCGACCCTTGCGCCCGGGGCCGCCCGGTCGAATACTCCCTCATCAGTGCTTGTCAGGGGCGCGGCGCGGGAACGGAACGCGCCGTGCCGTGTCGTGTGTGGCCCCGCTCCTCCGGGAGGCGCCGACGTGAACACATCAGGCTCAAGGCGTCGGCGGCCTCAACGCGTCGGCAGTCTGAAGGCGTCGGCGCGAAGACGTCAGTGCGAAGACATCAGCGTGAAGTCCTGAGTGTGAAGACCTGAGCGTGCAGAGCTGAGTGTGGAGACCCTGAGCGTGCAGAGCTGAGTGTGGAGAGCTGAGCATGCAGTCACCGGCGTGCAGCCACCAGCGTGAGGACAGCAGCGTGAGGAACCAGCGCACCGCCCGCACCACCGTCCCCGCCGCCCTCGTCACCCCGTCCGCCAGAAGAGCCGCCGCCCTCGTCGCCGCGCTGCTCGCCGTCTCCGCCTTCGCCGTCGCCCCGGCCGGGGCGGCCCCCGGCGCTCCGGACGTGCCTTCCGCCGCCCGGCTCGCCGCGGTGAGCACCGCGGTCGGGGAGGCCGACGTGCCGGGCACCGCCTGGGCGGTCGACGAGCGGACCCACGAGGTCGTCGTCACCGCCGACGCGACCGTCCCGGCCGAGGGCGTCGCCCGGATCAGACGGGCGGCCGGGCCCGACACCGACGCGATACGCGTCGAACGCGCCCCCGGGGTCTTCCGGCCGCTGATCGCCGGCGGCGACGCGGTGCACGCCGGCGACTGGCGCTGCTCGGCCGGCTTCAACGTCCGCAAGGGCAGCACGTACTACTTCCTCACCGCGGGCCACTGCACCCAGGGCAAGCCCGCGTACTACGCCGACCCCGGGCACCGCATGTCCGTCGGTCCCACCGCCGCCAGTACGTACCCCGGGGCCGACCACGGCCTCGTGCGCTACGCCAACGGCTCGCTGCCCCACCCGTCCGCCGTCGACCTCTACGACGGCCGCTCCCAGCGGATCACCTCCGCCGCCACGCCCCGCGTCGGACAGAGCGTCCGCCGCAGCGGCTCCACCACCGGGGTGCGCGACGGGCGGGTCACCGGGCTGAACGCCACGGTCAACTACGGCAACGGGCAGATCGTCCGGGGCCTGATCAAGACGGACGCCTGCGCGGAGCCCGGCGACAGCGGGGGTGCCCTCTTCTCCGGGTCCACCGCGCTGGGCCTGGCCTCCGGCGGCAGCGGCGACTGCCTCAAGGGCGGGACGACCTTCTACCAGCCCGTCGTCGAGGCGCTCGACGCCTATGGCGTCCGCCTCTTCTGAGCCCGGACGCCCGCTTCCACGCGTGCCCTCCCAGGGCTCGACCCCGGGTCCGGCGGGGCATACCGTGGACATATCACCTGTCGTGGGACACAGGGGGCCGTGATGGTCGAAGACCTCGTGGTGGCGGTCGTGGCCGCGGCGTCCGCCGGAGCCGTGTACCTGATGGCGGCGGCCCGGGTGGTCAAGCAGTACGAACGCGGTGTGGTGCTGCGCCTGGGCCGGCTGCGCAGTGAGGTCCGGCCACCGGGCTTCACCTTGATCATTCCGGGCGTGGACCGGCTCCGCAAGGTGAACATGCAGATCGTCACCATGCCCGTGCCCGCTCAGGAGGGCATCACCCGCGACAACGTCACCGTCCGGGTCGACGCGGTCGTCTACTTCAAGGTCGTCAACGCGGCCGAGGCCGTCATCCAGGTCGAGGACTACCGCTTCGCGGTCTCGCAGATGGCCCAGACCTCGCTGCGTTCGATCATCGGCAAGAGCGACCTGGACGATCTGCTGTCCAACCGGGAGAAGCTCAACCAGGGCCTGGAGCTGATGCTCGACAGCCCGGCCATCGGGTGGGGCGTGCAGATCGACCGGGTGGAGATCAAGGACGTCTCGCTGCCCGAGACGATGAAGCGCTCGATGTCGCGGCAGGCGGAGGCGGAACGGGAGCGCCGGGCGCGGGTGATCAACGCCGACGCGGAGCTGCTGGCGTCGAAGAAGCTGGCGGAGGCCGCCGCGACGATGTCCGAACAGCCGTCGGCCCTCCAACTGCGCCTGCTCCAGACCATCGTGGCGGTGGCGGCGGAGAAGAACTCGACGCTGGTGCTGCCGTTCCCCGTGGAGCTGCTGCGGTTCCTGGAACGGGCGGGGGCGGGGGTGCCGACAGGCGAACGGGAGCCCGGGGCGCGGGGACCGGACGAGGCGCGGCGGGTGGACGGACCGGACGCCGGGGAGCGGGCGGTGGAGGAACGGGCGTCGGCGGAGCGGGCTGTGGAGGGACGGACGGGGGAGGAACGGACCGCCGTGGAGCAGGCCCTCGGAGGGCGGGCCGTCGAGGGGCGGACGCCGGAGCGGTGGACGGTCGAGGACTGGGATCCGAAGGGGCGGCCGGGCGGGAAACGGGTGGCCCGGGAACGGCCCCCGGAGGACACCGGGGAATCGGCCACCGGTGAACCGGGCCCGGACGCAACGGAGTCGGGCGACGGCGGGCCCGCGGCGAGGCGGGAGACCGGCGGGCTCGGTGACGGCTGAGCCCCCAGGCCCCGCACGCCTCTCAGACCCCTCAGGTCCCCTGGCCCCCTAGGTTCCCAGGTCCCCCTGACTCCCAGGCCCCCGGGGTCGTCCCCTCGGCCGCCGGGGCGGGGGTGCGCGCATGGGCATGCACGCGACCGGAAGTCGCCCTTGTGCTCCCCCACTCCGGGTGGAGACACTCGGACGCACGAACTTGGCATGGACGCGACTTCCGCCCCTCCGGGCGGGAGGACCTCCTACCGGCTGTTGTCTTCGTATGCCCCCGGGCGCCCCCGATGTCGTGGGCGCCGGGCGCGCGCATCGGCCGAACCCCCGGGACGGACGCGGGTGTCACCCGCTCCGGCCGGCCATGGGCGGCGGCCCCCGGACACACCTCCACGGTGTCCGGGGGCCGCCTCACGCGCGGGGCCTGCGGGCTCACGGCCCGGCCGGCGTCAGAACTCGAAGACGGTGCCCTTGCCCGACTTCATCTCGCACGGGTTGGCGAAGGTGTGCTCGTACTTGACGCGCTGGCCTTCCCAGACGCCCTCCGCCGTCACGACGAACGGGTTCCACTCCTTGGTGCAGGCCGTGCCGGACTTGACCTTGGTGATCTCCTCGAAGTTGCCGTTCGCGGTGCGCAGTTGGTCGCAGGCCCCACGGGCGTTCGGGTGGGTACCGCTCGGCTTGGGCATGCAGGTGAGGGTCACCGCACGCTGGACGCCGGCGGAGGCCGCCTTGTCGCCCTGGCCGACGGTGAGCACCAGTGCCGAGGGTGCGTACAGGCTCTGCTGGGCGGCGGGTGCGGGCGCGGGCGTCGCGCTAGCGGTGGCCCCGGCCCCCACCAGGCTGCCCAGGATCAACGCTGACCCCAGGGCGATCCCCCCAGTGATGTACCGCATTCCGAACACTCCCTTGTTCGTGGGTTCCGATAACGCTCGGAAGTTTGGCCCAAGCGCAGAGTGAACGCACATGGATCGATCGCTTTCAGTCGCTGGTTGAAAGCGTTGCGTAGTGGCGCGTTTCCGCTGTTCGTCGAGAGGCGGGAGGGGCGCCGCATGCGATCGGGGTATCGCGGGGTGTCCGGTCTGCTGGGAATGGGGGGATTTAATGTTTCAGGAGTATTGACCTGCGTTAATCCCTTGCCATTGTTGATCGGACTTTAACTCCCCCTTGGAAACTAAGGATTGACAGGGCGTCGATTCAATGATTCCAGAGTTCGGGGCGGAGGGTTCGGCTCCGGGGAGGGTCCGGCCGAAAAGAGGGCCACCCGGGGCGGGGGAGGGATTCCGGACGCCTCGCGGATGACTCGGTAATGACCGAAGAGGTGCCATCCCGACCGTCTGGTATGGCTGTTCAGGTCACCTGGCGGTCGATTCCTGTTCGCCGAAGCCCCCGTTCCGTTCGGCGGTGGTCTTCTTCCGTTCACGGATGATCGCGCCCACCCAGGTGACCGCGGCCCCGGCCGCCGCCCAGGCGGAGAGCACCAGAAGGGGGCAGGTCAGGGCGTTGCCGTCGAAGTAGGCGAGGGAGCGGGCCGACCAGGTGCCGGCGCCGGGCGGGAGGGCCGGGCCGATCGCCCGCCAGAAGGGCGGCAGCAGAGGATAGGGGTAGGCGCCGCCCGCGCTCGGGTTGCCGAGGACGACGACGATCGCGATCGCCAGCCCGATGCCGACGACGCCCGCCAGGCTCTGCAGGGCCAGGGTGAGGGCGCCCACGGCGAACACCACCAGCGCCCCCAGCCCCCACAACGGGGCGACGCCGGCCGGCAGCGCGTCCAGGACCGGCCCGGTGACCACCGCGCCGAGCAGCCCGGAGACGGCCGCGTAGACCGCGAGCGCGGCCAGCCGGATGACGGCGCGATGACGGTTGGCGGGCCGGGCGCCCGCGCTGATCGCGAGGATCGCGGCGCACAGGTACCCGCCCACGCACCAGCCCACCACGAGGTAGAACGAGGTCAGCCCGCGGGAGTCGCCGGCCGCGGCGGGGGCGGTGTCGACGACCCTCACCGTCCGGTGCTCGGCCGCCTCGGCCCGGGTGACGACCGCCTCGGCGGCCTGGGCGAGCGAGGCGCCCGCGCCGCTCGCCACGAGCAGGGTGTCCTTGGTGCCGCGCGGGTCGACCACCAGCGCCGCGTCCAGGTCGCGCTCCCGCAGCCCCCGTTCGGCCGCCGCCCGGTCGGTCTTGACCTCCGGCTCCAGCGGATCGCCCGGCAGCCGCCCCAGCCGGTCGGCCAGCGAACCGGCCGCCTGCCGGGGCGCCACCACGCCCAGCCGGATGTCCCGCGGCTCCGGGTGGTGGAAGGCCCCCACATAGGAGGCGATGAACGCGAGCTGGAGGACGAGGACGCCGGTCACCAGGAGGGCGGCCCGGCCGGTGACCGCGTCGCGCACCTCCCGGACGAAAGAGCTCATGTCCCGAGCGTGGGGGACGGGGAGGGGCGGCGCAGGCGGAGCGGGCC
The DNA here is from genome assembly GCF_044333095.1 of Streptomyces sp. NPDC021100. Classification (NCBI taxonomy): domain Bacteria; kingdom Bacillati; phylum Actinomycetota; class Actinomycetes; order Kitasatosporales; family Streptomycetaceae; genus Streptomyces; species Streptomyces sp. NPDC021100. The sequence goes on from NZ_JBIRQH010000004.1 coordinate 60,752, forward strand.
GATCGGGGGAGCGGGGAGCGCCAGGGATGTGAGGGGTGGGGTGTTCGTTCGCGTGTTCGCATGAATGTTCGATGTCGTGGTTTATGGTGGAGGGAGAGGGACGGAAATCGGCCAGGGGGTCATGACGGGCTTTGAACGGCGGGAGGTGCGATGGGTGCTCGTTCGGCGTTCCCGTCGGAACCGACGCGTCCGGGGTCGTCGCAGGCGTCCCCGGTGTTCCCGGGGTCCTCCACGGCTTCCGCTTCTTCCCCGGCCCGCCGCCCGGCCGCCCGGGGCGGGGCCCCGCGCGCCCGGAGGGCCGTCCTCTCGTTCACCCACCTGCACACCGCCTCCGGCTTCTCGGCGCGGTACGGCGCCTCGCACCCCGAGCGGCTGGCCGAGCGGGCCGCCGAGCGGGGCATGGACGCGCTGGCCCTCACCGACCGCGACACCCTCGCCGGTGCCGTCCGGTTCGCCCGGGCCACCGCCGCCGCCGGGGTGCGCCCGCTGTTCGGCGTGGACCTGGCCGTCCGCGGCCCGGAACCCGAGCCGGGGGAGACCGTCCGCCGCCGTACCCCCGTGCGCGGCGGGGCGTTCGTCGACGAGTCCGCGCCCCGCGCCGTCTTCCTGGCCCGTGACGGCGTGCTCGGCTGGGCCGCGCTGTGCGGCCTGGTCACCGCCGCCCACGCCGGGCGCACCGGCCCCGCCGAGCGGCCCGAACTGCCCTGGGCGGAGGCCGCGGCCGCCGCGGCCGGGCCGCGCCCGCCGGTGTTCGTGCTGCTCGGCCCGGACTCCGAGGTCGGCCGCGCGCTCGCCGCCGGCCGTCCCGACCGGGCCGCCCGGCTGCTCGCGCCATGGCGTGAAACGTTCGGTCGCGCACTCCGCCTGGAGGTCGTCTGGCACGGCCGTACCGGCACGGGACCCGGCTCGCTGCGGCTCGCCGCCCGTACCCTCGGCCTCGCCGCCGAGCAGGGCGTCCCGGCCGTCCTCACCAACGCCGCGCGCTACGCCGACCCCGGCCAGGGGCCCGTCGCCGACGTCCTCGACGCGGCCCGCCGCCTGGTGCCCGTCGACTTCCGCCGGCCCGAGGCGCTGGACGGCGGCGAGCGCTGGCTCAAGGACCCCGGCGCCATGGCCGCCGCCGCCGAACGGATCGCGGAGGCCGCCGGGCTGCGGCGCGACGCCGCCCACCGGCTGCTCGCCGTCACCGCCGAGACCGCCGCCGCCTGCCGCGTCGACCCCGAGGACGACATCGGCCTGGGCTCCGTCCACTTCCCCGAGCCGCGCCTGGTCGGCGCGGACCGGCGCACCGCCGACCGGGTGCTGCGCTCCCGCTGCACGGCCGGGCTGGTGCTGCGCGGCTACGACAGGGGCCCCCGCGGCCGCGTCTACCGGGACCGGCTGGACGACGAGCTGGACGTCATCGGGCAGCGCGGCTTCGCCTCGTACTTCCTCACCGTCGCCCGGGTCGTGGACGACGCCCGCGGGCTCGGCGTCCGGGTCGCCGCCCGCGGCTCCGGCGCCGGCTCGCTGGTCAACCACCTGCTGGGCATCGCCGGCGCCGACCCGGTCGAACACGGCCTGCTGATGGAGCGGTTCCTCTCCGTCCGCCGGGCCGCGCTGCCCGACATCGACATCGACGTCGAGTCCGCGCGCCGGCTGGACGTCTACCGCGCGATCTTCGACCGGTTCGGCCCGGAGCGGGTCGCGACCGTCGCCATGCCCGAGACCTACCGGGTCCGGCACGCCCTCCGCGACGTGGGGGCCGCCCTCGGCATGGACCCGGCCGAGGTGGACCGGCTCGCCAAGGCGTTCCCGCACATCCGGGCGCGCGACGCGCGGGCCGCCCTCGCCGAGCTGCCCGAGCTGCGCGGCATCCGGCCGGAGCGGTACGGGCGGCTGTGGGAGCTGACCGAGGCGCTGGACGCGCTGCCGCGCGGCGTCGCCATGCACCCGTGCGGCGTCCTGCTCTCGGACGCGACCCTGCGCGCCCGCACCCCCGTCGTGCCGACGAGCGGCGAGGGCTTCCCGATGTCCCAGTTCGACAAGGACGACGTGGAGGAGCTGGGCCTGCTCAAACTCGACGTGCTGGGCGTGCGGATGCAGTCCGCGATGGCGCACGCGGTGGACGAGGTCGAACGGGCCACCGGCCGCCGTATCGACCTCGACGACCCGGCGCAGGTACGGCCCGGGGACCCGCGCACGTACGCGCTGATCCGCTCCGCGGAGACGCTCGGCTGCTTCCAGATCGAGTCGCCGGGGCAGCGCGACCTGATCGGCCGGCTCCAGCCGGAGACCTTCCACGACCTCGTCGTCGACATCTCGCTGTTCCGGCCCGGGCCGGTCGCCGCCGACATGGTGCGTCCCTTCATCGAGGCCCGGCACGGCCGCGCGCCCGCCCGCTACCCGCATCCGGACCTGGCGGAGGTGCTGCGCGAGACCCATGGCGTGGTCGTCTTCCATGAGCAGGTGATCGAGATCCTTCGGGTCATGACCGGTTGCGACCGGGGGTACGCGGACGAGACCCGGCGCGCGCTCTCCGAGCCCGGGCTGCTCGGCCGGGTGCGCGCCTGGTTCGCGGAGCGGGCGGCGGAGCGCGGCTACTCCGCCGACGTCGTCCGCCGCACCTGGGAGATCGTCGAGGCGTTCGGCTCGTACGGCTTCTGCAAGGCGCACGCGGTCGCCTTCGCCGTGCCCACCTACCAGTCGGCCTGGCTCAAGGCGCACCACCCGGCCGCCTTCTACGCCGGGCTGCTCACCCACGACCCGGGGATGTACCCGAAGCGGCTGCTGCTGGCGGACGCGCGGCGGCACGGGGTGCCGGTGCTGCCGCTGGACGTGAACCGTTCGGACGCCGCCTATCGGATCGAACTGGTGTCTGAGAGGCGGTTCGGGATCCGGCTCGCCCTCTCCGAGGTGCACGGCATCAGCGAGGCCGAGACCGGACGGATCGTCGCCGGCCGCCCGTACACCTCCCTCCCGGACCTGTGGCGACGGGCCCGGCCCGGCCTGCCCGTCGCCGAACGGCTGGCGCGCGTCGGCGCGTTGGACGCGTTCGGCGCCAACCGCCGCGACCTGCTCCTGCACCTCGCCGAGCTCCACCGCCACCAACGGGGGGCTCACCAGCGGGGGCCCGCCGCCGCCCAGCCGACCCTGGTCGACGACGCGCGGACCGAGCCGATCGGCCTGCCCGACCTCGACGCGAAGGAGCGGCTGGGCGCCGAGCTGAACGTGCTCGGGATGGACACCTCGCGCCACCTGATGACCGATCACCGTGCCTTTCTGCGGGAGTTGGGAGCGCTCCCGGCGAGCCGGCTGCGCGACGCGCGGCACGGCGAGACCGTCCTGGTCGCGGGCGCCAAGGCGGCCACCCAGACCCCGCCGATCCGGTCCGGCCGGCGGGTGGTCTTCGCGACCCTGGACGACGGCACGGGCCTGGTCGACTGCGCCTTCTTCGACGACTCCCACGCGGCCTGCGCCCATACGGTCTTCCACTCCTGGCTGCTGCTGGTCCGCGGCACGGTCCAGCGGCGCGGCCCGCGCAGCCTGAGCGTCGTCGGCGTCCGGGCCTGGAACCTGGCGGAGCTGGCCGCGCTCCGGGCGGAGGGCGGCCTGGAGGCGGTGGCGGACGTGCTGGCCCGGCCGGCGGAGGAGCCTGCCGAGGCCGCTCCCCGGCGGCGCGTCGAGATGCCCACCGGCTACGCGATGCACCCGTGGGCCGACCTCCGGCCGGCGGGCGAAGGGGCCGCCACCGGGCGGAAGTTGTGGCATGCGAGTCAGGGGAGTGCGGGGCGATGAGCGGGACTGGGGCTGGAGCTGGGGTTGGGGCCGGGGTCGGGCGGAGGCTGACGGTGGTTCCGGGGACGGAGGCGGTTCCGGAGCCGGGTCCGGTTTCGGAGAGGGAGCTGGAGTCGGATTCGGGACCGGGTCCGGGTGTGGGTCTGTGCGTGGGCGCGGGGCCGCGGCCGGATGCGCGCTCGGGGCCGGAGACGGTGGGGACGGGTGGGCGGGGCCGGGGAGCCACGCCGGACCGATGTGTTCCGAGCGCCGAGCCGAGCCGTCGTCGTCCCTCGCGGCCCGCGCCGGAAGCGCGCCTCCTGACGGCCGTGCCGAATCGCCCGGAGGCGGCGCCGGGACGCCGCTCGCCGGAGACGGCGCCGGGCGGACCGGCGGACGACGCCCGGATCCGACGGCTGCGGGCCGCGGACGTGGATGCTCCGAGGGCGGACGCCGCGGGGGCGGGCGCTCCGGGAGCGGACACCCGGGGTGCCGCGCCGGGCGGGACGGGGAACGCGCCCGAGCTCCCCACCACCCCCGTTCTCTACGTCCGCTTCCACCCGGCGGCCGCGGACACCCCCCTCGACGAGGAGGACTACGACGGCCTCCTCGCCCTCCTCGCGGAGGTCACCCCCGTCGTGCAGGCGCTGCCGCCCGCCGCCGCGCTCGCCGACGTCCGGGGCGCGACCCGGTACTTCGGCCGCGACCCCGCCGGGCTCGCCGCCCTGCTGCGGGTCCGGACCCTCGCCCGGTACGGCGTCGACTGCGCGGTCGGCGTCGCCGCCAACCCGATGCTGGCGCGGATGGCGGCCCAGGACGCGCCGCCCGGCGCGGTCCGCGTGCTGCCGGCGGACGACGCCGAGGTGGCCGCCTTCCTGGCCCGCAGGCCGGCCGCGGCGCTGCACGGCGTCGGCCCCGCCACCGCCCGTACCCTCTGCGCGTACGGGCTCGACAGCGTCGGCCGGATCGCCGCCGCGCCGCTGCCCGCGCTCCAGCGCATCCTGGGCGCCGCGGCCGGGCGGACGCTGTACGAGCGGGCGCACGGCATCGACCCCACGCCGGTGACCCCGGAGGCGCGGGCCCGCTCGATGGGCGCGGAACACCGGTTCGGCACCGATGAACTGGACCCGGAGCGCCGCCGTCGCGCCCTGCTCGCGCTCGCCGACGGGCTCGGGGCCCGGCTGCGCGGGGACGGCCAGGTCGCCCGCGGTCTCACCCTCACCGTCCGGTACGCCGACGGCTCCGCCACCACCCGTACCCGCACCTTCCCCGAACCGACCGCCCACACCCCGGCGTTGACGGCCGTGGCGTACGAGCTGCACGGCGCGCTCGGCCTGCAGCGTGCCCGGGTCCGGGCGGTGGCGCTGCGCGCCGAGGGGCTCGCCGACGCCGAAGGGGCGCCGTTGCAGCTGACGTTCGACGCGGCCGACGACAAGGCGCGCCGGGTGGAGGCGGCCGTGGACCGGGCGCGGGCCCGCTTCGGCCCGGCGGCGGTGGGCCCGGCGGCGGCGCTGCACGTCGCCTGAGCGCCGCGCTGCTTACCGCTGACTGCCGCGGAGCACCACGGAGTACCACCCCACGGTTACTGCCACGTAACTGGCCGGATTCGTGCGAACGAAGAGATGACGAACTCATTGACGAAGTCATGACCTTCCCGCAACCTACTCGCACGTAAGTTGATGCCCTTTCAGCGCGAGGCTCCCCGTCGGCCGTCGCGTCGCCCCCGTGCGCCCGCTCCCACCTGCGAGGTTCCCCCATGGCCGGAATCCGAAGACTTCCCCGCGTCCGCCGTCTCCGTCGTCTCCTTCAGGTCCTCGCCACCCTGCTGCCCGCCCTGGCCCTGGTCCTGGCCGCGGGCGCGGCGGCGCCGGCCGCCACCGCCGGCGAACGATCGGTCAGCCGTGGCTGGAACGACTTCTCCTGCAAACCGTCGTCCGCCCACCCCCGGCCCGTCGTCCTGATCCACGGCACCCTCGGCAACTCGGTGGACAACTGGCTCTTCCTCGCGCCCTACCTGGTGAACCGGGGCTACTGCGTCTTCTCCCTGGACTACGGCCAGCTCCCCGGCGTCCCGCTCTTCAACGGCCTCGGCCCGGTCGAGAAGTCGTCGGCCCAGCTCTCCGCCTACGTGGACAAGGTCCGCACGGCCACCGGCACCGCGAAGGTGGACCTCGTCGGCCACTCCCAGGGCGGCGGCGTGATGCCGCGCTACTACCTCAACTTCCTGGACGGCGCGGGCAAGGTGAACTCCCTGACCGCGCTCGCCCCGTCCAACCACGGCACGACCCTCTCGGGCCTCACCAAGCTCATGGACAAGGTCCCGGGCGCCCGCCAGGCCATCCACGGCCTCACCCCCGGCCTCACCGACCAGGCCGTCGGCTCGGAGTTCCTCAAGCGGCTCAACTCCCGCCCGGACACGGTCCCCGGCGTCCGCTACACGGTCGTCGCCACCAAGTACGACGAGGTCGTCACCCCGTACCAGACCTCGTACCTCTCCGGCCCGAACGTCCGCAACATCCTCCTCCAGGAGCGGTGCTCCATCGACCTCTCCGAGCACGTCGCGACCGGCATGATCGACCGCGTCGCCTTCAAGGAGGTCGCCAACGCCCTCGACCCGGCCCACGCCACCCCGGCGACGTGCGCGGACATGGTGAGCTGAGGCGCTGCGCGCCGCTGCTGCAGAAACGTTTGCCCGGCTTCCGGGACGTTCGAACCCGGTGGCGGCGACGGTCCCGCGCCTCCGCCACCGGGTGAGGGGGGAGGGCCTGTTCGGACCGTACGACGGTGATGGTCCGTCGTGTCCGGCGATCGGGCCGTCAGGCGAGGACACCGACTCGGGCGGCGAGCCCGCGTAGCTCGGTGGTCGTCCGCCCGGAGACCAGCAGCCCGGAGACCAAGGACTTCACCGCCGGGCGGGCGTGAGTCTCTTCCGGGGCGTGGTGTTCGGCGGCCAGGAGGGCGCGGATGCAGTCGTCCCGGCGGCCCGAGCGGGCGAGGGCGGTGGCGACGTCGGTGTAGTAGCGGGCTCGCCTCTCGGTGCTCGGCAGGCTCCCGGGCACCACCGCCTTGGCTGCCGCGAGTGCGGCGGAGGGGTCGCCGGCGGAGTTCTCGGCGGAGACCAGGTGGAGCTGGACGGTGACGGGGCTGAATCCGCCGCCGTGATCCCGCAGCACCGCGGCCGGGCCGAGCTCCCGGGCGATGGCGGCGGCCTCGCCGGTCAGCTCCCGCATCCCGGCCGCGTCGCCGGCGCGGGCGACGGTGTACGCGGCGGACTGGACCAGCAGACCCCGCTGGGCCGCCAGCGCCGGCTCACCACCGCGGAGGGCGGGGTGGTCGGCGGCCGTCAGGGCGATGGACAGAGCCTGATCGTGCCAGTCGGCCTTGCGGGCCAGAACCGCGAGCTGCCGCGCGGCCTCCGCTACCAGCAGCGGTTCGCCGGTGGTTTCGGCGGCCTGGCGGGCGCGGTCGGCGGCCATCCAGCCGAGCTGCTGCTCGTCCAACTTGATCAGCATGCGCGTAGCCAGCAGGTAGCTGTGGGCCAGCAGCCCGTCCTCCTCGACGCCCTGGCCGTCGGCCCGGGCGTGGGCCGCACAGATCAGCCGGGGCAGCCGCACGGACAGGCTCTCGTACGCGCAGGCGTGGAAGTCGGTGAAGGCGCGGGCCAGGTCGGCGCGCAGGACCGCCGTGGGCGGCACGGCGACGTCAGCGTGCAGGCCGAGCATGGCGTCTCGCACGCGAGCCACCAAGGTCTCGCCGACGGCCGCGTCCTCGCCCGGGGCCTTGCCGGTGGGCAGGACGGGGGCGCCGACGGCCGCGGCCGCCGTGACCGCGAGATTCGCGAGCAACTTCCTGCGCCGCACCGGGTCCTCCCCGTCTTCTCGGCGAGCCGTTCCCGCCACCCTAGGGCCCGGGAGGCGGGGGTAGGCGGTGGTCGGGCCGATCGCGCACCCGTGCCGGACGGCCGGCTGTGGGGTCAGGCCGAGGGACTGCGGCGGGAGGCTCAGGGCGACGGCGAAGCGCCGCAGCACGGTGACATCGGTCAGTGACGAGACGCCGCGCTCGTAACGGGAGACCTGGGCCGCGGAGTAGCCGGTCAGCTCTCCGAGCCGGGCCAGGGTCAGGCCCTGCTTCTTGCGCGCCTGCCGGACCAGCTCCCCGGGGCTGCCGTCCACCGCCGGTGCCGACTGTGCTCTGACCGCGTCCATACCCGTCCCCCGCTCGCCGGGAGTGCGCCGCCGCACACCGTATCCGCATCCACCGGGCCCGTGAGGGGCTTTGCACGGAGTGCAAACGGCTTTGCGGCGCACGGCAACGCCCCTGCCGCTCACGATGCGGCCGCGGTGTCCTCGAAGAGCAGGCGGCTCGGACGGGCGGGTCGCCCCCGCGCATCCGAAGGGAGATGTAGCGATGAACGCGCGCAAGAGGGCCGCAATGGTGGGGCTCGGCGGCCAGGCCACCAGCGACCACCTGCCCGGACTCGCCCAGTGCCACCGCGCCGAGCTCGTCGGGGTCTGCGACATCGACGCAGACCGGGTGGCCGCCGTGGCCGGCAGGCATCAGGTGCCCGGCTTCACCACCGTCGAGCGCCTGCTCCGGGAGGCCCGGCCGGACTTCGTCATCGCCGCGGTGCCGCACCACGCGGGCCGGGAGGTCGTCGCCGCGTGTGCCGAGGCCGGGGTGCACGTGCTCAAGGAGAAGCCGTTCGCCACCGACCCCCACCAGGCGACCGAACTGGCCGGGTTGTGTGAGAAGGCGGGGATCGAGCTGATGGTCACCGTCCAGCGTCGCTTCCACCCCGTCTATACCGCCGGCCTCCAGTTGCTGGAGCGGATCGGTAGCCCGTACCTGGTCGAGGCCCGGTACACCTTCCACCGCCCCGACCCGGCCGCCGGCTGGCGTGGCCGTGCGAAGCTCGCCGGTGGCGGGTGCCTGGCGGACATGGGCTACCACCTCATCGATTTGCTCCTGTGGTATCTCGGGCTGCCCGACCGCGTCCTCGCGGGGACCTCGGCTGCCGCCGTGCCGGGTGCCGAGTACGACGCGGAGGACACCGCCCTGGTCCACCTCGCCTACGACTCCGGCCTGTACGGCTCGCTGCTGGTCTCTCGCTCCGCCGGCCCGAAGACCGAGCGCCTGGCCGTCACCGGCCCGCACGGCACGCTCGCCGTCGAGCGCGGCACCGTCCGCCTCCTCGACCCCGGCGGGCAGGTCGTCGAGGCGTTGCGGCGCGAGCCGGCCTGGCCCTGCCCGCCCGCCACCCTGATCGACCGCTTCTGCCGCGTCCTGGACGGCACCGCCCCCAACCCGTCCGGCCCGGCCGCCCACCTGCCGCACGCCGCGTTCCTCGCCGCCGCTTACGCGTCCGCCGCCACCAACCGCCCGGTCGAGCCGAGGGAGTTCCCGGCATGAACGACTCCCCGCTCGCCCTGCTCGGCGGCCGGCCTGTCGTGACGGCACCGGGCCCGCACTTCGTGTGGCCGCCGATCGAGAACACCGACCGACGTGCGGTCGCCGCCCAACTGGAGACGGCCGTCTCGATCCCCGACCGCTCCGGCATCGTCGCCGACCTGGAGGACGCGCTCGCCTCCTACCTCGGCGTCCGGCACGTGGTGACCACGTGCACGGGGACGGCCGCGCTGCACTCGATGTACGCGGCCGCCGGGATCGGCCCCGGCGACGAGGTCATCGTCCCGGCCCTGACCTTCCACGCCACCGCCACCCCGCTCTTCCACCTCGGTGCTCACCCCGTTCTCGCCGACGTCGACGACCGCGGCCGGCTCGACCTGGAGGACGCCGCTCGTCGGCTGACCGCCCGGACGAAGGCCGTGGTCGTAGTACACCTGTGGGGGTTGCCCGAGGACATGGACGCGCTGACCGCGTTCGCCGACGAGCATGAGCTGCTGCTGTTGGAGGACGGCTCCCACGCCCATGGCGCCACCTGGAACCACCAGCGCACCGGCAGTTTCGGCGCCGCGTCCGCGTTCAGCCTGAACGGCCCCAAGCCCCTCTCGGCCGGCGAGGGCGGGTTCGTCGCCACCGACGACACCGAGCTGTACTACCGGGTGCTGCTGCACGGCCAGTACAACAAGCGGTGCCGCCGCGAGATCCCCGCCCACCATCCGCTCGCCCGCTTCGCGACCACCGGCATGGGCCTGAAGCTGCGCATCCACCCCGTCTGGAGGACCACCTCAGCGGGCGCCGGGCGGTGGCAGGCCGGATGTGCGCGGCCCTGGACGGCGTCCCCGGCATCCGCGTCCCCGACCTGCCGGCAGCAGCACAGCCGTCGTGGTACGCGCTGCCGTTGCGCTACGAGCCGGCCGAACTCGGCGGCCTGCCGATCGAACGGTTCCTCGACGCCCTCCGAGCCGAAGGCGCCACCGAGGCCGACCTTCCCGGGGCCACCCGCCCGTTGCACACCCACCCGCTGTTCCGCACCCCAGGCGTCCTGCTGCCCGGCTACGCTGGCGGCCGCGGTCTGCCCGCCGACGGCTTCCCGGTGGCGGACCACGTGCACGCCACGACGCTGAAGCTGCCGGTGTGGCATCGCGAGGGCGAAGTCCGCCTGGCCGACGCCTACACCACCGCCATCGCCAAAGTCGCCACCCACGCGAAGGACCTGACGTGACCTCCTCCACCGTCACCCCCGACCTTCTGGACGCCCTCGTCCGCACCGCCGAGCGCGACGGCGTCGAGAAGAGCGTCGTCGGCGCCGTCATCGCTGACGAGGGTGGCAAGGTGCTGCTGCTGCACCGCCCCGCCGACGACTACCTCGGCGGCTTGTGGGAGATGCCCTCCGGTGGCGTCGAGCCCGGCGAGAGCCTGATCGAGGCGTTGCGGCGCGAGGTCGCCGAGGAGACCGGCCTGACAGTGGCAGAGGTCGGCGGCTACCTGGGGCACTTCGACTACCGCTCCGGCTCCGGGCGCCGCACCCGGCAGTTCAACTTCGTCGCCGTCGTCACCGGGCAGACGATCAGGCTCACCGAGCACGACGCGCACCTGTGGGCCGATGAAGGCCGGCAGGGCGAGGTCTCCAGCGCCGTCCGGACCGTGCTGGACACCTGGCGCAGGCAGGCGGTCTGACCGTTCCTGCGGGCAGGGCCTCGGCCGTCGCCCCTCCCGGTGGCCGGGACCCTGTGCCGCACGACTGGTCTCCCGGCCGGGTGTACGGGGAGGGGGTGTGGGGCGGGGAACTCGTGCGTAAGTGAGCGCGGCCGCTTGCGTGCCTTGTGGGGAAAGGTGGTTCGGGTCCGGGGGCCGTCCTAGGCTGGCGAGGTCACCGTTTCGGGGAGGGATCCGTGCGAGGGGCGAGGCGAAAGGGTAGGCGTGCGGCGGTGGTCGGGGGCGTCGTGCTCGGGGTGCTGGCAGGCTTCGGGGGTGTCGGGCAGGCCGCGGCCGGTGGGGGGCGGGGGCCGGTGGTGACGCATCCGGGGTCGGTGCCGTTCGCGTACGCGGCCGGGGACGTCTGTTCCTTTCCCGCTCGCGCCGAGTTCCCGGTCAGTGATCTGACGGTGAAGACGTGGAACGACGCCGAGGGCAACCCGCGTTACGCGGTCGAGTCCGGTGCCTTGGCGCTGCGGGCCACCAGTCTGCGGACGGGCAAGTCCGTCGACCGGGACGTCTCCGGTACGGCGGTGATGCGCTACGCGCCGGGGCGTCCCGGGACGTTCGTCATGTCGGGGTACGGCTGGGCCACGGGCTTCCAGGGAGGGGACCGCCCCGCGCACCGGTGGATCGTCGCGCGGGATCACATGAGCGTGCTTTTCGGCGACGAGAACGGGCGGAACACCAAGCGGCTGCTCGCTCTGAGCGGGCGGTACGAGGATCTCTGCCGCACCCTCGCCTGAGTGTGCTGCGGCGTGCGTCAGCCGTCGGTCGTCGGGCGGGTCATCGCGTGCTCCAGGTGGGGTTCGTCCGGGCGGACGGGCTGGGATTCTCCCGTGCGGGTGAAGCCCCTGCGCAGGTAGAAGTGTTCGGCGCGGGCGTTGCCGGCGGTGACCCAGAGGCGGAGTTCGGTGCGGGCGTGGGCGGCCGCGTGGGCGAGGGCCGTGTCGAGGAGCAGGTCGGCGGTGCCCGAGCCGCGGGCGGCGGGGGTGACCCAGAAGGACACGAGCTCGGCCGTCGGGGGCGCGGTGAGGAGTACGGACGTCAGGCCGCAGGGGGTGCCGTCGCGTTCCGCGAGGAAGGTGTTCCGACGGGAGAGGCGCTCTCGCCACCTCTCCTCCGGGAAGGCTCGTTCGGCGGCCCAGGTGGAGCCGAACGCCTCGGGGGCGTCGGCGAGTGCCGCCAGGCGGACGGAGCGGTAGAGGCGCCATTCGCCGGCGTGCAGGGGGCGGACGGTGGTCTGCGGCATGGGACGACCGTTCCAGGGCGGGGCGGCGTGGACAAGCGGCTTTTCGCTCCGTCGGGATATATGGGGGTGTAAGTGGCATATCGCTTAACCTCGTTGACAGGGTTAGGGTTGCCTAACCTAAGGTCGGTCCCGTGAGTGAGAACCGTCTCCGCGCGCGCCCCGCGCCGCTGCACGCGATCGCCGTCGGCGTCGCGATCCCCGTCTAGCGCACCCGGCACCCTCCGCAGAGCTTCCCGACCGACCCCGGACCACCGAGGGTCCCCTCGGCGTACCCGCGGCGCCCCCGCGGTACCTGTCCTCGCGCCCCGGCCCGAAAGGCGTTCCCGTGCGGCTGACCGATCGCTTCCCCTTCCGTGCGCCCACCCCGCCGCACCGCGCGCGGGAGGGAGTCGTATGAGCGGGCGGCCCCCGGGTGGTGGCCCGGGTGGTGACGTGGAGGGCCGGCTCGTCGTCCGCGTCCTCGACGCCCTGCTGCGCGAGGACGTCTGCCGGCTGCGCGGCACGGCGCGGGCCGTGAGCCGGCCGGACGGGGAGCGGCTGGCGCTGACCATCGCCGGGGAAACGATCCTGCTTCCGGTCGCCTACGACGGCCCGGGAGGCGTGGCGCGGGTCCGCGCGCCCCTGCTGGAGACCGTGGACGGCCCGGTCACCGGCCTGCACGCCGTGCTGGAGCGGCTGCGCCCCGCGACGGATCCCCGGGAGCGCGCCGGGTTCGACGCCCTCACCGCCGCGTGCGCCGCCGAACTCGCCGCCCTGCGGCTCCGCGAGCGGACCGACGAGGACGTCGCCGAACGGCTGGCCGCCGCGTACGGGCGGAGCGCCGCCGCGTGGACCGGACCGCGCGGCGCCCTCGCGTACGACGCCCTCGCCGCCCGCCGGCCCGACCCCCCGACGGGCCGGCCGCGAACCGCCGAACTCGCCGTCTACGAGCCGGAGTTCCACCCCTGCTTCGGGCTCCGCTGGGTCGCCCTGCCCCGCGCGGCCGTCCAGCGGGGCCCGGGGGAGCCGCCGCCCTGGTGGCCGGCCCCCGACGCCCTCGGGCTCCCCGAACTCACCGCCACCCACACCATGCTGCCGGTCCACCCGCTGACCGCCGGCCCGCCGCTCGCCCGGGCGCTGCGCGCCACCGGCCTGGACGGTGCGGCGCGGCTCGCCGAGAAGCCCTGGGCGGACGTGGTGCCGACCCGGTCGGCGGGCGTCCTCGTCCTCGTCGACGCGCCGGAGTACCGGCTCGAACTGCCGCTCCCCGACGGCACATCACCCGCCCCCGCCGCGCTCGCCGACGGCGTCGTGACGCAACGGGTCCTGGAGGAAGTCCTGTTGTGCGAGCCGGGCTTCGTCGGCTCCGTCCTCCCCGCCGCCGCGGACACCCACCTGCACGCCGGACACCCGCTGCTCACCGCCCGCGTGCGCCGCGACCCGTACGAACCGGCCGACGTCCACGTCGTGCCCGTCGCCGCGCTGGCCGCCCGGACGCCCGACGGGGAACCGGTCGCCGGCGCGCTCGCCCGGCGCTATTACGGGGGTTCGGCGCGGGCCTTCGCCGACGCCTATCTGACGCTGCTGCTGGACTGGTGCACCACCCTCTTCTCCTACGGCGTCGCGCTGGAGACCCACCCCCGGGACCTGGCGCTGGTCCTGGACGAACACCGCGGCCGCACCCGGCTGCGGCTGCTCTACCGGGACCACGCCGGCCCCCGCGTGAACGGCGTGCGATTCGCCTCCCGCCTCGGCGGCGAGGCCGCGGACCTCCTCGGCTTCGCCGACCGGGGGATCCTCGCCGGGCACGACGGTCCCGTCGCCGACCTCCTCGCCGCCGGCGCCCTGCGGCGGTGCGCGGTGGAGCCCCTTTCCGTGCTCACCGGGACGGACCGCGCCGACGGCCTCCGCCTGCTGCGCGACCGCCTCGACGACGCCCTGCACCGGCTCCCGCCCGGCGCCGCGGCCGTCCTCCGCACCCGCCTGCTGGACGCCGCCCGGCTGCCGGTCCGCGCCGTGCTCACCCCGATGCTGCGGCCGGGCGCGCCGGAGTATGTGAACGTCCCCAACTATCTGTGGGCTCCGGTGTGTTGACGCCGGTCGCGTCCCTCGGTGCGGACGCCGGCCGGCTCCGGCGTGCGGTCGCCGTGCGCGTTCCGAACCTGCCGGTGGTGCCGTCGGGTTCCGGCCACCCGGGTGTGCCGCCGCCGCACCCGTACGAGCGGGGCCCCGGGCCGCGCGCCGACGGCTCGTTCCCCGTTGCGGCCCGTCGTCGTACGCGCACAGGTCGCCGTCAGCGCACGCGCACGCGGAGGCGCGCGCCGAACCGCCCCCGCCGCGCGGGCCCGCGCTCAGAGCTCCCGCACGTACCGCCACTCCGCCGCCGACCACACGTATCCGAGCCACTCGTTGACCGCCAGCATGGGGTCGTTCCCCGCGTCGTTGCCCGTGAACGCCTCCGTGCAGCCCGCCGCCTTCGCCCGCCGCAGGGCGCGGCTCTTGACGAGTTTGGCGAGGCCGCGGCCGCGGTGGGCCCGCGCCGTGCCCGTCATGGCCGACATCATGCGGCCGTGGCCGTCGCTCTGGACGAGGGTGAACGCGGCGGGGACGCCGTCCACGACGGCGACCGTCGAGAGGGCGAGGTCGAGGCCGGGCCGCCGCCAGTCGCGGTCGAGCCACTCCTCGTACGGCGGGACGACGACGGGCACGTCCGCCGGTTCGTCCGCCGCGCACTCGGTGTCCAGGGCATGGATCGGGCGCGGGTCGTCGGCGAAGTCCGCGAGGGGGCGCAGCTCGACGTCCCGGGGCGCTTCCGGTGCGGGCGGCAGCTCGGTGGCCGCGAGGTCGAGCCGGAGGAAACCGGCGCGGCGCAGCCGGCGGTAGCCGTGGGCCTCGGCCCGGGCGGGGGAGCGGCCGTCGTCGTTCGCCCAGATGTAGACGGAGCCGGCGCCGGCCGCCGCCAGGCACTCCTCGGCCGCCCCGAGCAGCGCCGACGCGGCGGCCTCGGCGGCCGGCCCGTCCAGCCGCGGATCGGCGTACGGCGAGGCGAACGCCCGCCCGTCCGGCCGGGAATCGTCGTCCGTGTACAGACCCATGCGGACGCTGCCGGCGATCCGGCCGTCCGCCGTCTCGGCGACGAGCAGCCGGTAGCGCTGCTCCGGCGGCGCGGTCCGCAGTTCCCAGAGCAGCGCTTCGGCGGTGACGACCATGAACGGGACCGCCGCGCGGCGGACTTGGGCGACGGCTTCGGCGTCGGCGGGAGTGAACTCCCGGAGGGCGATAGGCATGCGGCGAACCGTATGGCGGAGAACGATCGGTTTGCGAAAGGTTTTCCGTACGTGTGGTTGGTACATGCATCTATGAGGCGTAGCGTCGCCCCCGCGAACCGTCGCCGGCCCCGCGCGGAAGGCGGCGGTCCGCGTCGGACGGGGGTCGAGCCGTGCCCCGGAGCGCTCGGAAGAGCCCCGGGCGACTGCCGAAAGGGGACACCGCGACCATGTGCGGAATCGCCGGATGGATCGCTTACGACCAGGACCTCACCACCGCCGGGGCGCACGCCGCGCTCGAGGCGATGACGCGGACGATGGAGTGCCGGGGACCGGACGCCTCGGGCATCTGGCAGGACACCCACGCCGCGTTCGGCCACCGCAGGCTGGCCGTCATCGACATCGAGGGCGGCCGGCAGCCGATGCTCGTCGAGCACGACGGCCGCACCCGGCTCGCCCTCACCTACAGCGGCGAGGTCTACAACTACCGCGAGCTGCGCGCCGAACTCGCCGGCCGCGGCCACACGTTCCGTACCAGCAGCGACACCGAGGTCGTGCTGCACGCCTACCTCGAATGGGGCGAGGCGTTCACCGAGCGCCTCAACGGCATGTTCGCGTTCGCCCTCTGGGACCCGCGCACGGAGGAACTCCTCCTCGTCCGCGACCGGATGGGCATCAAGCCGCTCTACTACCACCCCACGCCCGGCGGCGTCCTCTTCGGCTCCGAGCAGAAGGCCGTCCTCGCCCACCCCGCCGTCCGCGCGACCGTCGGCGCGGAGGGGCTGGCGGAGGTGCTGGCCTTCGTCAAGACGCCGGGCCACGGCGTCTACGACGGGCTGCACGAGGTGCGGCCCGGCCACACCGTCCGGATCCGCCGGGACGGGTCCACCGCGCGGACCACCGTCCGGCGCTACTGGGCGCTGGAGGCGCGCGAGCACCCCGACGACATCCCCACCACCGTCGCGCGCGTCCGCGAGCTCCTCGACGACATCGTCGCCCGCCAGCTCGTCGCCGACGTCCCGCTGTGCACCCTGCTCTCCGGCGGACTCGACTCCTCCGCCGTCACCGCCCTCGCCGCCAAGGGCCTCGCGGAAGCGGGCCGCGGGCCGGTCCGCTCGTTCTCCGTCGACTTCGCCGGCCAGACCGACCACTTCGTCCCCGACGACCTGCGCGGCACCCCCGACGGCCCGTACGCCCACGCCCTCGCCGAGCACGTCCACTCCGACCACCGGGACATCGTCCTCGACACCGCCGCCCTGATGGACCGCGGCCACCGGCGGGCCGTGCTCACCGCCCGCGACCTGCCCACCGGCTTCGGCGACGGCGACACCTCGCTCTACCTGCTGTTCAAGGCGATACGCGAACAGTCCACGGTCGCCCTCTCGGGGGAGTCCGCCGACGAGGTGTTCGGCGGCTACAAGTGGTTCCACGACCCGGCGGCCGTGCACGCCGACACCTTCCCGTGGGTCGCGGCCGGCGTCGCCCACACCTTCGCCGGCGGCGACAGCGCCCTCGGCTCGCTCCTCGCCAAGGACGTCCTCGACGCCGTCGATCTGCCCGGCTACGTCGACGCCCGCTACCGCCAGGCCCTCGACGAAGTGCCCCGGCTGCCCGGCGAGACCGGTCTCGAACGGCGCATGCGCGAGGTCTGTCACCTCCACCTCACCCGGTTCGTCCAGATCCTCCTCGACCGCAAGGACCGGGCCAGCATGGCCACCGGTCTCGAGGTGCGGGTGCCGTTCTGCGACCACCGGCTGGTCGAGTACGTGTTCAACACCCCCTGGTCGATGAAGACCTTCGACGGGCGCGAGAAGTCCCTGCTGCGCGCCGCCGTCCGCGACGTCCTGCCCGACGTCGTCGCCGACCGCGTCAAGAGCCCGTACCCCGCCACCCAGGACCCGCGCTACGGCGCCGCCCTCCGCGCCGAACTCCGCGAACTGGCCGCCGACCGGGACGCCCCCGTCCGGCCGCTGCTCCGCGAGGACGCGCTCCGGGACGCCCTCTCGGAGGAGTCCGGCGACCAGTACCGGGGGGCCGTCGAACTCGTCCTCGGACTGGACGGGTGGCTGCGGACGGGCGGGATCGACCTACGGGTGTGAATCGACCCGCGGGTGCGAGGGGGCGCGGGGCGGCGGCCGGGCCCGCGGACACCGAGCGGAGGCCACGGACGGCGCACAATGGGTGACACACACCGCCCAGCCAGCCAGGAGACCACGTGGCCTTGCACCTGACCGTCGACCCGGAAGCGCCCCAACCGCCCTACGAGCAGATCCGCGCCCACATCGCCGACCGGGCCCGCTCCGGCGCGCTGCCCGTCGGCCACCGGCTGCCGACGGTCCGCGGCCTCGCCGAGGAACTGGGCCTCGCCGCCAACACCGTCGCCAAGGCCTACCGGGCCCTGGAGGCGGACGGCGTGATCGAGACCCACGGCCGCAACGGCACCTTCGTCGCCGCCCCCGGCGACACCGCCGACCGCGAGGCCGCGACCGCCGCCCGCGCCTACGCCGAACGGGCCCACCGGCTCGGCCTGGACCGGACGGCGGCGCTGGCGGCGGCGGAGGAGGCGCTGCGGGCGGTGTACGGGGACTGACGGGCGGGGGCCGGTTCAGGGGACGGACAGGGCCCATGGGCAGGGCCGGTGGAGCTCGCCGGGGTGGTACAGGAACTCCAGGTGAGAGGGCTTCTTCTCCGCCGTGAACATGAACTCCAGGCGCGTCGACTCGCCCTCCCCGACCTCCTCCCGCTGCCCCGAATGGAGCTCTGCAGGAAAGCCGTTGAGCCATTTGACGCCGGGGTTCGCGTTCCTGTGGCTCCCGATGTCGTAGCTGCGGAGTTCCACCGGGGCTCCGCTGCCGTTCGTCACGATGACGGGCACCTGGTAGGCGTGGGTCACCGGTGTGCCGTCGTCCGTCGTGCCGGCGGGAAGGGTGACGGGCCGGACGGGACCGATGGAGACGCGGACGCCGTCGTCGTAGGTGACGGTGCCCTCCCGGGCGGGGGTCCGGCCGCCGGCCGCGCCCGACGTCTCACGGGCGGCGACTCCCTGGTCGGTCCGGTAGCGGACGCAGCCGCCGTCGGCCGACAGTACGGGCTTGTTCGTGTACCGGTTGGTGCCCATGGAGAGGGTGATGCCGTGGTCGGCGACGGTGCGGATCTCCGGCCAGCGCGGCGTGGGGCGATCGGCGTCCTCGGGATCCGGCACCTCCTCGACCTTCCAGCCGTGCCGCCGCCATGACGTGCGGAGCCTGTCGAGGTCGGCCAGGTAGTCCGCCTTGCGCGCGTAGTCCAGGCTCCATGTGTAGTGGGGCTGGTCCCTGGTCACCCCGTCGCCGTCGGCCCCCAGGTCGTCGACGCACGAGGTGCTGCTCTCCTTGCTCATCCGGCCGGACGCGTCGCCGTCGCCGGGGCGGAGGCCGGCGACAGCCGCCTTCCCTGCCTCACGGGTCCTGATGTCCTGCGTACGGTAGTCCGCCGCGGTCCGTACGGGACCGCCGTCGAGGTTCTCGAAGAAGTCGGACACCGCGGTGCACGCCCAGAAGAGCAGCGCGGCCGCGGCCGCGAGGACGAGCCACCGCCGCACTACCGCCTTGTGGCTCACCCCTGCGATCGGGGTGTCCACGGTGGCGACGGTCGGCTCCTGGGGCGGGTGTTTCTCCATGAGGCGATTCCACGCCACGGGCCCCGCCCGCCGGCAGGGACGGCTTACTCAACTTGTCGGACCGGAACTGAGTACGGATACCCAGGGGCAGGAGCGTCCACCACCCGAAACCGCTCACCACCACCGATCGGCCGGAAGCCCCCGGACCGGCCCCTCCGGCCGATACCCTGGCCGGTGATGGGACGTCATGCCGGGCGACCGGCTGCCGGGGGACCGGCGTTGCCGAAACGGGGGCGGTGGCGGCTGACCGCCCTGCTCGCGGTCGTGGCCTGCGCCCTGGCCCTGCTGCTCGCCGCGATCCTCGCCGACTGGCGCTCCCGGGACGGCACGCCGTACGACGAGCGGGCCGAGGTCGGATGGGGCTTCACCCACACCCAGTACAGCGCCGACCGCGGCGAGGACACCGCCCGGCGCACCGCCGCCAAGCTGCTCGCAGCCGAGTCCCTGCCGCAGAACCAGCACATCATGGGCTGGGGGGCGGACAACCCCGAGCCCAGGCCCGGCAGTTACAACTTCACCGACCTCGACCGCCGCGTCGCCCTGATGCGCCGCTCCGGCGGGGCGCCCGTCCTCACCCTCTGCTGCGCCCCCGACTGGATGAAGGGCGGCGGATCGCGCACCGACTGGTCCCAGAAGTCCCTGGAGAAGGCTCCCGACCGCGGCCACTACCGGGACTTCGCCCGACTGGCCGGAGTCGTCGCCAAGCGCTACCCGGACGTCCACCACTTCATCGTCTGGAACGAGCTCAAGGGCTTCTACGACGAATCCCGTAAGCGCTGGGACTACGAGGGGTACACCGAGCTCTACAACCTCGTCTACGAGGAGATCAGAAAACAGCGGGACGACGTCCTCATCGGCGGCCCGTACGTCGTCATGGACAGCAACCCGCCCGACACGGCCTCCAACATCTCGTCCCTGCAAGGCCCGTGGGGGATCGTCGACCAGCGCGCCGTCGACGCCCTGGAGTACTGGAACCGCCACAAGGCGGGCGCCGACTTCGTCGTCGTCGACGGCTCCAGCTACACCCGGGACGGCAACCGGCTCCTCCCCGACGAGTTCCGCGCCACCCGCAAGTTCGCCGACGTCACCGCGTGGCTGCGGAAGACCACCGGCCTGCCCGTCTGGTGGGCCGAGTGGTACGTCGAACCCCCCGACGCCCAGGACAACCGGGCCGGCTGGACCGAGGAGCACCGCGTCGCCGTCCAGGCGACGGCCATGATGAACATGGCCGAGTCCGGCGTCTCCGCCGCCTTCTACTGGAACCCCGAGACCGGCACCGGCAGCTGCCCCGGCTGCCTCTGGAGCCCTACCGAGCTCGGCGGAGGCGGGGGGCGGCTGCCCATGATGGACCTCCTCTCCCGCTTCGCCCGGGAGTTCCCCCCGGGGAAGGAGGTCCGCCGGCCGGACGTCACGGGCGCCGGCACGGACGTCCAGGCGCTCGCGTCGCGGGACGCGACGGTGGTCGTCAACACGCGGGACGCGGACGTACAGGTGCGGGTGGACGGGCGGGCGGTGGAGTTGAAGGGGTACGAGGTGCGGTGGCTGGGGTGATGGGGTGTCGCCCCGGCCCCACCCTTTCGCCGTTTCCGCGGGGGCTCCGCCCCCGCACCCCCATGCGCTGCCAGGACGTCGCCCGGTCAGGCGGCGGGCCCCGGCAGGTGACCGAGGTGCCGTATCACCCGCTCGCGTAGCAGGAGGTACTGCTCCCAACGGCGGAGCGGACCCGGCGGCCGCTCCACGACGCGCGCCGCGGTCACCGTCTGCCCCCGCCGGAACTGCTCGCGCGTCAGGTCCATTTCCACCCCGCTGGCCAGCCTGTTCCACCAGTGGAAGCCGTGCTGCTCACCGTCGAGGTGCACCTCGCCGACCATGAGGTCACCACCGAACACGTCGTTCACGACGAGCGCCGTGATGTCGCAGTGCCCCCGGGCGGGGTTCGCGGGGCACCATTCGGCTCGGTCGTCGGGCGAGCAGGTGTCAGCGGCCCAACTCGCGCGCAGGGCCGCGTCGAGGTCGATCAGGTTCCACGGAGTCATGCGGTCAGCATGGCAGCCACCACTGACATCACGAGCGGAGGTGCGAATCTGGCGCCTTGACGCACTTATACGCGGAAGCGGTTCCTATGGTCACTTCTGTCGGCAGGTGCAGTCTTCCCACTCACACGCGGTGAAAGGCTGGTCATCGCACGGGCGCCAAGCGCCGCAGGAGCGTCGGACCCATTGCATGGATCCGACGAGACGTCCTGTAGTGCAACTGCGTGCTAGAAGACGGAAATTGGTGTGGAGTGCTCGTGCGGTGATCAAGTTGGGGACGATCGCGCACGCGGCTTCGATAATCGTGCGCAGTTCTGCACATCGCCGTACGGTGTGCCTGCTGAGAACGGCTGGCATGCAAGCGCAGTACCCCCACCGTCCGAGCTGACCAGCCGGTATGGGAACCTCGACTACTGTCTGGATCTGATACTCCACGAAACAAGTGACCCTACACGATGCCCTACGACATCACCTTCGTCCGCCGGCTCCCCGGCCGTACGGTCGCCGAATCGCTCGATCTCAGGAATGCCGCTTTCGATCCCGAGGCCGAGCCGGAGCCCATGAGCCTGACGCCGGGGCAGCGCGCCGCGTGGGAGGAGGTCGTGCGCCGGGTGAGTGCGGAGGTCGGGCCTGTGGTCACGGAGGAGTTCCGCTACGGCCTGACGCTGGAGCGCAACGGTGACGTGGGGCGCGTTCAGCTCGACTACGACGGGGAGTCGGCGGAGATCGCGCTGGCGTACCGGCATGACGGCGAGGCGGCGCGGCGGATCGTCGCGGAGGCGTATCGCATGGCGGGCATCGTCGAGGACGTCACCGGGCTGACGGGGTTCGACTGCCAGACCGGGCGGGCGACGGCCGAAGGGGATGTCGACGCGGCCGTCGGCTGTCTCGCCGGCGTCTCCCGGTGGGCGCAGGGCGAGATCCCCCGCCTGCTGACGGAGGGCTGAGGCGGGGGCCGGGCGGCCTCACGACATCGTCGCCAGGCGCTGGACCAGGACCGCCACCAGGACCGCCAGCAGCGGCATCGCGAACCAGAACGAGCCCTGCATCCAGCGCAGTTGCCGTACTCCCGGCCGCATGCCCACCCGGGTCAGTTCCCGGGCCGTCAGCAGGAGCAGCAGGGCGAGGGCCATGACGCCGCCGGTGAGGGAGACGGGGGTCCAGGTGATGTGGGGGCCGGTGGGGCCGGGGTGGGGTGGGTCCGCGGGGCCGGGGGGTTTGTCGCGGAGTTCGTAGAGGGCCGCGTCGGTGTTGGTCAGGACGCGGCGGAGTTCCGGGCGGCGGTCCAGGGCCCGGCGCATGCGGTGGTCCCAGTCCGCGGTGTAGCCGGCGCTGAGTTCCAGGTACGTCGACTGGCCGTGGTTGAGGACGAGGTACGCGTTCGGGCCGGCCGCCCGGAGGGCCGTGACAAGGTCCGGCGCGCCGCCTGACGGGTCGCGGGGCGCGAGCGTCGGCTCGTACAGGACGCGTTCCATGTCACGGGTGCCCCAGGGCATGGCCGGAGTGACGTTGTTGAGCGTGTCGCTGCTCATCCAGAGCAGTTTTACGGTCGGCCTGTCGTGCGCGTAGACGTAGTCCATGGCCGCCACCTCGCCCGGGCGGACGCGTTCGAAGTCCTCGTTGCCCCAGCGGGCCACCAGGAAGCCGAACAGCAGGACCAGGCCGGCCGTCAGCGCGCACAGGGGGGCGGCCAGGGGGCGGGGTTTCCGCCCGGTCGCCGGGAAGAGGGCCAGGGCGCCCAGGACGCAGGCGCCCGGCACCGCGAACAGGAAGACGCGCAGGGCCACTTCACCGCCGTACGACTGCATGCCGAACGCCAGGAACGGCACGCACGTCAGGACGGCCAGGGCCGTGTCGCCCACGCCCGCCCGGCGGCGGCGCCACCAGCCGAGGGCGGCGAGCGCGAAGACCCCGCCGGCGAGCGCCACCCGGGTGTACAGCACCAGCTTGTGCACCGGGTTGCCGCCCTCGATGCGGCCCGCGACGGACGACGAGACGTTGCCGCCCAACGAGCCCAGCCCGCCGAACAGTTCGTCGAAATGCCCCGACCAGTACGGCTCCGCCAGGAACCCCACCCACACCGCCAGCAGCACGCCGCAGAGGAGCGGCAGGCCGCGCAGCGTGCAGCGGCGCACCAGCACCAAGGCCGTCAGCACCCCCAGCATGACGAACGGCGTGAGCTGGTGGCTGGCGACCGACGCCGCGAACAGGGCGATCAGCACGCCCAGCAGGAGGGTCCGCGTCCGGCGGTCCGTCTCCTCCACCCGGCGCTCGCCGGGCAGCCGCCGGCCCGGGAGCTCGCCCGGCCAGCGGAACCAGACGAGCAGCACGGCCACGAAGAGGAGGTAGAAGACGTAGTTGAGGGACTGCGGCGAGAAGTAGTCCTGGCCGACCCAGCCGCAGAGCGCGAACAGCCACAGCGCCGTCCACTTGGCCCGCCAGTGCGCCCGCACGGCCCGCAGGAGCAGTGCCAGCGGCGCGAGCGAGAGGAGCTGGACGGCGAGCGGCCACCAGCGCAGCACCTCGGTGAGGTCGTCCACGCCGCACGCCCGCGCGGCGAACGCGGCGAGCGCGAAGAAGCCCGGCCAGCTCCAGCGCGCGTCCAGGTCGGGCGCGGCGGTGCCCGTTCTGTCGATGTAGTCGAGGAAGCCCAGGTGCTGCCAGGCCGTCGCGAAGCGGGGGCGGTCCTCCAGGACCGCCGGTACGGCGTGCAGGGACACCACCGTCGCCAGCAGGACGGCGGCGAGCAGCCAGGTGCGGGGCCGGGCGGGCACCAGCGCGGCGGCGAAGCACACGACCAGCAGCGCCGCCCCGACGAGGGTCGCCACCGGCAGCACCGAGACCAGCCCGAGGCCGCCCATCCCTTCGAGGTTGACCTCGCCGAGGGCCCGGAGGGGGAGCCAGTAGAGGGTGAGCGCGGCGGCGAGCAGGATCCAGATCCCGGCTTCGGGCCGTCGCCGGGGACCGGTCCACCGGCCGGTCCGGGTGGCCCACCGGCCGGCCCACCGAGTGGCCCGACCGGTGGGCGCCGTCCGCCCTTCCGCCGCTTCGGTCGGCCGGGCGGCCACTGCCTGCGCGGTACGCGTCGGCGTGCCGGAGGACGTCGTCGGACCGTTCGGCCCCGCCGGACCGTTCGGGCCCGCCGGGTCCGGGCGCTCCGGCGCACCGGTCCGGCCGTCGCCGTCGCCGTCGGGGTGGGCCGGTCCGGCCGTCGCCGCCCGCGGTTCACGGGCCTCGGGGGGCGCGGTTCCGGCCGCCTCCTCCTCCCCCTCCGCCTCCGCCTCCGCCGGATTCCGGACGTCGACGACGGCCCCGCCTCCGCCGTTCACCGGGCCCGGGCGGGCCCCCGGTTCCCGTGCCGTCCGCCCGGCCTCCCGGGGTGCCGCTTCCGCCCGTTCGTGTCGCCACGTCGTGCCCGAGAGCGCCACGGTGGCCTCCGGTGCGGCCGGCCCGGACGGGCCGCGCGACGCGGGCGCGGCGGCCTCGGCGGCTTCGGCGGCCTCGGCGGTGCGGCGGTCCGGGACGGACGGCTCTCGGGCCGGGCCCGCCGTGTCTCCCGCTGTCGCCGGGCCCGTCGCGTCCGCCGCCGGGCGCACCCGGCCGTCGGGGGCCGCGCCCACATCCGCCTCCGGACCCGCGCCCGCGCCCGGCCCCGCGCTTCTGCCCGGATCCTCGTCCGTCCGTGCCCGCACGTGCGCCCGCGGAGCCGGTTCCCCGCCCCCCGCCGCACCCGTCCGCTCCTTGCGGAGGCGCACGCCGCCGCGGGCGGGGGCGGCGTCCGGGCGGTGGCCGTCGGTGTTCTCCGGTGTGTCCATGCTCCCTCGGCCCCCGTGCCCCCGTGCCGTCGTCCGGTCGTCGTCCGTGCCCGCCGGGCGGTTCCCGGCGGCCTGAGGCGTGCCCGCCGGGCGGTTCCCGGCGGCCTGAGGCGTGGCCGCCGGGGGTTCCCCGGCGTTCTGAGGCGCGGCCACCGCGTCGCCGCCGGGCCTCGGCGTGCCGCCCGGTGCCGTGCGTGCGGTGCCGTCCCCCCGGAACGGCGGCGCGCCCCGGCCCGTGCCCTCCGCGCGGAGGGCGAGCGGCTCGGGGGAGAGGCGGACGTCCGGGCGGCGTTCGAGGTGGTCGAAGTCCAGCCGGACGCCGAGGGGGAGGGTGTCCGCGTCCAGGGCGGCGCGCAGGGCCCAGCGGGTGCCGTAGCCGGTCTCCGCGGCCCGGGCGCGGTGCCGGCGGGACGCGAGGTCGGCCAGGTCGCCGTCCGGGGCGGCCTCGGCGGCGCGCTCCGGCGCGACCGCCCGGGGCCGGGAAGGGGCCCGGAGCACGCCCCACAGCTTCACCGCCGCCACCGAGGCGATCACCGTCAGGCTGGAGATCTCCGCGACCCCCGCCCCCGTCAGCCCCATGCGGGGGAGGAGCAGCAGCGTCAGGCCCAGGACCAGCAAGCACAACAGCCCCTGGAGCCACGCCAGTCCGGCCGTCCGGCTCTGGGCCCGCAGCACGGCGAAGTACGTCTCCATGACCACCCGCAGCACCGCGCCCACCGCGAACCAGCGCAGCAGCGGCGTCGCCTCTGTATAAGCGGGACCGAAGACCCCCAGGATCCAGGGCGCCAGGACGAACAGCAGCCCGCACACCGGCAGCATGAGCTTGGCCATCCGGCGCAGGGCGGCCCGGCAGTTCTCCGCCAGCCGCTCGGGGTCGTGCGAGCCCTCGACGGTCAGCGAGGCGCCCATGTTGATGGCGAGCAGGTTGACCGTCCCGCCTATGGTGGACGCGATGTAGAAGTACGCGTTCTCGGCCGAGCTGATCTGCGAGGCGACGAGCACCGGCACCAGGTAGACGACGGCCAGCGAGAACAGCGACCCGGTGTAGTCCCCGGCCAGGAACCGGCCGATCTCGCGGGCGGAGGCAGGGCGCGCGGACGCCTCCGTCGCCCGGACGTGCTCGGGGACCAGCCGGCGGAACACCAGCCAGCCCAGCGGCAGTACCGAGACGGAGATCGACACCACCCAGGAGGCGAACACCCCGGTCCCGGGCAGCGCCGCCGCCAGGGCGATCAGCAGGGCGAGCTTGGCCGCGGAGAACGCGGTGTTCCCCACCGGCACCCACACCGCCTGGCGCAGCCCGGTCAGCACGCCGTCCTGGAGGGTCAGCAGCGACCAGGCGACGACGGCGGCGACGAACACCAGGCCGTGCGACGGCCCGCGCAGCGCCTCGTAGGACGGGCCCCAGAGGTCGAGGGTGAACAGGAAGACGCCCGCGGCGACGGCGACGACGAGGGAACTCGCCGCGTACGTACGGACCACCAGCCGTCCCGTCGTCCGGCCCGCGACCGGTATGAAGCGGGCCAGCGCTCCGGTCAGGGTGACCGCGGTGAGGCCGGCGAGCAGCTTCATGGCGGCGATGGCCGCCGAGCCGCGGCCGACCGCGTCCTCGCTGTAGTAGCGGGCGGCGATCAGCCAGAAGCCGACCCCGAGCACGGCGCTGATGCCGGTGTTGAGCATCAGGGCGAACGCGTTGCGGAACAGCGGGCTGCCGCCGCTCCCGCCCCTCTTGCCCCCCTTGTCATTCCCGCCGTGCCCGCCCTGTTCGTCGCCGCCGGGGCCCCCTCCGCCCCGTCCGCCGCCCCCGCCCCGTCCCGGCAGCCGGAATCCGCGGCCCGCCGGTGCCACCGCCCGCTCCTCGGTCCGTGCGGACACGTCCCGTGCGGACGGGTCCTGGGTGGACGTGTCAGCCACGCGCCCCTCTTGCCTTTCTCATCGCCTGCCGGCCCCTGCGGACGACGGCGTACCCCTTGGTCAGGGCCCGGTCGGCGGCGAACAGCCGGCCGAGTGCCCGGCCGTGCACCATGCGTTCGAAGTCGGGGATCCCCGTCGTACGGCGCACGGTCACCCGGCGCACCGCGTACGGGCCCTGCCGGCGGGCGGCCAGACCGTTGCCCACCGCCAGCGAGATCCCGAAGCCGGTCGAGCGCACCGCCTGCCGCACCCGGCGGCTGGAATACCCGTAGGGGTAGGCGAACGAAACCGGCGGCCGGCCCAGTTCGCCGGTGAGGATCTCCCGGCACCGGCCGAGCTCGAACGCCAGCCCCGCGTCGGGCAGTTGATCGAGCTGCGGGTGGGTGTGGCTGTGCCCGCCGATCTCGGCCCCGGCCTCGGCCAGCTCGCGCACCTGGTCCCAGGTGAGCATGAGGTCGAGCGCGCCCCCGGTGTCGTACGGCCCGCGCAGCCAGCCCGTGGAGACGAACACCGTTGAGGCGAAACCGTGTTCGGCGAGGACGGGGAGGGCGTGCCGGTGCACGCCCTCGTAGCCGTCGTCGAACGTGATCAGCACCGGTTTCGACGGCAGCGGACGGCCGTCCCGCCAGGCCCCGGCCAGTTCCCGGGTCGTCAGCGGGACGAAGCCGGCCGCGTCCAGCAGCCGCATCTGCTCGGCGAACGCCTCCGGCGCGACGGACAGCGCGTGCGCCGCCCGGGAGGGGGAGTGTGCCACCGAGTGGTACATGAGGATCGGCACCTCGGCGGGTGTCGTCGTCATACGCCCCCCTCCCCGGCGTCGGACGGCCCGTCCACGGCGGTCCCCGCCACCGCGGCCCCCTCCGTCGAGAAGCGCCCGCCGCCCCGGCGTGCCCGGACGCTGCCGAGCGCGTAACCGGCCGCCGCCGCGGCCACCCCGGTGAGGATCGCCGCGGCCCGCCCGGCGCCGCCGGGCCGGCCGAGCAGGGCGTCGCGCAGCCCGCGCGCCACGCCCGCCGGGAGCACCCGGGTGGTGTAGCGGCGCTCGGACGCGAGCCCGTCGCGCGCGCCGACGCTGTGCGCCACCAGCGCCTTGGACAGGCCCTCGGCGTACGCCCGGGTGCGCAGATAGCCGAACCGTTCCCGCTCGGCCGGGACCCGGTGGTGGATCACCGCCCGGTCGTCGATCAGCAGCACCGCCCCCGGCACCGCCCGGGCCAGCCGGATGCACAGCTCCGTCTCCTCGCAGCCCAGCGGTAGCCGGTGGCCGTCCCGGCCGATGCCGGAGGCGAACCCGCCGACGGCCGTCAGGGCCGATCTGCGGAACGAGGCGTTGCCGCCGAGGACGTTGCGCACCCGCACCCGGCCGGGCGGCAGGCCGCGGTACGTGCAGCCCACCGCCCAGTCCATCTCCTCGGGGAACCACGCGGGCCGGGCCCGCGAGGCCCACACCGGCTGGGTGCGGCCGCCGACCGCCATCACGCGCGGATCGGCGTACGCCCGGGCGAAGTGCAGCAGCCAGTCGCGCTCGGCCACCGCGTCGTCGTCCAGGAAGGCGACCACCTCCCCGGACGAGGCCGCGACGCCGGTGTTGCGCCCGGCGGACAGGCCGCGCGGACCGGCGTTGGCCAGCACCCGGACGCGGCCCGCGGTGCCGTCCGGCGCGCCGAGCCCGTCGTCGCCGTACACCTTGGCCAGCCGGCGCAGCAGCGCCGGGTTGTGGTCCACGACGAGCAGGGTCTCGCGCGCCGGGTAGGACTGCGCGGCCACCGAGGCCACCGCGGCGAGGATGTCGCCCCAGCGGTCCTCGGTGTAGACGCAGACGACCACCGAGACGTCCGGCGCCGAGGTCCGCTCCGCCGGCGCTGTGCTCAAGACACCTCCCCGCGGCTCGCGGCCGGCGCGATGGCCAGCGGCCGGCGGGCCGGATGCCGGCGCCGCCGGGAGCCGCGCTCGCGCAGGATGACCTTGAGGACCCGCAGCCCGTCGCGCACGGCCCGCAGGTTGCTGGCGCCGTGGATGCGGACGAACTCGTGGCTGGGGATCTCCTGGACCCGCAGGCCGGCCTTGACGACTCTGATGTTCATCAGCGTCTCCACCTCGAAGCCGGCGCAGTCCAGGGCGATGTCGTCCAGGACGCGCTTCCAGAAGGCGTTGTACCCGTAGCACAGGTCCGTGTAGCGGGCGCCGAACTTGTGGTTGACGATCGAGCACAGGACGCGGTTGCCCAGCTTGCGGATGGGCGTCATGTCGTCCGTGCCGCCCCCGTTGGCGAACCGGGACCCCTTGGCGAAGTCCGCGCCGCCCACCAGGGCCGAGACGTAGCTGACGATCTCGTTGCCGTCGGCCGAGCCGTCCGCGTCCACCATCACGATGATCTCGCCCGAGCAGGCGGCGAACCCGGTGATCAGGGCGTCGCCCTTGCCCTTGCCCTGCTGCTCGACCACTTTGACGGCCGGCCAGAGCTCCCGGGCCACCTTGACGGTGTCGTCGGTGGAGTTGCCGTCGACGAGGACCACCTCGTGGATCCAGGACGGCAGGGTCTTGAAGACGTACGGCAGGTTCTCCGCCTCGTTCATCGCGGGGATCACCACGCTGACCGGCGGTGCTATCGCGAACTGCGGCGACACCGGGCGGTACTGGGCGGGTGGTTCGAGGGGCCGGGCGGTCTCGCCGCCGGCGTCGGTCCCGGGGTCCCGGTCGTGGTCCTGACCGGCCGCCGGGCGCAGGAACGAACTCATGATTCTCTGTTTCCCTCTCGTCCGGAGGACCGCCCGCCCCCGAGCGGTCCCATGGTGTGTCCGGTTCGAAAAGGGGGTCTCACCCTGTCCGGTGCGGCGATCAACCGCCGTGCGTACAGGATGAGTTGGCGAAGAGCACAGGCCGCGCGGCACGCGACTCGACACGGATCTCCCCGGCCGAGCGCGGCACCCCCTGCCGC
Source organism: Streptomyces sp. NPDC021100 (assembly GCF_044333095.1). Classification (NCBI taxonomy): domain Bacteria; kingdom Bacillati; phylum Actinomycetota; class Actinomycetes; order Kitasatosporales; family Streptomycetaceae; genus Streptomyces; species Streptomyces sp. NPDC021100. The sequence continues at coordinate 90,461 of NZ_JBIRQH010000004.1, forward strand.
GCCCCGCCCCGGATCCATCGCGGCGACTGGAGCCCCTCCCCGGAGCCGCAAGAACTGATGGACCGATGCGGGTAGATGTACGACGGTATTGAAGCTTGAGACTGTATGGCAAGAGGTGAGTCGGAGCCTCCTCCTTTGGTGTCCTTTGTTCCTGACGCACCGTCCGGTGTGCGAACGCACACCCGGAGCGCACCGGCGCAAGACGTCCGCCGTGGCTCAGACGCTCCGCCGCAACCGTCCCACCTGCTTGAGCAGCCGGTCGGCGGGTTCGAAGAGTTGGGGGCGTGCGACGACGGCATTGCGCAGCGCACGCACCGGCGCACGCCGGGCCTTGTGCCCCAGCGCGACCGGGTGACGCCGCATCACCCACCCTTCGGACACGGCGAGTTCGCGCGTCTTCAAGGAGTCCTTGTACGCCTTGCCGCCCCGCCCGAGGTCCAGATGGGTCAGCCCCGCGGCGGCGGCCCCCTCCGCCATCCGTACGTGCAGCACCAGCCCGGGCGAGTACTTCGCGAACCCCGGGTCGTACGCCGGGAACCAGCACGCCAGCACCGTCCGCGACCGCAGTCCGAAGTGCGCCGCGACCGGCCGGCCACCCGCGTAGAGCACGGACAGCAGGCCGCCGAACGCCTCCGAGCGGGTGTGGAAGAGCTGCTCGACCAGCCGGGAGATCCAGGGGCGCGCGAAGCGGTCGCTGCGCCCTGTTCTTCGGTACTGCGCGGACTTCCAGCCGATCAGCGTGCGCAGTACGGCCGGGTCCCGCTCGTCGTGCACGTACCGCACCCCACCCGCGTCCCGGCCGAGCCGGCGCTCCTTCGCCAGCGTGGTGCGGGTGAACTTGGGCGACTGCTTGCGCAGTGCCGCCAGATAGGAGTCGAAGCCCTGCTCGACGTCGATGACGGGGGAGGGGAAGGCGCCGACCGCACCCTCCTCGAACGGCTTCTGCCCCTCCACCAGGTGGTCGAACTCCCACAGCGACAGCCCACAGGCCGCCAGCAGCTCCTTGGCGTCCCACTGGAATCCGGGCCGGTGCACCAGCCCCTGGGCGTCCGAGACGCCGAGCCCGATCGCCCGGCCGATCCCGAACGCCGAACGCTGAAAAGGGAAGAAGGCGGCCGGAGCACCCTCCTCCCGGACGACCGCGATCCGGACCCCGCGCCGGCAGCGGCCCACCGCCAGCGCGAACTCCGGTGCCAGAAAAGGGTTTCCGAGCTGCGGCGCACCGTCCTCCACCGCCCGCGCCTGCATGGCCGACCACGCCGCCCGGTCGGCCGCGGTGAGTTCACCCGGGCGGTGGACGCTGACCTCCACCTCAGGTCGTCCGGTCGCTCGTGCCGCGCCCCCGGTGGCGCCAGGCGTGCGCCAGCAGGAAGAGGAGCAGGCTGACCGCCGCGACCGCGGCCACCCCGCCGCGCACCGTCCAGCTGTGCAGCGCGAGCATGGTCTGGGCGGTCAGCAGGTCGACCGCGACGGCCCCGCCGGCCGCCACCACGGCGCGGCTGAGCGGGTCGAGCCCGCGCAGCGCGGCGGCCACGCCGCAGGCGGGCGCCACGATCAGGAAGAAGAGGGTGAAGGGCGCCCGCAACGGCGAGCCGATGTCCAGCAACGCCAGCGCCGCACCCGCCCCGGCCATCGCGGCGGCGGCCCCGGCGACGACGGGCAGGGAGTCCGCGGCCGGACGGGAGAGGGGGCCGCCGTCTCTCCCCGGGCGCCCGGGCGGCCCGCCGGGCGGTCCGGAACCGGACGGGCCGTCGGGCGGTTTCGCGCCGTACGGTCCTCCGGGTGGTCCGCCGGACGGTCCGCCGGGCGGTTCCTGGCCCGCGGTACGGAGATCGCTGTCATCGAGACCGATGGGATCGCTGAAGCTCTGCATTGGCGACTTAGCCCCCCGAAGCGCCGGATGCCGGGCTTCAATGTCGCGCAACGGGCGAAGGCCGTCAAGACGTGAAGGAAGGGCGAACAGGCTTCTGGGCACGGGTCCCGGCCACAAACGGAGCCTTGCCTCCCGGTGAACGTCCGGCGCGCCCCCTTCATCGTCAACTCACTTTTGAGCGACGGCTGTTCGGGTGATCATTCGGTTCGTTCGTTGACGCCCGGCGCGTGATGGCGCGCGGCCCGGGGCGGCGTCAGGTCCTTCATCCTTCACGGAATGGCCATCGGAGTGGGAGTGTGCCGCAAGGTTTGTCATGGACACTTCCGGAAGCTCCGTGTCGCTGCTACCACAGGGGTGGCAGAGACCCCTGCTAGGGAGGATCCATGAAATCGCACCGCATCACGGGTGCCGCATCGGCCGTGGCCCTCGCCCTGACCCTCGCTCTCGGCGGCGCCGGCGCCGCCCAGGCCGCCCCGCGGGCCGCCGGCGCGGCCCCTTCTTATGTCGCCCTCGGCGACTCCTACTCCTCCGGCGTCGGCGCCGGTTCCTACCAGTCGTCCAGCGGTGACTGCAAACGCAGCGACAAGGCGTACCCGGCGCTGTGGTCGGCGGCGCACAGACCCGCGTCGTTCGCCTTCACCGCCTGTTCGGGCGCCCGCACCGGGGACGTCCTCACCAAGCAGCTGACCTCCCTCACCCCCACGACGGGCCTCGTCAGCATCAGCATCGGCGGCAACGACGCCGGCTTCGCGGACGCCATGAGCACCTGCGTCCTCAACAGCGACAGCGTCTGCCTGGACCGCATCGCCACCGCGAGCGCCTTCATCCGCGACGAACTGCCCGCCAAGCTCGACACCGTCTACTCCGCCATCAGCACCCGCTCGCCCAAGGCCCGCGTCGTCGTCCTCGGTTACCCCCGCTTCTACAAGCTCGACGCGGTCTGCGTCGGCCTGAGCGAAGCCAAGCGGAAGGCCATCAACAACGCCGCCGACCTGCTCGACTCCGTCATCGCCAAGCGGGCCGCCGACCACGGCTTCGCCTTCGGCGACGTCAACACCACCTTCGCCGGGCACGAGCTGTGCTCGGGCAGCCCGTGGCTGCGCAGTGTGACCCTGCCGGTCGACGAGTCCTACCACCCGACGGCCGCCGGACAGTCCGGCGGATACCTGCCGGTGTTCTCGTCGGCGGCCTGAGTCCCTTCCAGACCGTCCCGGCCCCCGCGACCGCCGTCGCGGGGGCCGGGACGGCCGGCCCCCGCCCGCCGTGTGAACACGCGGCGACGGAGGGTGACTTCCGCCCGCCGTGCACCATTGCCGACGTCCCGTCAGGCCACCACGGTCCGAAAGGTTCAGGCCAGTGTCGTCAACCCCCTTGACGGGGTGGTGAATCCGTTCGCGGATGCGCGGGTGACGCGATGGGGCGGTAGGGTTACCCTGCCTTGGCCGGGTGCCTCGTACGGGTGGGGAGTCTCATGGACCAGATAACAATGCGCAGCAGGCCGCGTGTGCCTGCCATCGAGTGCGGGAGCGGCGCCTCCGGTGCCCGTCTCGAACGCCATCTCGCGGTGCTCGCCGGCCCCGCCGTGCCGCAGCGTGACACCGAGGGCGCGACTCTGCTGATGCGCGAGCTGACCTCGCGCGACCACGCGCGGGCGGACGCTTCCGGCCGCACGGCGCGCGTTTCCCTCTTCGCGCCCCTGCGCCGGCTCCGCCGGTCGCTGTTCGGCAGCCGCCCCTGACCGTCGCACCCGGCGCTCGGCGGTCCCAGAGGTCCAGGCGTTCCCTTACGCTCCCCGGCGTTCCCCCGTGCCCGCACACACCCGTGCCCACGCGCCCGTCGCGCCCGCGCAAGGGCTCAGGCCCCTTGCCGTGCCCGCGCAGGGACGTCAGCGCGCCTCGACCGTCACCGTGAACGAGAAGCGGTCGCCGCGGTAGTGGATCCGGGCCACGTCCACCACCCGGCCGCTCCCGTCGTAGGTGACCCCCGTGTAGTGCAGGATCGGGCTGAGCAGCGGCACGTCGAGCAGCCGCGCGGTCTCCGGGTCGGCCAGCCGCGCCTCCACGGTGTCCGTGATCCGGCTGATGCGCACCCCCAGGGCGTCGCGCAGCACCTTCGTCATGGGCCAGCGGGTCAGGTCCTCCAGGCCGATCCGGCCGGCCAGGTCGGGGTGCACCCAGTTCTCCGCCCAGTTGACCGGCTCGCCCGTCTCGCCGTCCCGGCGCAGCCGCCGGAACGCCACCGCCTCCGCCAGCCCCGGGAAGTGCTCGGCCAGCTCGCCGGGGACCGGCGCCGGGCCGTGGCCGAGCACGGTGGTCCGCTCGCCCGACTGCTGGGCCACGATGGTGTCCACCGAGCCCAGCAGCCGCACCGGTGAGCCCCGCCGGGCGCTCGGCTCGATGAAGGTGCCGCGCCGCCGGTGCCGGCTGATCAGCCCCTCCTCCTCCAGCTCCTTCAGCGCCTGCCGCATGGTCAGCACGCTCACGCCGTAGTGCGCGGCGAGCGCGTCCTCGGTGGGCAGGCGCAGCGGATCGTCCGGGCGGCGCCCGAGTATGGACGCGCGCAACGACTGCGACACCTGATACCAGAGCGGCAGTTTGCGGTTGAGCGCCAGGGAGTCGGGGGCGAAGGTGGTCACGGGGGCTCCGGCTCTGCGGTGGTTCAGGGGGGTTCAGGGGCGGTAGTGCCGCTCCAGACCCTGCCACACGTCGTCGTACCCCGACTGGAGGTGTCCGGCGTCCGCCGCCTGGGCGGTGAGCGTGACCGGCCACCGGGTCTCGAACATGAAGGCCAGCCCGTCGTCCACCTTGTGCGGCTTGAGTTCGGCGGCGCTGGCCCGGTCGAAGGTCTCCCGGTCCGGCCCGTGCGCCGACATCATGTTGTGCAGCGAGCCGCCGCCCGGCACGAAGCCTTCGGCCTTCGCGTCGTAGGCGCCCTCGATCAGACCCATGTACTCGCTCATCACATTGCGGTGGAAGTACGGCGGCCGGAAGGTGTCCTCACCCACCAGCCAGCGCGGCGCGAACACCACGAAGTCCACGCCCGCCAGGCCCGGGGTGTCCGACGGCGAGGTGAGCACGGTGAAGATCGACGGGTCGGGGTGGTCGTAGCTGACCGTCCCGATGACGTTGAACCGGCGGAGGTCGTAGACGTACGGGACGAGGTTGCCGTGCCAGGCGACGACGTCGAGCGGCGAGTGGTCGTACACCGCCTCCCAGAGGTTGCCGCAGTACTTGTTCACCACCCGGACCGGCCCGTCGGTGTCCTCGTACGCGGCCACCGGGGCGAGGAAGTCCCGTGCGTTCGCGAGGCCGTTGGCGCCGATCGGGCCCAGGTCGGGCAGGGTGAACGGCTGCCCGTAGTTCTCGCAGACGTAGCCGCGCGCGGTCGCGTCGAGCAGCTCCACCCGGAAGCGCACCCCGCGCGGGACCAGCGCCACATGGCCCGGCTCGGCACGCAGCAGGCCGAACTCGGTGCGCAGCAGCAGCCCGCCGCGCTCGGGGACGATCAGCAGCTCGCCGTCGGCGTCGCCGAAGACGCGGTCCGTCATCGAGGCGTTGGCCGCGTACAGGTGGATGGCCATGCCCGCGCGTTGCGTGGCGTCGCCGTTGCCGCCCAGTGTCCACAGCCCGGCGAGGAAGTCCGTGCCCTCGGCGGGCTCCGGCAGCGGGTTCCAGCGCAGCCGGTTGGGGTCGGGCACGGTCTCGGCGAAGGGGGCGCCGCGCAGGCCGCCGTTGTCGATCCGGGTGAACGGGGGGTGGGCGGCCGACGGGCGGATCCGGTAGAGCCAGGACCGGCGGTTGTGCCGCCGCGGCTCGGTGAAGGCGCTGCCGCTGAGCTGCTCCGCGTAGAGCCCGAGGGGCGCCCGCTGGGGCGAGTTGCGCCCGTGCGGCAGCGCGCCGGGAACGGCCTCGCTGCTGTGCTCGTTGCCGAACCCCGAGGCGTAGACGAGCCCTTCGGCCGTCTTGCGCGCCCGCTCTCTGTCCGTGCCGGTCATCGTGTGCTCCCACTGCCGGAGGAATCCTCTGCATGACCGTAGGATTGCGGGGCCCGGTGCGTCAATGGACCTTGAGCGCCGTGTTCCGCGGTGGGGCGGCCGGGCGGGGACCGCCTCTTGGTGCGGACCGGGGGGCCGGTTAGGTTGGCAGTCCCTGCCGTGGGCCCGGCAGTCCCCGCCTCCGGGCCCACGCCCACCGCGAACGCGAGGAGACGCCCTGTGACCGCGTATGACGGGATGTTCGTCGACGGAGCCTGGCGGCCCGCCCGGGGGACCGGCCGGATCGAGGTGGAGAACCCCGCGACCGAGGAGGTCGTCGCGAGCGTCCCGGCCGGCACGGCCGAGGACGTCGACGACGCCGTCCGGGCCGCCCGCGCCGCCCTGCCCGGCTGGGCCGCCACCGCGCCCGCCCGGCGCGGCGCCCACCTCACCGCCCTGGCCGACGCGCTCGCCGCCCGGCAGGAGGAGATCGCCGCCACCGTCACCACCGAGCTCGGCTCGCCCATCGGCTTCGCCCGGCGCGTCCACGCCGGACTGCCGGTCGCCGTCGCCCGCTCCTACGCGGAGCTCGCCGCGACCTTCGCGTTCGAGGAGCGGATCGGCACCTCGACCGTCCTCCACGAGCCGGCCGGCGTCGTCGGCGCGATCACCCCCTGGAACTACCCGCTCCACCAGATCGTCGCCAAGGTCGCGCCCGCCCTCGCCGCCGGCTGCACGGTCGTCCTCAAACCCGCCGAGTACACCCCGCTGACCGCCCGCCTCTTCGCCGAGTGCGTCGCCGCCGCGGGGCTGCCCGCCGGGGTGTTCAACCTGGTCACCGGGTACGGCCCGGAGGCCGGGCAGCCGCTGGCCGAGCACCCGGACGTCGACCTCGTCTCCTTCACCGGCTCCACCGCCGTCGGCCGCCGCATCGGCGCCCTCGCCGGCGGCGCCGTCAAGCGCGTCGCCCTCGAACTCGGCGGGAAATCGGCCAACGTCATCCTCCCCGGCGCCGACCTCGCCACGGCCGTCCGCGCCAACGTCGCCGACGTGGTGCGCAACGCCGGCCAGTCCTGCAACGCCCTCACCCGCACCCTGGTGCACACCGACCACTACGACGAGGCCGTGGCCCTCGCCGTCGAGGCCGTCGCCGCGTACGTACCCGGCGACCCCACCGAACCCGACGTCCGCCTGGGCCCGGTCGTCAGCGCCCGGCAGCGCGACCGGGTGCGGGAACTGCTCCGCAAGGGCGCCGAGGAGGGCGCCCGCGTCGCCGCCGGCGGCGCCGAACCGCCCGAGGGCCTGGACAAGGGCTACTACGTGCGCCCCACCGTCCTCGCCGACGTCACCCCCGACATGACCGTCGCCCGCGAGGAGATCTTCGGCCCGGTCCTGTCCTTCCTCCGCTACCGCGACACCGAGGAGGCGCTGCGCCTCGCCAACGACAGCGAGTACGGCCTCTCCGGCGCCGTCTGGGCGGCCGACCGCGACGAGGCCGTGGCCTTCGCCCGCCGGATGGAGTGCGGCCGCGTCGACGTCAACGGCGGCGACTTCAACATCCTGGCGCCCTTCGGCGGCTGGAAGCAGTCGGGCGTGGGCCGCGAACTCGGCGTCCACGGGCTCGTGGAGTACCTGAAGACGAAGTCGCTCCAGCTCTGAGCCGCGGTGCGGGCGTTCCGAGCCGTCGTGCGGGCGTCTGAGGCGTCGTGCGGGCGTCTGAGGCGCGGTGCGGGCGTCTGAGGCGCGGTGCGGGCGGCGCCGGTGGGTGCCGCCCGCACGGCCGCGCCCACGGCCGGCGCAATGGGCGGCCGCGGGCGCGGCCGTGCCCTATCACGGTGACGGGCAGCACCGACGTGGGCGGCCCGCCGGGTGGTGGGGGCGAGCGGGCCCTTCCGCCTCCGAGACAGGCGGAAGGACGCGCATGGCGAGTACGACGACGCGGCACGAGGCACCCGCCGAGCGCGACCCCGCGCGGGGCGTGGGCGCGGCGGCGATCGACTGGCTCGGCACGACGGACCACAAGAAGATCGGCACTCTCTACCTGGCCACGTCGTTCGTCTTCTTCGGCATCGGCGGCATTCTCGCCCTGGTGATGCGCGCCGAACTGGCCCGCCCCGGGCTGCAGATCGTCTCCAACGAGCAGTTCAACCAGGCGTTCACCATGCACGGCGCCATCATGCTGCTGATGTTCGCCACCCCGCTGTTCGCCGGATTCGCGAACTGGATCATGCCGCTCCAGATCGGCGCGCCCGACGTGGCGTTCCCCCGCCTGAACATGTTCGCCTACTGGCTGTACCTGCTCGGGTCGCTGATCGCCGTCGCCTCGTTCCTCACCCCGGACGGCGCGCCCGACTTCGGGTGGTTCGCCTACACGCCGCTGTCGGACGGGGCGCACTCGCCGAACGTCGGCGCCGACCTGTGGATCATGGGCCTGGTCTTCTCCGGCTTCGGCACGATCCTCGGCTCGGTCAACTTCATCACCACCATCATCTGCATGCGCGCGCCGGGCATGACGATGTTCCGCCTGCCGATCTTCACCTGGAACGTGCTGCTCACCGGCGTCCTCGTGCTCCTCGCCTTCCCGGTCCTGGCCGCGGCCCTGCTGGCCCTGGAGGCCGACCGGAAATTCGGCGCGCAGATCTACAATCCGGCCAACGGCGGGGCGCTGCTCTGGCAGCACCTGTTCTGGTTCTTCGGGCATCCCGAGGTCTACATCATCGCCTTGCCCTTCTTCGGCATCGTCAGCGAGATCATCCCGGTCTTCGCCCGCAAACCGATCTTCGGTTACGCGGGGCTGATCGGCGCGACGATCTCCATCACCGGGCTGTCCGTGACGGTGTGGGCACACCACATGTTCCCCACGGGGGCGGTGCTGCTCCCCTTCTTCTCCTTCATGTCGTTCCTGATCGCCATCCCGACCGGGGTGAAGTTCTTCAACTGGATCGGCACCATGTGGAAGGGCTCGCTGTCCTTCGAGACACCGATGCTCTGGGTGACCGGCTTCCTGGTGACCTTCCTCTTCGGCGGGCTGACCGGTGTCATCCTGGCTTCGCCGCCGATGGACTTCCACGTCACGGACTCGTATTTCGTGGTGGCGCACTTCCACTACGTGGTGTTCGGGACGGTGGTGTTCGCGATGTTCGCCGGATTCCACTTCTGGTGGCCGAAGTTCACCGGAAAGATGCTGGACGAGCGGTTGGGGAAGGCGCACTTCTGGACGTTGTTCACCGGATTCCACATGACCTTCCTGGTGCAGCACTGGCTGGGGGCCTCGGGGATGCCTCGGCGGTACGCGGACTATCTCGACGCGGACGGCTTCACGGCGCTGAACACCGTTTCGTCGATCGGGTCGTTCCTGCTGGGGCTGTCGACGCTGCCGTTTCTGTACAACGTCTGGAAGACCGCGCGATATGGCAAACAGGTCGTCGTGGACGATCCTTGGGGGTACGGGCGGTCGCTGGAGTGGGCGACGGGTTGCCCGCCGCCGCGGCACAATTTCTGTACGCTGCCGCGGGTGCGGTCGGAGTCGCCCGCTTTTGACCTGCACCACCCGGATATCGCTCAGCGGGATCAGGTGGAGAACGTGGGGGAGCGGGATGTGGTGGAGCCTGGGGGGTGAGTGCCCCGGGCCCTCCCCCAGAGGGGGCACCCCCATTCACCGTCTCCTGGGGGCTTCGCCTCCAGACCCCCTGTTTCGCGGCTTCGCCGCTCGTCCTCAATCGCCGGACGGGCTGGGATCAGCCCGTCCGGCGATTCTGGGGGCGGGGCCGGGGCACCCTCACACCGGACGCGGGAAGCCGAGCCGCACCCCCCGCACGCCGGGTGAGAAGTGCACCAGCGGCGGCCCCGCCGGCTCCGGCAGCCCCGCAGCCGCCGTCAGCGTCTGCCGCACGTCCTCCGCCCGAGCGGCACGCAACCGCCACGGCTCATGCTCGACAGGCGTCTCCCACAGCAGCCCCGCCCCACGGCTGTACGCCCGCCACCGAGCCGTCAGCCACACGTCCAGGTCACCGGAGGCGAGCCGCTCCCCTGCCCGTACGGCCAGCCGGTACGCCGGGCCCCCACCCCGCCGCTCCCCGGCGTACCGGACGACCGGCCCGTCCCTCCACCGCCGCAGCCGCCCCAGGTGGTAGGGGATTCCGAGCGCCCGGGCCGCCAGGAGGGCAGGGGCCGTCACCTCCAGGGAGAGGAACCACAGGCCCGGCCCGCCGTCCCCGATGCGGACGTAGGTGCGCAGGTTGGTCTCCGGGAACGTCCACCGGGGGTACGGCAGGCCCAGTGGCCGCACCGACGCCATGACGAACGGCGTCAGCCCCACCCAGGCGGCCCCGTCGAAGGTGTCGACGACGACGCCCGGCGGCAGCAGGGCCTGCACCACGCGCGGCTCGTAGCGCCAGTGCAGGAACGACTGGCACACCCAGCCGGCCGTCAGGCACGGACGGGTGACACGTTCCCCGGGAAAGGGTGGCACCCCGGGCCCGGTCACCGGACGAACACCTGGCCGTCCGGCAGTTCCACCAGCGTGGTGACGCGGACGAGCGCGGGCCGGCGGGGGACGGAAACGGGTCCGAAGCGCACGGGCGGTTCCACCCGCGCGAGGGGCCCCAGCCCGGTGCCGTCCCACGTGGCCTCCCCGTCCGTGATCGGGTGCAGATCGCGGGCGCCGTAGAACGACCGGCGGCCGGACGGGGACCGGCCGACCGTGCGCAGGCCCAGCAGCCGGGCGGGCAGGTCCGCCGAGCGGATCCACAGCGGGCGGGTGGCGGCGGCGGTGGGCACGGCGCGCAGGAGCCGGCCCGGGAGGCTCCGGGGACCGACGGTGAAGCGCCAGCTCAACGGGCCGGCGGTCACCGTCCAAGAGTCGGCGGTCCGTACGACCGCCACGGGCCGGACGTCCACGCGGTCGAAGGCGTAGGTGGCGGCGACGAAGTCCGCCACCCGCCCGGTGGGGGCCAGCAACCGGCGCGTTCCGTCCGCGTGTTCGACCATGACGTCGCTGAAGGGGCCGAACGGCGACCAAGGCCAGTGCCCCAGCACGAGACGGGTCCCGGACGCCGTTCCGGCCCCCGCGATCCAGCCGTCGAACCGCGGCCGCGCTCTCGTCACGGCCGGGTCGCGCGGGCGACGGCGGCGCGCGGCTCCGGGTACGGCCGCCGGGGCGCCGCCGCCACCCCGGCGGCTCCGGCGGGCCGGCGCTCACGCACCACACGTGTCCTCATGCCCCCACGAGTACCCGGTCGGCTGCCCGGCATCCCCCGTGACGGCGGAGGGCGAGGGGCCTAGGCTGAGCCACGGTTCCAGGGGGTGTCCCGGGGGCCGGTGCGTACGGTCCGGGGCACGCTCCGTCCGCGTACGCCCCGCCGGCCCGTCCCCGGTGCGCCCGTCGCGCCGGGCGGGCCCCCGACCGAGAGGTGACCGCCCGTGACCCGCGCCGCCGTCCTGACCGCCGTAGGTGCCCCGCTCCGCGTGACCGAGATCGAGCTGCCGGACCCGGGGCCGGGGCAGGTGAGGGTGCGGATCGCCGCGGCGGGGGTGTGCCACTCGGACCTCTCCCTCGCCAACGGGACGCTGCGGCAGCCCGTTCCGGCCGTGCTCGGGCACGAGGGGTCGGGGACGGTCACCGCCGTCGGGGAGGGCGTGGCGCATGTGGCGCCGGGGGACGAGGTGGTGCTCAACTGGGCGCCCGCCTGCCGGGATTGCCACTTCTGCGGGATCGACGAGCCGTGGCTGTGCGCCGAGTCCCTCGCCCCCGCCGAGCCCTACGCCACGCTCGGCGGCGACGGCACGCCGCTCCACCCGGCCCTGGGGACCGCCGTGTTCGCCGAGGAGACCGTCGTCCGGGCGGCGGCCGTGCTGCCGCTGCCCGCGGGCGTACCGCTTGCCGACGCGGCGCTGCTGGGCTGCGCCGTGCTCACCGGTTACGGCGCGGTGCACCACAGCGCCCGGGTGCGGGCGGGGGAGTCGGTGGTGGTCGTGGGCGTCGGCGGGGTCGGGCTCGCCACCGTGCGCTCCGCGCGCCTCGCGGGGGCGGAGCGGGTGATCGCCGTGGACGTCTCCCCGGAGAAGGAGGAACTGGCCCGTGCCTGTGGCGCCACCGACTTCGTGCCCGCCGGCGACGACGCGGTCCGGCGCGTCCGCGAGCTCACCGGCGGGCACGGCGCCGACGTGGCGATCGAGTGCGTGGGGCGGCCGGAGACCATCCGGGCGGCCTGGACGGCCACCCGGCGCGGCGGGCGCACCACCGTCGTCGGCGTCGGCGGCCGGGACCAGCAGGTCGCCTTCTCCGCCCTGGAGCTCTTCCACTCCGGCCGGACCCTGGCCGGCTGCGTCTACGGCAACACCGACCCCGCCCGCGACCTGCCTCTCCTCGCCGAGCACGTCCGCGAGGGACGGTTCGAGCTGTCGGCGCTGATCACGCGGCGGATCGGGCTGGAGGACATCCCCGACGCGTTCGCGTCGATGCTCGCCGGGCGCGGCGGGCGGTCCTTGGTGGTCTTCTGAGCGGTGGCCCGGCGGGGCAGCCGGCCGGTGAGGGCGCCGGGGCCTGCGGAGGGTCCGGGCCGGCGAGGGTGTCCGAGCCGGCGAAGAAGGCCGGGTCGGACCCCAGGCCCGGAGCCGGGCCCAAGCGGACGCGGAAGCCCCTGCGGACGCGGGAACCCAGGCCGGCGCGGGAGCCCCGCGTCGGCACGTGCGCCGGGCCCCGCGCCGGCCCCCGCCTCAGCCCACGACCCCGTCCTCCCGCAACCCCGGCAAGTGGGCGACCAGCAGCACCAGCCCGCCCAGCAGCACATGGCGCTCCGCCGCCGGCACCCCGTTCCACCGCGACGACTGCCACATCGCGAACCACTCTCCGCCGATCGCCAGGAACCCCACCCCGAACAGCAGCAGATACAGCACCAGCCCCAGCGTCGTGGCGCGCCGGGCCGGGCCGAGGGGCCCGTGCCGCGTGCCGCGCAGCCACCGGGCCGTCGCCACCGTCAGGACCGCCGCCGTCAGCGCCTCCCAGGCGATGATCAGCAGGTAGGCGGCGTCCTGGAGGGGGCGTGAGGTGACGGCCCGCCAGGTCAGGTGGTCGTCGCCGGATGTCGTGTCCATCGCCAGGACGTGGCGGACGAACTGCCGGTTGGTGTCGAAGTCCGTGACGTTGCCGAAGACCACGAGCAGCATGAGGAGCGCCACCGTGCCGGTCAGCACGGCCGCCGCCAGGGGCAGCCCGTCCCGCCGTACCCCGGCCGCCCGGCCCCGTACCGCCGCTCCGAACCGTCCTCCCGCCATGCCGTCCCCCCTCGTACCAGGCCCGTGCCAGGACCACCGGGACGGTCCCGGGCGCGCCCGGAGCCGTCCGCCGCCTGAGGGCAGCATGCCCGGGTCCGGCGGCGCGTACGCGGGCCGAGCGGCTGCTCAGGGGCGGGATAAGGTGTCGTTCCCTCCGGAGGGGGAGGGGCCGGGGAGAGCCGAGCAGAGGGGGGCCGTATGGACGCCGGGGGCGGACGGGCCGAGGAGTGGGCCGATGTCACACCCGACGCCGCACGGCGGCTGCTGACCGCGGCCGTCCAGGCGTTCGCCGAGCGCGGCTACCACGCCACCACCACCCGGGACATCGCCGGCCGGGCCGGTATGAGCCCCGCCGCGCTCTACATCCACTTCCGCACCAAGGAGGACCTCCTCCACCGCATCAGCGGAGTGGGCCACCGGCTCGCGCTCTCCCTCCTCACCCGCGCCCGCGACGGGTCCGGCGGGGCGGCGGAGCGACTGGCCGACGCGGTACGGACGTTCGCGCGCTGGCACGCCGAGCACCACACCACCGCCCGGGTGGTGCAGTACGAACTGGGGGCGCTCGCCGGGGACCACCGGGCTGAGATCACCGCGCTGCGCCGGGAGACCGACGCCGTACTCCGCTCCCTCGTCGAGGACGGCGTGCGTGGCGGGGAGTTCGACGTTCCCGATGTGCGCGGGACCAGCCTGGCGCTGCTCTCCCTCTGCGTCGACGTCGCCCGCTGGTTCCGCGACGACGGCGAGCGCACGCCGGAGGAGGTCGGCGAGCTCTACGCGGGACTGGCCCTGCGCATGGTCGGCCATCGGCCCGCGCCGGACGCCGGCCGGCCCCTCTGACATAGGGTCGGTGACCGTGCCACAGATACCCACCACCCTGCACGAACTGACCGTCGGGCAACTGGCGGCCCGCAGCGGCGCCGCCGTCTCGGCCCTGCACTTCTACGAGTCGAAGGGGCTGATCAGCAGCCGCCGCACGGCCGGCAACCAGCGCCGGTTCGACCGCGACACGCTGCGCCGGGTGGCCTTCATCCGGGCGGCACAGCGGGTGGGCATCCCCCTGGCGACGATCCGCGAGGCGCTGGCCCGGCTGCCGGAGGAGCGCACGCCCACGGCCGAGGACTGGGCGGAGCTGTCCGAGGCGTGGCGCGGCGAGCTCGACGAGCGGATCAAGCGGCTGGAGCGGCTGCGGGACCGGCTCGACGGGTGCATCGGCTGCGGGTGCCTCTCGCTGGACAAGTGCGCGCTGTCCAATCCGGACGACCGGTTCGGCGGGAGCGGCCGCTGCGGTTCCCTGCTGAGCTGACCCGGCCCGAGCGGCGGCCCGGTGCCGCGGGCGTCGCCACCGGGACGCCCGCGCACCCGCCGTCGCCTCCGCACGTCCTACGCCACCGCTTCCGCGTACCGGGGGACGAACGCGTACCGCCGGGCCGCGGCCAGCGCCGGCGGGGTGAGGACGGCGACCGGCACCACGATTCCGCAGTCCGTGCACACCGGCCCCTCCCAAGGGTGCCGCTCCAGCCCCGTCCGCCACTCGATGCGCTCCTGTGCGCAGACCGGGCAGCAGTCCCCGGGGGCCGATTCCATGGCGTCGATCACCCGCCGCAGCACGTCCGCCAGCCGGGCGCGCGGCTGGAGGTCGGGGGAGGCGCAGGGGACGATGTCACACCCGCCCCACGTGTTGCGGTGCCAGTCGTCGAGGGCGGAGGGCTGGCGGATGCCGTCGTGCTTCTCGCGCCGGCGGCGGCCGGCGAACTCCACCTCGTAGGCCAGCCACACCTCCCGCGCCTCCTCCAGTTCCTCCAGGGCCCGGATCAGCCGCACGGGGTCGGGCGCGCGGTCGTCGGGGGCCAGGCCGGCCCGGGCGCACAGGTGGTGCCAGGTGGCCCGGTGTCCGTACGGGGCGAAGCGTTCGAGGCACTTGCGGAGCGACGTCCGTCGCAGAGCGATGGTGTTCCCCGGGTTGCGCACCTCTCGTGCGAGAGCTCTGAAACCTGCCACTGCTTCCCACCTCCGGCGAGCGGACTCGGACGTCCTCTGATGGCGCCGCCGGCCGCTGAGGGCCGACACGGTAGGGACGTATCGCGGCGCGATTCGGATCCCTCCGGCGCGGCGCGAGTCGGTCCCGTCCGCTAGCGCATGCCCAGTCCGGCGCGAAGGACGACACGTGCGAGCTCTTCGTGGCAGATGTCGCTATGGGCGCCGGCGGGCGGACCGCCGGTCCGGACGACCGCCGAGGCGTCGACGTTCACGCAGCCGTCCGCCGGCATCCCGTCCCCCAGCGCCTCGGCCAGGGTGGTGGCCGGGCAGCCCGGCATGTCCCGTACGCCGTCGTAGCCGAGGGCGCCCCAGCGGGTCAGGTCGATGCCCAGCAGTGAGTCGGCGTCGCCGGCCAGCCGGGACGCGAGGGGGTAGAGGGTCCCGAGAGCGGTGTCGTGCAGGGAGTGGCAGCAGACGAGCGGGCCGTCGACCCGGTCGGCCATCCCCTCCAGGACGCCGCCCCGGCGGGGGGCGAACGGCAGCCGGGGCGAGAAGGCGTAGTGCGAGAACGCGCCCTGGAGCAGGGTCAGCGACCCGACGCGGACGCCGTCGGGCAGGCCGCCGAGCGCGAACGAGACCAGCCGGGCGCCGAAGCTGTGCCCGGCCAGGTGCACGCGCGGCCCGCGCCCGGCGAGTTCGCCCGCCACCGGGCCGAGCCCCTGCCGTCCGACGACGCCGGCCCGCCGCTTCATCTCCCAGTAGGTGCCCTGCCGCAGCAGTTCGAGCGCGCCGCGCCAGACCCGGCCGAGGGCGCCGCCGAAGAGGCCGGGGGCCGGGGCGGCGCCGGTGGTCTCCAGCGCGTCCGCGAACCGGCCGCAGACCTCCAGCGCGCTCTCGGTGAACATGGCCGGGACCGTCGGTTCGGACGCGGTGTCCCGCGCCCACGCGTCGTCGGCGCTCCCGTCGCGCCCGCCCTCCCGGGGCCGGGGGCTGACCAGGGTGCGGACGAGGCCGGTGAACTCCTCCAGCCGGGCCCGGTCCTCGGGCTGCCGCTCGGCCAGCTCCGCCAGCCTGCCGATCACCGCCTCCCGGCCGGGGAAGGCCAGAGCCAGCGCCTCCCGGGTGCCGGGCGGCAGGCCGGGCCCGTCGTCGGTCACGGTGAACAGGCCGGCCAGGAAGGGCGGCGCCTCGTCGGCGAAGCGGAGCGAGGGCCAGATGACGCCGGCGTAGCCGACGCGCGGCGGGCCCGGGAGGGCGGTGGCACCGGCGAGGAGGGTGGGGAAGGGGGCGAAGAAGCGGGTGTAGAGGGCGGTGGCCGTGGCCCGGGTGTTGTTCCAGCCGTGCGCGAAGATGACCAAGTCGGTGAGGTTTTGATCGGTGACGCCCTGAAGGAGGGTCTCCCGCTCGCCGGTGTCGACGCTTCCGTCCTTGCCGAAGGTCAGTTCCCAGTACGGCTGCACACTCATGTCCGCCATGGAGCCCCCTGTGCCGGTCCGGTGTGCGCGCATGGTCCTGCTGTCAAGGGGGGCTGTCCAGCCTTCTTGCGCCCGCTCCTGCGTTCGTCCGACGGTTTGTCGCCGCCAACTCCCGGGCCGGGCGGGGGTCCTGCCCGGAACGCTCGAACGCGTGAGTGGCAAGATCCCCCCGGGGGAGCCGCGCCGCCCGGCGCGGCACATCAGCGACACCAGGCGACAAAGGGGTGGGGAACATGAAGAGGCCGGAGAGAGCGGAGCGAAACGGGGGAACGGGACCGTACGGAACGTCGGTGTGTGCCGGGAGGCCGGTGCCGCAGCGGCTGCTGGCCGCCGCCACCCGGCTGTTCGCGGACCAGGGCTACGACCGGACCTCCGTCCAGGAGATCGTCGAGGCGGCCGGGGTCACCAAAGGCGCTCTGTACCACTACTTCGGTTCCAAGGACGACCTGCTGCATGAGATCTACGCCCGGGTCCTGCGCCAGCAGCAGGAACGGCTGGACGCCGTGGCGGACCGGGACGCGCCGGTCGAGCAGCGGCTGCGCGACGCGGCGGCGGACGTGGCGGTGACCACCATCGAGAACATGGACGACACGAAGATCTTCTTCCGGTCCATGCACCAGCTCGGCCCCGAGCAGTACCGGCGGGTCCGGGCCGAACGGCGGCGCTACCACGAGCGGTTCCGGGCGCTCATCGAGGAGGGGCAGCGGACGGGCGTCTTCAGCCGGGCGACCCCCGCCGACCTGGTGGTGGACTACCACTTCGGCTCGCTGCACCACCTCGGCAGCTGGTACCGCCCGGACGGGCCGCTGACGCCGCGGGAGGTCGGCGACCACCTGGCCGACCTCCTGCTGCGGGCGCTCCGGCCGTAAGCGCTTGCCGATCCTTGCTGATCGGGACGGCCGATCGGGACGCGGCCGGGGTGCTACGCGTGGCAGGCCAGCGGCCGGCCGCCGTTCATCTCGGCCATGTCCCCCAGCACCTTCGGCAGATCGAGCGGCACGCCCAGCGGCAGCCCGTCGAGCTCCGCGTAGGCCCGGTGCAGGTTGCCGACCAGCCGCTCGCTCTCCTGGAGCGCCGCGAACTCGCCGAGGTCGGCCGCGCGCGCCACCTCCAGCGGGGTGCGCCCCGCCGCGTGCCCGGCGCGCGCCAGCTCCCCGACGTACCGGAAGTAGCGCTCCACGGTGTCGTACACGCCGGGGTCGGTCACCGGCCCGTGGCCGGGGACGACGGTCTCGGCGTCCAGGCCGCGCAGCACGTCCAGCGCGGCGAGGGAGCCGCTGAGCGAGCCGAACGGGATGAACGGCGTCCCGCCGTTGAAGACCAGGTCGCCGGTGAACACGATCCGCCGCTCCGGCAGCCAGACGATGGTGTCGCCGACCGTGTGCGCGGGGCCGGGGTGGATCAGCCGCACCTCGGTGTCGCCGATGTGCACGGTGAGTTCGTCGGTGTACGTGAGAGTGGCCGGGGTGATCCGGACGTCGCCGTATTCGACCCAGGGCCAGATGGCGTGCAGCTGCGGCCCGACGGCCAGGGTCTGCTCGCGGCAGCCGGCGTGCCCGACGATGGTCGCCTCGGGGGCGAAGACGCAGTTGCCGTAGGTGTGGTCGCCGTGGTGGTGGGTGTTGACGACGAGGGAGGGCGCGGGGGCGCCGCTCGCGGCGACGGCGTCGCGCAGCAGCTCCGCGCGGCGGACGGTCGGGGCGGTGTCGATCAGCAGGGTGCGGCCGCCGTCGGTGACGAAGCCCGCGTTGTTCAGGCACCAGCCGCCGTCGGGCTGGACGTAGGCGCTCACCCCGGGCGCCAGCGGCACGGTGTAGGGGGCGGGGACGGCGTCCGGGCCGGTGGGGGCGGCGTCCGCCGGTCCGGCGGACGGCTCGGCCCCCTGGGAGCCGGACAGGGGGGTGCTGGTGCTCGACATCGTGCGCGCCTCTCCTCGGGGTGCGCCCGGCCCGCGCCGGGTGCGCGGAACCGGACCGGCCGTCAGAATACGGACGGCGGCGGCGATATGGGAGGGCGGGCTGTGCTCTGGCCGGATGCTCGCTCAGGCCCGGGCGCTCGCTCAGGTCCGGCGTCCGCTCAGGTCCGGCGTCCGCTCGGACCCGGCGTCCGCTCGGACCCGGGGCCCGCTCGGACCCGGGGCCCGCTCAGACCCCGGACCCGCTCAGGCCCGGCGCTCCAGGCCGGTGCGCAGTCGCTCCAGCAGTCCGTGCAGGACGGCCCGCTCCTCGTCGTCGAGGGAGTCGAGGGCGTCGTGGGTGGCCCGCATCTCCTCCCTGACCCGGCGGATGGTCTCCCGGCCCTCGTCGGTGGCGACCACGTTCTTCACCCGGCGGTCGGAGGGGTCGGGCTCCCGGCGGACCAGGCCGCGGGCCTCCAGCCGGTCGACGATGCCGGTGACGTTGGAGGCGTCGCAGACCAGCAGGGCGGCCAGGCCGCGCATCGGGACCGGCCCCTTGAGCTGGGCGAGCAGCTTGGCCTGGACGCCGGTGAGGCCGTGCCGGGCGGCGGAGGCGGAGAAGTCCTGCCACTGGGCGGTGCCGAGTGCCGCCACGAGTTCCAGGAGCTCGGACTTGCTGGGGGAGATCGAGGCGGTCATGACGGCAGTCTACTGAAGAGCTTGATGGCTTAAACCATTAACTTGACGACCTCAAGTATCGGGCCTACCGTTGCCCAGTTGCTTGACGACCTCAAGCATCAATGTCGTGAAGCATCAAGGGCATGAAGCACCAGCTTCGTGAAGCAAGCGGAGGAACGAACCGGCCATGACCACACCAGCGCCCGCCACCCCGGCCCGGCAGCGGAGCGAGACCGTCGTCGTCTTCGCCCTGAGCCTGGCCGCCATGGTGGTCTCGATGATGCAGACCCTGGTGGTGCCGATCCTCGGCCTGATCCAGAGCGATCTGGAGACGACCCCGGCCAACGTCAGCTGGGTCACCACCGCGACCCTGCTCTCGGCCGCCGTCTTCACCCCGCTGCTCGGCCGCTTCGGCGACCAGCACGGCAAGAAGCAGACGCTCATCGGCGTCCTCGTCGTCATGGTGGCCGGGTCCGTGCTGGCCGCCACCACCCACTCGCTGCTCTGGCTGATCGTCGGCCGGGTGCTCCAGGGCGCCGCCACCGCGATCTTCCCGCTGGCCCTGTCCGTCCTCCGCGAGGAGATCCGCCCGGCCCGGCTGCCCGGCGCGATGGCCCTGGTCAGCGGCACCCTGGCGTTCGGCAGCGGTCTCGCCCTGGTCGCCGTCGGCCTGCTCACCTCGGGTGACCACCCCGACTACCGCAGCGCCTTCTGGCTGGCCACCGGCCTCGCCGCGCTGGCCCTGATCGCCGTCGCCGCCCTCGTCCCCGCCACCCGCGAGACCACCGGCGGCCGGACGGACGTCCTCGGCGCCCTCACCCTGGCCGCCACCCTCGTCCTGCTCCTGCTGCCCATCTCGCAGGGCCACGAGTGGGGCTGGTCCTCGGCCCGCACCCTCGGCTGCTTCGCCGGCGCGGTGATCATGGCCGCCGTGTGGACGCTCGTCGAGCGGAAGGTCAAGGAGCCGCTGGTCGACATGCGGATGTTCGCCCACCGGCCGGTCCTCTTCGCCAACCTCGCCGGGCTGCTCGTCGGCTTCGGCTCGTTCGCCCTGTTCATCGGCGTCTCGTACCTCGTCCAGATGCCCTCCAAGCTCACCGGCTACGGATTCGACGCCAGCATCCTGCGGGCCTCCGTCGAGTTCCTGCTCCCCGGCACCCTGGTCTCGCTGCTCGCCGCGCCCATCGGCGGCAAGCTGGTCCGGCAGCACGGCCCCCGGCCGGTGCTCTACCTGGCCTCGCTCGCCGGCGCCCTGGGCTTCGCCTGGCTCGCCGTCGACCACGACCACGCGTTCTCGGTGATCGCCGGCGGGATGCTGGTCGGCGCCGGCATCAGCTTCGGCTACGCGGCCATGCCCGCCGTGATCGTCGGCAGCGTGCCGCCCCACCAGACCGGCATCGCCAACGGCATCAACTCCATCTCCCGCTCCACCGGCAGCGCCATCGGCAGCGCCATGGTCACCACCGTGCTCGCCTCCAAGAGCGTCGAGCACCTGCCGCCCGGCCTGCCCAAGCTGCCCGCCGAGAGCCAGTTCACCCTGACCTTCGTGATCGCCGCCGTGGCGTTCGGGCTGGTGTCGCTGGTCGCCGTGCTCGGACTGCGGAGGATTCACACCCTGCGGTCCGCTGCGGTGGCGGGCTCCGCCCCGGCGGCGGACGCTGAAACGGCAGGCGCCACGCGCTGAACACCAGGACCCCAGGACGTCAGGACCCGAGGAGCATCACCATGAAGGCTGTCAGCTACCGCGCCTACGGCGGACCCGAGGTCCTGGAGTACGGCGAGGTCCCCGAACCCAAGGTCGGCCCGGACTCCGTGCTCATCGGGGTCAGGGCGGCGGCCGTCAACCCGGTCGACTGGAAGGCCCAGGCCGGCTACCTCGACGGGCAGCTCGACGCGGTCTTCCCGGTCGTCCCCGGCTGGGACGTGTCCGGGATCGTCGTCCGGCTCGGCGCGGACACCCCCGAGTTCCAGGTCGGCGACGAGGTCATGGGCTACGTCCGGGAGGACTTCCTCTCCCGCGGCACCTACGCCGAGTTCGTCGCCGCGCCGGTGCGCACCCTGGCCCGTAAACCGGCCAACATCTCGTTCGAGCAGGCGGCGGGGCTGCCGCTGGCCGGCCTCACCGCCTACCAGGCGCTGCGGGCCGCCCGCGTCGGTCCCGACGACACCGTCCTCATCCACGCGGCGGCGGGCGGCGTCGGCTCCCTCGCCGTCCAGCTCGCCCGGAACACCGGCGCCCGAGTGATCGGCACGGCCAGCGAGCGCAACCACGCCTACCTGAGCTCGCTCGGCGCCGAGCCCGTCGCCTACGGGGACGGCCTCGTCGACCGCTTCCGCGCACTCGCCCCGGAGGGCGCCTCCGTCGTCCTCGACTTCGTCGGGGGCGGCGTCATCAAGACGTCCTCCCGCATCACCGTCCCCGGCGCCCGGCTGGTCTCGATCGCCGACCCCGCCGTGACGGAGATGGGCGGCCGGCTCCTCTGGGTTCGTCCCGACGCGGCGGACCTGGCGGCGCTGGGACACCTGGCGGAGCGGGGGCGGCTGTGCGTGGAGGTGGCGGAGGCGTTCCCGCTGGAGCGGGCCGCCGAGGCGCAGCGGCGGAGTGCGGAGGGGCACACGCGAGGGAAGCTCGTGATCGTGCCGTAGGGCGCGTACGGCGGGCCGGTGCCCCGGGCCGGCCCCTTCGCCGCTTCCCGGGGCCGCGCCCCGGACCCCGGAACCGCGCACCGCGCGGGTGCCCTCACGCGCCGGACGGGCCGGCCTCGGCCGGGGCCCGCCGGGGCCGGGACCGCGATACCGCCACCCCCGCCAGGCACAGCGCCCCGCCTCCGAGCGTCAGCGGCCCGGGCACCTCGCCGACGAACAGCCAGGACATCAGGACGACCAGCGCGGGCACGGCGTACGTCGTCGCGGCCATCCGGCTCGCGGTCGTACGGGCGAGGGCGTACGCCCAGGTCGTGAACGCGAGCGCGGTCGGAAAGACGCCCAGGTACACCATGCCGAGCGTGGCGGACGACGGAGCGCCGGCCGCCTCGTGGACGAGCTGTCCGGCGAACGGCAGACAGGCCACCGTGCCGACGAGGCACCCGAACGTCGTCGTCTGCAGCACGCTCGCGGTGCGCAGGGCGGGCTTCTGGGCGACGACCCCGGAGGCGTACGCCAGCGCGGCGAGCACACACAGCGCCACACCGAGCACGGACGAGCCGCCGTCCCGCGACATCGACAGGCCCACGGCCACGGCGCCCGCGAACGACACCGCCATTCCCGCGAGCAGCCGCGGCGGCATCGGGTCCCCCAGCAGCCGCGTGCTCAGCAGCGCGATCAGGATCGGGCCGATGTTGACGACGAGCGCGGCGGTCCCGGCGTCCACCTGCCGCTCACCCCAGTTGAGGACGACCATGTAGAGGCCGAACCAGAGCAGCCCGGATGTCGCGATGCCGCGCCACGCCGAGCGCGGCGGCAGCCCCTCCCGCCGTACGAGACAGAACACCCCCAGCGTCAGGGAACCGGCCAGCAGCCGTCCGAGCGCCAGCGCGCCCGGTGAGTACGCCGTGCCCGCGCTGCGGATCGAGACGAAGGCGGAGGCCCACAGCACCACGGTGACCAGGGCCGCGCCGGCGGCCAGACGGGAGGGACGAGTGTTCATCGTGTTCCTGTTCCTGGAGGTGAGGGGCAGGCGAGGCGAGGCGGACGGCGGGGCTGCGGAGGGCTTGCGACGGCGGCGCGGGGACGCCCGCGTGCCGTGTGCGCCGTGTGCGCCGTGCCGACGGGCCGGACGCGCCGGCGCCGCTCCGCCCCGCCGTCCGTCCAGCATCGGGTACGGACGGTTCGGCACCCGCCGAAGTGTGCCGAGCCTCGGTGCCTCGGCTCTCCGGCCCCTCGGCCCCTCAGCTCCTCGGCGCCTCCAGGCGCAGGATCGCCCCGGTCTCCAGCGCGACGTGCACAGCGCCGTCGGGCCCCACCGCGAGGCCGTGGGGCTCGCAGCCGGGATCCTCCAGGTCGTACTCCGAGATCTCACCGGCCGGCGTGATGTGCCCGACGCGCCCGGCTCCCCACTCGGTGAACCAGCAGCCGCCCCGCACCGGATCCGCGACGATGGCGTGCGGCCGGCTCCCGCGGTCGGGCAGCGGGAACTCGTCCGTGCGGCCGTCGGTGTCCATGCGCCCGATCTGTCCGGCGCCGATCTCGACGAACCAGAGCGCACCGTCCGTCCCGAGGGTGATGCCGACCGGCGCGGCCCGCGGCGTCGGCAGCGGGTGGAGCGTGACGTCTCCGTCCGGGCTCATGCGGCCCACGGCGTCCGCCTGGTTGAGGGTGAACCAGAGCGCGTCGTCCGGTCCGACCGTGATGCCGGACGGGAACGCGCCGCTCACCGGCAGCGGGAACTCCGTCACCCGGCCGTCCACGGTGATCCGTCCGATCCGGTCGCCGTGGAGCTGTGTGAACCAGAGCGCGCCATCGGGGCCGGCCACGATCCCGAACGGGCCGCTCTCCGGCCGCGGAACGGCGAAGGAGGCGGCCCGGCCGTCCACGGTGATCCGGCCGATCCGGCCGTCCTTGAGGCGGCTGAACCACAGGGCCCCGTCCGGCCCGGGGGTGATGACCGACGGACCGCAGGACGCCGAGTCGAGCGGGAAGCGGTCGAGCCGGCCGTCGGGGGTGAGGCGCGCGATCTGCCCGGCGTGGACCAGGGTGCACCAGAGTGCGCCGTCGGGGCCGGCGGTGACGGCGTACGGGCCGCAGCCGTCGTCGCCGACGGGCGTCCGGGTGAGGGTGACGGGTGTGTCAGGCATGCGAGATCCTCCGGGCGATCCGCTCGATGTCGGCGGGCGTGCCCGCCATGATGGTCCGGACGTGCTCCGTGACGCTTTCCACCGGCCAGTCCCACCACGAGGCCCGTACCAGACGCTCCACATCGGCGTCCTCGTAGCGGCGGCGGATAGGCCGGGCGGGGTTCCCGCCGGCCACCGTGTACGGCTCGACGTCGGCCGTGACGACCGAGCCGGCCGCGATGACGGCGCCGTCCCCGATCCGCACGCCGGGCATGCCGGTCACCAGATCGAGGGTGCGCTCCGCCCAGGCGCCGCCGAACATGGTGAACGGGAAGGTGGAGACGCCCATCGTCGGGTGTGCCGCGCCGGCCATCAGGAACCGGGTGCCGGCGGCGATCGCGCAGTACTTGCCGATCACCAGCCGCTCCGGGCCGTAGCCGTACAGCACGTTGCGGCGCTCGAACTCGGCCGCGCCGTCCGGGTCGTCGTAGTAGGTGTACTCGCCGACCTCGATCCGCGGGTCGGCGACCAGCGGGCGGAGGAGGACCACCCGGTCGTGTCCGGGCAGCGGGTGCAGGGTGGCGGGGTCGGGGATGGGTGCGTTCACGGGGTGTTCCTGGGGGGTGTTCCTGGGAAAGCGAGGCGGTCGGGGGCGGTGGTGGCCGGCCTTCGGGCCGGGCCGGCGGCGGGCCCGCGCGGGTCGGCCGACCGCGACCCGCCGGGGCGTGGGTGACGTCAGCGGTCGGTGTGGCGGCCACGAGCCGAGGAGTCCGTGCCCGGGTCCGGCGGCGATCACCGCGTCGGTCGGTGCCCGGACGGTCCTCTCGCGTCCGGCGGATCCGGATGCTCCCGGGCCTGGCCGCCGGCGGGCTCGGACGCCGGTGAATTGGCGCGCGTTCGGCGTCGTCAGCGCTCGCCGTGTGCCGGGGCGGTCTGGGGCCGGACGCCGGCGATGTAGCGCTTGGTGAACATCATCGGGGCGACGAAGCCGACGACCTGGACCGCGGTGGCGGTGGTCGAGTGGCCCTGGCCCGCGTGCGCGAGAAGCGCCAGGGCGGCTGCCGCCACCGCGAACGCGACGGTCCAGACGGCGGTGATGACGGCGTTGGTCCGCACGAACAGCGGCCGGCCCCAGATCTCCCGCGGGGTGGACTGCTTCGCGATGCCGAGCGTGAACGGCTTGCCCACCAGCAGCGAGACCCCCGCGATCAGGGCCAGGACCGCCGAGGACAACGCGGCCGAGTACGGGTGCAGGGCCGAGTGGGGGTCGGCGAAGGCCACGGCGGCGAGCACGGCGAAGAAAGCGGCCGACCAGGATTCGATGATCAGCGCGTCCGGGCCGTAGCCGGCGGACCGCTGCTTCACGATGACACCGACCGCCACGACCAGGCCGGCCAGCGCGGCCCATTGCCACTGCTGGGACGGCAGGACCGCGTAGACGATCCACGGCGAGAACGTGACGACATAGTTCACGGCGATTTTCCCCCTCGATCAATGATGCGCGTCCGGGCCCGGAGCGGCCGGGTCCGCGACTTCGGCCGCTCCGACACGGCCGGGAAGCCGAACGTGTCGTGAAGACCGGCCCTCGCCGCGCTGGAGACCCGACTCCTCGTCGGGACCGGAGGGGAACGCCGCGACCGCGGCGCTTCCCCCCGGAGCCCCCCCCACCACGCAAAACGACTCGTTTCGTTTCGACGTGGGGTGGATCATGCAGCGCTTGTATGCCCTCTGTCAAAACGATTCGTTTCGTTTCGACGCGTTAGCATCGGTGGGTGACTCCGCCCGACCTTCCCGCTCCGTCCCGACGCAACGAACGATCCGCCCGGGCGATCAGGGCGGCGGCCCTGCAACTGTGCAAGGAGCTCGGGTACCCGAAGGTCACCATGGACGCCATCGCCACCCGGGCGGGCGCGAGCAAGGCGACCATCTACCGCTGGTGGCCCTCCAAAGGGGCCCTGCTGCTGGACGCCTTCCTCGAACAGACCGTCGACGCGGCACCCTTCCCCGACACCGGCGACATCGTGGCCGACCTCCGCAGCCAGATGAACGCCGCCGTCGCCAGCATCGGCGGCCCGGAGCTCTGGCCGCACTACTCGGCGCTGATCGGCGAGGCCCAGCACCACCCCGAGCTCGCCCAAGCCGTTTTCGACCGCTTCATCGGCCCTTTGGAGCAGGCCGCCGCCGACCGCCTGCGCGCGGCCCAGGCGCAGGGGCAGCTCGATCCCGGCCGGGACCCGCACATCCTCATCGACCTGATGTACGGGGCGCTTTACTACTCACTGCTGCTCGTCCGCAAACCCGCCGGCCCCGCCTACGTCGACGCCCTCCTGGAGACGACGCTGCACGGCTGGATCACCGGCGCCGAGGCCGCCGACGGTGGCCGGAGCCCGGGCGGAGCCACTCCCAACGCCAGGCCCCCCGGTCGTGGTTGAGCGATGCGGGCTCAGCGCAACGGCAGGCTTTCCACGGTGAAGGACGGACTGGTCCGCGGGGCGCCGTTGAGGTACGTGTCCATCTGCGAGTTGGTCACCAGCAGCCGGTCCCCGCTCACGGCGACGCCCGTGGTCGTATCGGCCCCGGAGTAGGTGCGGGCGGAGACGACGGTGGCCCGGGTGGCGTCGTCGGACAGTCGCAGGGTGTCGACCTCGTTGTCCACGGAACGGGCGACGTACAGGGTGTTCCCCCGTCGCGCGATCCCGTCGGCGCTGGGCAGGGCCGGCGCGGCGATCCCGCGGACCTCGCCGGTGGCGAGGAATACGAACTGACGCCGCTCGGCGGCGTGGGGGTGCCTCGCCGGGCGGCCCGCTGCCTGCGTCAAGTGGCTGAAAGGCTCCCGCTGAACGACGTGTGCGGCGCCGCCGGCCGGGCATCACGACGGCAACAATCGAACGCAGTACCAGCCGTTGCGGTGCCGGCCGCCCGGTTCCGCTGACCCGTACTCCCTCCCGCCCCTATGCTCTGCCCCGCCCAGACCCGAAGGAACCGGCTCTCTCACGCGGGGGACGCAACCATGCCCGAACCCAGGCCGTTTACCGCCTCCCAGAGGCGCGTCGCCGAGCTAGGGCGAGGCCATCAGAGCGCATCGGCTCGCCAAGGGCTGGTTGCAGAAGCAGCTCGGCAAGGAGGTCGCGCTCGACAACACCGCCATCTCGCACTTCGAGAAGGGCAGTCACATCCCGCGCCGTGACGTCACGCTCCGCATCGACAAGGCGCTGGACGCGGACGGGGCCATCTTCAAGCTCCGCGACGAGCTCGACGACAATCCGGACGCGAAATGGCTGCAACGGTTCCTGAAGGAATACGCGCGGGCCACCACGATCCACCACATCACAGACTTCACACCGGCAGTGCTGGAGACGGTGGAGCACACGCGTCTGGCCCTCGAAGCCGGACTGCCGCTGTACGGAGGCGATCTGGAGAGCAAGGTCGCCTTCCGCGCCGAGTTGTGCGAGATCATGCTGCGCCCCGACCCGCCGCGTTTCCAGGTGATTCTGGGGGGAAGCGGCTCTCCACATCCGGACGGGTGACAAGCGAGTGATGCGTGCTCAACTGCTGCACCTCCTTGAGCGATCCCGCGAGTCCCACATCGACCTTCGCGTCCTGCCGTTCGTGACCGCCGTGGCCGAGCCGAACGGCCCCTTGTCCCCCTGATCGCGCCTACCGGCGCACCCGCCCAGCTTGTTCTTCAAGGCCGGACCGGGCTGGTGGCGACGGGCGGCACTGCGTCGCCGACCGCCCCGGGCAAATCCGTTGGCCCCGAGAGCCTTCGGACGACAAGACTGCGCTGGTGAACACCCTGCCGCCGTCGCCCGGCCCGCTTCCTCTGCCAGTACCGGACCCGCGTGCCCGAAACGTCGTTCCCGACTATGCGGGCATGGACGCCTTGGTGGCAGACCTGGTTCTGCCCGGCGACGCGTCGATGTATGTCATGAGCGCGATGGAAACCTCCCGCGAACTCATCCGGCACTCCTATTACCGGTACGAGTTCGCCACCGTTGCCGTCACGCATTCCCTGTTCGCCCTGGAGCACGTCCTCGCCGAGTGCCTGGCCATCGACGAACCGGTCCAGGACCTCGTCGAGCGGGCCGCCGACGCAGGGCTCATCCCGGCCGAACTCGCTGCTGAGCTCGACCGTGGCCGGCTACTGCGCGACGAGCTCGCGCAGGGCGCTGTGACAAGTGCCGCTGTCGGTCCGGTCACGGCCATCGGCATGGTGCGTGCCGTCTTCGATGCCGTTTCCCTGCTCCTTCGCCCGCCATCGGCGGCAGACGTGGCAGCTGTCGACCTGGACGGAGCGCAGACCGAAGACCGGCTCGCCCGGCTGTGGGAGGAACACCGGCGCGCCCCGTACCCGGACAGCTTCCGCGGCATCGACGTCGAGGGAGTGGAGCTGGTCCTCCTGGACGCCGACGTCGCCGGCCTCGTCCAGAGCGAGCTGAACGGTGGGCTCGACGACAGTGGCATCGCCCTCCTCTGGGCTTGCATCGCCGACCTCGACAAGGTCGTGACCTCGATCAACTCGGAGTACTGCGCCTCCTACTTCGCGAGACTTCGGACGATGGCCAAGCTCGCGGCAGCCCGCTACATCCCCACCGCGATCTGACACGCGGAGTCCGCATGGGACCTCTCACGGCACTCGTCAAGGTCTGGCCCGGTCGCGTTCGATGATGGTCTCGGGGCGTCTGACGGATTTGCCCACGTCGTGGCGGGGTGGCGGGCTGCTGGTTCTTGGAGCCGAGCGGCCTGCCGGAGCCGGGGCGGGCGGGTTTGGGCGCACGGCCGGGCAGGGCAGGTGGGGGCGGAGGTTTCCGAACCCCCGGCCCGGACCCTTGCGGGGGTGAGCCTGTTTGGTTCCAACGGCTGTTTGGTTCCAACGGCCGCTCCCAAGGCCGGCGGACGTCCTCCTCCGCCTATGACGCGCGTACCGGGCTCTCGACCGATGCGGGTGCCGACGGTCTGTGATCAGTGGCCGGGCGCCTCACCCCGTCCGCCACTCCCGCAGCCTCCGCCACGCCTCCAGGCCGTCCGGGACCCACTGCCACTCCGGCAGGCGCCGCGCGACCTCGTCGTCCGGCAGGAAGCCGTGCCAGGCCACCTCTTCCGCCTGCGGCCGGACCGGAAGATCGCACCGGACCTCGTAGACGGCCGACCACCAGCCCCCGTACTGCTCCGAGCGGTACAGGAAGCGGAACAGGGGAGTGGGGGCGGGGAGGCCGGTGACGCCCAGTTCCTCCTCCGCCTCCCGGAGGGCCGCCTCGTCGTACGTCTCGCCGGTGCCGACCACGCCGCCGACGAAGAGGTCGTAGTGCGAGGGGAAGACCAGCTTCCTGGCGGTGCGGCGGTGGACGAAGAGGCGGCCCTCCGCGTCGCGTACCTGGATGAACGTGCAGCGGTGGAGGAGGCGGCGGGCGTAGATCTCGGCTCGGGGGGCCCGGCCCACGACGTGGTCCTGTTCGTCCACCACGTCCAGGATCTCGTCCGCCGACAGGGGCTGAGGGTGATCGGTTCGGTCGGTCATGGAGACATTCAAGCGGGAGGGGGTCTCAGTGCGGCTGGAGGTCCCGGAGTTCCGGTGCCGTCGTCCCCGGCGGCATCGCCGGGTGGCGGCCGATCAGGATGATGCCGACGACGATCGCGGCCATGCCGGCCGCCTGCCAGGCGAGGGCCGCCGGTGTGGTGCGCAGCTGGTCGCCCAGGAAACCCACGCCACAGGCGATGCCCGCCAGGGGCTGGGCCGCCGTCAGGGCGGGCAAGGACATGCGCAGGGGGGCCGTCTCGAAGGCGCTCTGGACCAGGACCAGGCCGGTGACGCCCAGGGCCAGGACCACGTACGGCTGCCAGCTGATCACCAGGGACGCCCAGCCGCCGTCGCGGAAGCGCTGGCCGCTGACCCGGGTGAGGGCGTCCTGGAGGCCGTACAGCAGGCCGGCGGCGACGGCGAGGGTCGCGGCCTCGGCGCTCATCCGGAGGCGCTTGGAGACGGCCGCCAGAACCAGTGCGCCGCCGATGACCAGGCCGACGATCAGCCAGTGCCGGAGCGGGTCGGACACCGATGCGCCGCCGTGCGGGCGGCCCGCGACGATGAAGGCGGTGACACCGCCGGCCAGCAGCCACAGGCCGCCCCAGCCCGTCCAGCCGAGCGGCTGCTTGGTCTGCCAGCGGGAGAGGGCCATGGCGAACAGCAGGTTCGTCGCGAGCAGCGGTTCGACCAGCGACACCTCGCCGCCGCCCAGCGCCACCGCGCCGAGCGCCATGCCGCACACCATCAGGCCGATCCCCGCCAGCCAGCGCGGCATCCGGACCAGGTCCAGCAGCAGTCGGAAGGAGAGGAAATCGCTCATGGGGGCCCGCTGTGCCGCGTTCTGCTGGAGGACGAACCCGACACCGAGGCAGAAAGCCGCGCTCAGGGCGAAGGCGAAGACCATACGTCGCGCACCTCAAGACCTGCCGGTCATCAGCGAATTGACCAGGTAGACGATAGTCGCCGCACGGACGGTACGCCGTCCGAGTACCCCGCTTTCGGACGTTCATCCAGACCGGAGCGGACGGGACCGTATCGCCCTTGACGGGAAGCTGTGACTAACGCTTTGCTGTGCGTGATCAAAAATGCCGGTCAGCGGGCACCCGGGTCCGGGCCCCCGCAGGGACGCACGCCGCGGAGGACGCCCGACGATGACCCCTCCACCCCCCTTGGGCCGCTCTCGGCTGGGGGGCGGGCCGACCTTCGACTCCGCACTCGACGACACCGAGCTGGTCACCGTCCGTGACGAGCTGGCCCGGGGGCGGTGGGCCGAGACCCGCCGGCTCCTCGCGGAGACCGGCGACGACTGGGACCTGCGCGGCCACCGCCTCACCACCCTCGCCGCCGTGTCCACCAGCACCGCCTGGGGACGCGAGTGGCTGCTCGCCGAGCCCGACAGCGCCGACGCCGCCGCCCTGCTCGCCTGCGCCGCCGTCCACCGTGCCGTACGCCGTAAGAGCGACGCCGAGAGCGCCCGGAGCCTGTGCCGGGCCGCCGCCCGGATGGCGCCCCACGACCCCACCCCCTGGCTGGGACTGCTCCTCCTGGCGCACGCCGGCGTCACCGACGACGAGCCCGCCCGCTGCTTCGGCCAGGTGCGGGCCCGGCACCCCGAGCATCACCACGCCCACCACCTGATGGCCGCCTGCCTGGCCGGGCACAAGGCCGACCACGACGACCCGCTGCACGAGGTCTACGACTTCGCCGCCTGGGCCGCCGAGCAGGCCCCCGCCGACTCGCCGCTGGCCCTGCTCCCCGTCGTCGCCCACGCCGAGCGCTTCCGCGCCCTGGCCCGCGCCGGCACCCTGCCGCGCGACCCGGGCGCCTCCGGGCACTGGGCCGGCCGCCGGGCCCGCCAGGTGCTCAAGACGGCCTTCGACTGGTGGCTGGAGTGGGACGTCAACGACACGGACGACGCGCCCGAGGCGCCCGGCGACCCCCGCGTCCCCCGGACACCCGCCGCCCCGCCGCACCCCCGGCACAAGGTCGACCTGAACTTCCTCGCCCACGCCAAGCTCCACGAGGGCCGGCTGGCCGAGGCCGCGGCGCTGCTCATCCGGATCGGCCCGCACGTCACCCGGGAGCCCTGGGCCTACCCCGACCGGGACCCCAAGGCCGCCTACCGCGCCGCCCGGCGCGCCGCCCTCGGCTCCCGGTGAACAACGCAGGACATTCCCCCCGCACACCCACCCCAGTGAGGACGGCCCCCGCATGCCCACCGGCAGGACGACATCAGGCAGGACGACATCAGGCAAGGCGACACCCGGCGAGATCAGCACCTTCAAGGGACAGGAGAGGAGCCTCCGCGCCGACCGCATCGGCCTGGCCGGCCTCCTGATGTCCGTCGTCGCCGCCAGCGCGCCGCTGATGGTGACCACCGGCGGCATGCCCGTCACCTTCGGCGTGCTGGGCGTCGTCGGCGCGCCCCTGCTGTACGTCATCCTCGGGCTGATCCTGCTGCTGTTCAGCTTCGGCTACGCCGAGATGAGCCGCCATGTGCACAACGCGGGCGCCTTCACCGCGTACATCGCCCGCGGCCTCGGCGGCACGGCCGGCGCCGGGTCGTCCATCGTGGCCCTGGTCTCGTACAGCGCCATGCAGTGCTGCATCTACGGCCTCTTCGGCTTCGAGCTGTCCAACCTGCTCCAGCGGCACCTGGACGTGACCGTCGCCTGGTGGATACCCGCCCTGATCGCCGTCGTGGTCGTCGGCGTCCTCGGCTGGCTGAAGATCGACCTGAACGTGAAGGTGCTCGGCGTCCTGCTGCTGATCGAGGTCGTGATGGTCCTCGTCTTCGACGTCGCCGGCCTCGGCTCACCCGGACCCGAGGGCGTCTCGCTGCGCGCCTTCCACCCCGACACGCTCTCCGGCGCCGGCCTCGGCACCGCCTTCTGCGGCACCATCGCCTCCTTCGTCGGCTTCGAACAGGCCGCCGTCTACTCGGAGGAGACCAGCCGCCCCCAGGTCGTCGTCGCCCGGGTCACCTACCTCGCCGTCGGGTTCATCGCCGTCTTCTTCGCGGTCAGCGCCTGGGCGCTGACCGTCGCCGCCGGGCCGTCGAAGATCCACGAACTCTCCCTCAGCGAGGGCCCCAACCTCCTCTTCGGGCTCACCGAGGACCGGCTCGGCTCCGGGTTCACCGACGTGATGCACCTCTTCTACGTCACCGGCATGTTCGCCGCGATGCTCAGCTTCCACAACGTCGTCGCGCGGTACGCCTTCGCCATGGGCCGCGAGGGGCTGCTGCCCGCCGCCGTCGGCCGCACCTCCCGGACCAGCGGCGCCCCCGCCCACGGCTCCCTGCTGCAGAGCACCGTGGCGCTGCTCGTCGTCATCGTCTTCGCCGCCACCGACGACAAGCCGACCGGCGACCCGACGGCGCCCGTGCTGCGGCTGTCCAACTGGCTGGGCAACGTCTGCGCGCTCGGCGTCACCGTGCTGATGATCGCCGCGTCCGCCGGTGTGATCGTCTTCTTCGTACGGCGCGGCGCCGCCCGCGCCCAGGCGTGGCGGCTCGTCGCCTCGGGCGTCGCCGGGCTGGCCCTGACCGTGATCGCCGTGATCACCGTCCGGGACTTCGACGCGCTGGTCGGTTCCGGGCCGGGCTCGCCGCTCCGCTGGCTGCTTCCGGGCATCGTGCTGGTGGCGCTGGTCGCCGGGCTGGTGCTGGGGGCCGTGCTGAAGTCCGTACGGCCGGAGGTGCACGCTCGGATCGGGCTCGGG
The DNA here is from genome assembly GCF_044333095.1 of Streptomyces sp. NPDC021100. Taxonomy (NCBI): domain Bacteria; kingdom Bacillati; phylum Actinomycetota; class Actinomycetes; order Kitasatosporales; family Streptomycetaceae; genus Streptomyces; species Streptomyces sp. NPDC021100. The sequence continues at coordinate 123,625 of NZ_JBIRQH010000004.1, forward strand.
AACGAGGCGTTCCAGTTGGAGAAGGCGGCGGCGAACGAGGCGGCCGGACGGGCCTGAGCCCCCGGTCCCGGGCGGCGCGGGCACCCGAGCCCGCGCCGCCCGCCCGGTTCACCCCGCCGCCGCCGCGTCCCGCCGGGAGACCAGCCGCTGCACCAGGTCCACCACGTCGCCCACCGTGCGGACGTACGCCAGTTCCTCGCGCTCCACCTGCTGCCCGAGGTCCCGCTCCAGGACGGTGATCAGCTCGACGTAGTCCATCGAGTCGACCCCGAGGTCCTCGCGCAGATCGGTGCGGAGGTCCTCGACGTCCTCTCTCGGCACCACCACGGCTTCCGCGAGCAGGTTGATCACCCGCTCCTCGATCTCGGCCCGGTTCATGGCCGCCTCCTCATCTCTCCGGTAGGGGTCACGGCTTCGCCGGCCGCTCGGGCAGCGGCACCCCGGCCACCGCCAGGGCCTTCGGCGACAGCTCGTCGCGCTGCCAGCCGAGCGACGAGAACCGGCTCAGGCCGTCGCCCTCGTTGTTGTGGCCCAGCAGCACCGAGTACAGGTTCACCGTCTCCGGCTCCTGGAGCTGCTCCGCGAACGGCACGTCCTCGAACCGGGTCACCCGGCGGTGCCGCACCAGCAGCGAGCCGTACCGGCGGTCGTAGTCCTCCGGCGTGAACGTCAGCACACCGCACTGGCCGTCGACCGCGCCCGGGTCGACGCTCTCCCGGTAGGTGCGGATCACGGAGTGGCTGCCGTTGACGAACCGGAAGATCGTCAGGTTGCGGCGGAACGCCGAGTGGTCCACGGCGATCTGCTGGACGAGCGTCGGCACGATGTCCGGCACCATCGCGGCCGTGCCGTCGCCGGTGAACGAGATGACGTTCTCGTCCCGGCGGGTCGCGATGCCCGGCAGCGCCATCAGCCCGTCGCCCATCAGCCCGCGCCCGTACCAGCCGGAGAACGACTTGCTGGTGCGCGGCAGGCTGTTGACCGCCGACAGGCCGGCCCGGCCGATGTCGTAGACGCCGACGTAGCGGTAGTCCTGCTCGCGGATCAGCCCGTCCAGGACGCCGCGCAGCCGCCGGAAGAAGTGGTTGGTGGTCATGGGCAGCACCGGGAGCAGGCCGATGACGTCGCCGTCGGACTCCCGCGACGAGGCGATGGCCGCGCGGCGGTACGCCAGCACCTCCGGGTCGACGTCCAGCCGCTCCCGCAGGGCGCGCAGCACGCCCTCGATGTCGGCGACCACGCCCAGGCCGGTGAACGGCGCCCGGTCGACCTCCCGTTCGACGATCTGGACGGGGGCGAGCTGCCGCAGGGAGATCTCCGAGAAGGGGGTGTCGATCTGCGGTATGGGGGTGCCGACGAACATCACGGCCTGCTCGCCGGCGGGCCGCAGCGCGCCGTCCTTGTACAGGTACTCGAAGACGCGCGGCGAGTAGCCGTACATGCTCAGCGTGCCGATGTACTCGTCGACGGTCCGGCCGTCCCGGTAGCGGCTGACGGTGCCGGGCTGGGCCACCGAGTCGGCGAGGCCGATGCCCGCCTCCCGCGCCAGCTCGTACATCAGCTCCAGGGCCGGGCCGCTCAACGGGCCGACCTGGCACAGCAGTCGGCGACGCTCGGTGTTGAGCAGGGTGACCAGCCGGTCGACCTCGGGGGAGCGGACCGCCTCGACGGCCGGGCGCGGCGCGGTCCGGGGGATCTCGGGGCGCTGCTCGTCGGGGAGCGTCGTCTGGAGGACGTCGCGCGGCGCGATGATCATGACCGGGCCCTTGCCGGCCGAGTACGCCTCGAACGCCTCCGCGAGGCCGCGGGCGATGTCCGCGGAGCGCGGGATGTGCACCACCGGGAAGCCACGGGCGAGCAGCGAGGGACGGCTGTCCTCGGTGAGGTGCATGGTGCCCTGGAAGGGGTGCCAGGCGTCCAGTTTGGAGTCGCAGCAGACGATGAAGCCGCGGGTGCCGACGGAGATGTGGTTGGCGAGCGTGCCGCGGAACTCCTCGTGCATGCCGCTCGTCGCCACGATCGCGAACGGCGCCCCGTCCAGCGTCCAGCGGGCCAGCGCCGAACAGGCCAGGCTGTGCTCGCTCGGACCGCGCACGATCGGGTTGCCGTTGCCGACGGCCCGCCGCTCGATGTCGTCGATGAACGTCGCGACGCCGGAGCCGGTGTAGTAGTGCAGGCCCCAGGACGTCCCCGCCTCGGCGGTGAGGAAGTCGGCGAGGGCGTCGGCCATGGTGCTGGTCTTCAGGGCCGGCCGCAGCCGCCGGTTGGAGTGCAGCTGCACGGAGTCGACGAACGCGCAGGCGAGGTCGGCGGTCACCACCCACTCCTCGTCGGGCGCCCAGCGCGGGGTGAACAGCTCGACCGAGTAGAAGCTCTCGACGTCCGGGTCCGTGTAGACGTGCACGGTGTACGGGCTCGGCTCGAACTCGACGGCGTCGCCCAGGGCCGCGGCCAGCTTGGCCAGCCGGGTGTTGAGGTCGTCGGGGGAGGTCATCCGGTAGCGGAGCTCCCGGTGGTCGACGACCAGCAGGCTGAGCACGGCCTTCCCGTCGCCGGCCGCCTCGGCGACGGCGCTCTCCACGCCCGCCAGCGAGTCGGCCGTGACCAGGGTGAACCGGTCCTCGGGGCCGACCAGGTCGAGGAAGCGCAGGCCGCGGTCGACGACTTCCCGGTAGGCGTCGGTGCCGTCGTGACCGGCCGGCTCCACCGGGGTGACGACGTCGCGCGCGCCGGCCAGGTCCCGCAGCGCGCGGGCCGCCGCGGGGCCTGCGACGTCACGGTCGGAGACGACGGCCACCAGCCTCCGGAGGCCGCCGGAGTGGGGGTTTTCGGGCATCGGGCACATCCCAACGGTAGTGGTGTTTCAACGGATCGCCGGGGGCGGCGGGGTCGGGCGGAACGCCGGTCGGACGTCACGCGGACGCCGGCCGAAAGGTCAGGCGGGACGTCGGTCGGAAGGCGCTACGGATTCCGGGTCGCGCAGCCGGACGACGGCCGACCAGAGGGCGTTCCCCGGATGCCGCGGATCGGCCTGGGGGAGCCGGGAGACGAGCCGCATCAGCGGGGAAAGGCGACGCCATTTCGCCGCCGCGGACAACTGGGTGCCGACGCGTTCCACGGCCCAGCCGGCGCGTTCGAAGAATGCGACTCCGTCGTCCGGTGCGAATACGACGGGCGCGTTGTTCTCGCGGCTCGCCCGGGCCGAAAGCCGGCGGATGAGCGGGCCGATGACGTCGGCCGTCCACCATGTCACCCGGCAGGATTTCAGATCCGCCGAGAGGGCGTGGACCTCGGACGCGTCCAGATATAGCAGAAGCCCTTCCGTGATGACGAGCGTCCGGCCGCCGCCGGCCGTCGCCGAGGCCAGGAAGGCGCGGCGGGCGGCGGCGTCGGTGAGGTCCACGGCGGTGCGGGAGAGGACGCAGCGCGGCTTCTCGGCGGCCAGCGCCCGCTCCTTCTCCTCGACGATCCCCGGCAGGTCGGCCTCCACCCACTCCAGGGAAGAGGGCAGGTCGAGGCGGTACGGCCGGGTGTCGAAGCCCGCCGCCAGGTTGATCACCCGGGTGCAGCCCTCCGCCACGCACTCCTCGACCAGCAGGTCGATGAGCTTGGTCCGGGCGATGAAGAACCAGCCGTTGCCGAAACCCCGCCGAGCCTCCTCGGCGATCACCCGGCCGCGCTCGCCGGCCAGCGCGGCCGCGTACGGATCGCTGAACAGCCGGTCCCGGCGGGCGGATTCCCTGGCCCGGTACTCGGCGACCCAGCGCGCGGTATCCGAGACATTGTCGATAACCGGTTTCCGCTCACCCGAGCGGACCCTTTCAGGGGAACCGAGAGGTTTCAACTGCCTTTCCTCCTGGGGAGTTTGCGAGCGATCCGTTACCCTGTTCGCTCTGCTGTGCCGTCCGATACGCTGCTGTGCCGTCCGCGCCCGTCAGCCGAAGGAGTCCGCGTCATGACCGTCCCCCGTGCGCGTCGCGTCGACGTTCCGCAATCCCTCCGGAAAACCGAGGAATTCACCGACCCCCACTACGCCTCGGCCTACGCCATAGCGGTCGACGACGCCCGCTCCCGGACGCCGGAGGAGTGGGCGCGGGCCGCGATCGAGGAGGCCCCGGCCGCGCTGCGGTTCTTCCTGCGCTTCGGGTGGACGAAGGTGCTGGGGCTGCGCATGGGGCCCAAGTCCGGGTCCGCCGAGCACGTCCTCGGGTGGCGCATCACGGACTCCGCCCCGAACGCGCTGACCATGGACGGGCATTCGGGCCTGTTCTCCTCCTACAACGTGGTGCTCACCGAGGGCTCGACGCTGGTGTGGGCCACCGCCCAGCACTTCAAGGGGCGCGGGGCCGGCCTGCTCTGGGGGCTGGCCCGGCCGGTGCACCAGATCGCCGTGCCCTACCTGCTGCGGCGCTCCTGCAAGGCGCGGCAGCGCGCCGCCGGCCCGGCGGCGGGGTAACACCGCCCGGAGCCGCCCGGCGCGTCCCGCCTCGCGGTCTCGTCCCGTTCCGTGGTCGCGTCCCGCCTCGCGGTCGTGTCCCGTTCCGCGGTGCCCCGGCCGGAGCCCGGCCGGGGCACCGCCGTTCCGGGAACCGCCGTTCGTAGCGCCGCCGTTCCCGGCCGGCGGCCGGTACGGGGCGGGCGCGCGGCGGGAGCACCGCCGGATCCGCCGGCTCATGCGGCGCCGGGGGACGCGTCGGGGGACGGGCCGGAGGACGCCGCGCCGCCGCGCCAGCGCACGGCCGCCGCCGAGGCGAAGTCGCCCGCGTGCGCGAAGCCGGACATCACCACCAGGTCGCCGTCGCGCAGCCGGCCCTCCCGGGCCGCCCGGTCGAGTGTGATGGGCACGGCCGCGCCGTAGAGGTTGCCGTACCGGTCGAAGGTGTCGAGATGGCGCTCCTCCGGTATGCCCAGGGCGCCCCGCCAGTTCTTCAGGAAGATCCGGTTGGGCTGGTTGGTGACCAGCACGTCGACGGCGTCGGTCGCCACTCCGAGGTCCGCGCAGAGCTTCCCGACCAGCTCGGGCACCAGCCGGTTGCCGCGCTCCAGGATCTCGGTCTGCCGGGCCGGGTCGAAGGCGATGTCCATCTGACCGCCGCCCGGTTCCCAGTACTTGCGCCCGTCGGGCGTCCGCAGCCCCAGGTCGAAGGAGTGCTCGGGGACGTTCAGGGTCCGTACCCCCAGGATCGGCGAACCGCCGCCCGCCTCCAGGTACGCGACGCCGCACCCGTCCCCGGGGACGGCCGCGTGCGGCTGCCGGCGCACCTCGGACTGGGCGAAGACCTGCCCGGCGGTGTTCTGCACATTGGCGATGAGCGCGGTGCGCGCTCCGCCGCCCGCCATGATCTTCTGCGCCAGCGCCATCATGTACATGAACGAGCCGCAGCCCGCGTTGTGCAGGTCCACGATCCACTCGGGGCTGATGCCGAGCCGGTGCGCCGCCTGCGCCCCGACGCCCATGAACGCCTCGTCCGGTAACAGGACGTTGGTGAGCAGGACGTCCACCGTGCCGGCCGGGTCCACGCCGAGGCGCTCGAAGACCGGCCGGGCCGCCTTGGCGATCATGTCGGCCGCCCGCTCGTCCCGTGCGACGTGGTGGCGGGTCGCGGGCACCTTGAACAGCGGTATCTCGGCGAGGGGGTCGAGGGGCGCGTCCGGGGCCCGGAAGAACTCGGGGCCGACGACGTTCTCGGGCAGGTAGCTGCCGAAATCAACAATACCGACGATGCCGGCGGTGCCGTCGGGCTGCATGGCGGGTCCTTTCGACGCCTGCTCACGGCCGGTGCCGCCCGTCCGTCGCCGGCCCGCGCGGTGGCGGGCATGCCGGGTCCAGGACGGTCACGGGCTCGGTCCGGGCCGCTCGTACCGAGCAAGGAAAACACCTCGAGTCCTTTTTCGCCAGCAATCCGCCGGGGCTGTTGATCATTGCCCTAAAGGGCAATGGAGTGCTGTCGGATGGCTGGGTAAGGTCGGTGACACCCATGCCGGAGCCACTGGTCGCGAGGACCGTGGCGGTTACCGCACCCGGCCGGGACGCGAACGGCCGGAAGGGGCCGGCGGCGGCCCGTGGCCGGGGCGGGCCGAGTGTGCACGGGACCGTGCGCGAAAACGTGCACGGAAAGGTTCGGAATCGCGTACAGCGGCGTCCGGAAAACCGCTGGAATTCCTTCCGGGTGCGAGCCTCGTGGACATCCTCCCGGGCATCCGCACCCCCGTTCCACGCGGCGTCCGTCTCGCGACCGCCGGAACACCCTCCCCCATCGCACGCACTCATCCCGGACATTCGGTCACCGCGCACCGGAAACATCGGAAATGATCGGAAAGGCTGTCTCGTGATCACTGCTGAAGAGGTCTGCGCCCGTATCGCCAAGAAGCTCGGCGGCAAGGCGGACGCGCATGTGCTGAACGCCGACACCGCCTTCGACTCGGTCGGTCTGTCCAGCCTGCAGATAGCCGACATCGTCTACTCCATCGAGGACGACCTGGACATCGAGTTCGACCCGTCCAAGGCCGCGAGCGTGAAGACCGTGGGCGACCTGGTGCGGCTCGCCGAGGAGACCAAGTCGGGCAGCGCGGCGTGACCGCGGCCGTCCAGCCGGGGTACGCGGGTGCCACCGCGGAGGCGATCCGCCACCATTACGACCTGTCGAACGATTTCTTCGCCCTGTGGCTCGACGCGTCCATGACCTACACCTGTGCTCTCTGGGACGACGGCCCCGACGCGGCGTCCGACACCCTGGAGGCGGCCCAGCGGCGCAAGCTGGACCACCTGGTCGAGGGCGCGCGGGCGGCCGGTGCGGGGCGGGTGCTCGACGTCGGCTGCGGCTGGGGCAGTCTGCTGGAACGCCTGGTGACCGTGCACGGCGTGGGGCACGCGGTGGGCCTCACGCTCAGCGACAGCCAGGCGGAGCTGCTGCGCGGGCGTGCCCTGCCGCGCACCGAGGTGCGGGTGGAGAACTGGCTCGACCACGAGCCGGCGAAGCCCTACGACGCGATCGTCTCCATCGGCGCGTTCGAGCACTTCGCCCGCACCGGGCTGAGCCGCGCCGAGCGCGTCGCCGCCTACCGGGAGTTCTTCGAGCGCTGCCGCTCCTGGCTGCCCGCCGGCGGCCGGATCGCCCTCCAGACCAACGTCAAGGGCAACAACGTCCGGATGGACAAACAGACCGTCCGCGATCTGATGTTCATCATCGACCACATCTTCCCGGAATCCGAGATTCCAGCGCTCGCCGAGGTGCTGGAGGCCGCGGAGAAACGGTTCGACGTGGTACGGCTGCGCAACGACCCGGACCATTACGCCCGGACCTGCGGGGAATGGCTCGACCGGCTGAAGGCGCGGCGGGAAGAGGCGGTCGCCCTCGCCGGCGAGCAGAACGTCGCCGACTACGAGCGGTATCTCGGCGCGACGGTCGGCCACTTCGCCAACCGCCACCTGGGTCTCTCGCGCATCGTCTTCGAAGCCGTCTGAGAAGCCGCCCGGAAAGAGCCGTCGTGAAAGCCGTCCGGCGGGCCGTTGAGGAGCACTCATTGAACGCGTACAAGCATGTCGTGTACTGGCACGACACCGAACCGGTCACGCCCGGTCCCCCCTTGCGGGAAACCGTCGACTGTGACGTCTGCATCGTGGGCGGCGGATTCACCGGACTGTGGACGGCCTATTTCCTGAAAGAGGCCGAGCCGGCCCTCGACATCCGTATCGTCGAGGCCCACCATTCCGGGTACGGGGCCTCGGGCCGCGCCGACGGATTCGTCACGCCCACCATCGGCAAGGACATCCAGGCGCTGGTCGGGGAATTCGGCGAACAACGCGCCCTGGAGGCGTCCCAGGCGGTCGGCCGGTCGATCCTGGAGATCGGCCGCTTCACGCGGAAGAACAAGGTCGACGCCGAGTACGAGGCCACCGACTACCTGATGGTGGCCACCGACGCCGCCCAGCTCCGGCGGCTGGAGGAGGACCGCGACCTCGCCGTCCGGCTGGGCGCCGCGCCCCCCGAGATCATGTCCCGCGACGAGGCGATGTCCGTCGTCGGCTCGCCCGCCATCGCCGCCGGCATGCGCACCGGCGGCGCGCTGGTCAACCCGTTCAAACTGGCCCGCGGGCTGGCCCGGGTGGTCCGCGAGAAGGGCGTCACGCTCTACGACCAGACCCCCTGCCTGCGCGTCGAGCCGGGTGTCCGGCCCGTCGTCGTCACCGCCGGCGGCCGGGTGAAGGCCGACAAGGTGGTCCTCGCCACCAATGTGCACATGGACGCCTTCCCGCCGTTCCGCCGCAAGGTCGTGCCGATCTGGACGTACGCCATGGTGAGCGAGCCGCTCACCGACGCCCAGCTCGCCCGCGTCCCGTGGGCGGGCCGCGAGGGCCTGGTCGAGGCCAAGTCCCTGCTCACCTGCGCCCGGTTCACCCACGACAACCGGATCATGTTCGCCGGCGGCCCCGCCCCGTACTACTGGGGCCGGGACAAGCGGCAGCGGAACATGAACCGGCCCGAGGTCTACCGCGCCATCCACCGCGAGTTCCTGCGGTTCTTCCCGATGTGGGCGGACGTCGAGTTCAGCTACGCCTACGGCGGTACCGCCGACGTCGTCCGCGACTACGCGCCGCACTTCGGCACGCTCGCCGGCGGCCGGGTCCTCTACGGGTACGGCTACTGCGGGAACGGTATCGCCGCCACCCACACCGGCGGAAAGGTCCTCCGCGACCTGACGCTCGGCAAGGACACCCCGCACTCGCGGCTCCTCTTCGTGGACGACGGACGGCGCCGCCCGCCCGCCTCGTTCCCGCCCGAACCCGCCCTCTACATCGGGGCCCGCGCCGCGACGCGGCTCATGAACTGGAAGGAGTCGCGGCCGTGAGCGCCCGCCGCACCGTCCTCCTCACCGGCGCCACCGGCGTCGTCGGCCGCTCCCTGCTCCGCGAGCCCGCCGACGTCCGCCTGGTGCCGGCCGCCCGCGCGGCCACCGTGCCCGACGCCACCGAGCCGGTGGTGCGCTGCGACGTCACCAAGGACCGGCTGGGACTCGACGCCGGCGCCTACGCCGAACTCGCCGCCCGCGTCGACGTCGTGATCCACTCCGCCGGCCTGACGGAGTGGGGGCTGCCCGCCGAGCGCTACGAGCCCGTCAACGTCGAGGGCACCCGCCGGGTGATCGAGTTCGCCCGCGAGGCGGGCGCGCCCGTGCACTTCATGAGCACGGCGTTCGTGGCGGCCCTCGCGGACACCGCCCCCGTGCCGCTCCGCGCGGAGAACGTGTGCCGGAACTACATCACCTCCAAGCGGGCCGCAGAGGACCTCCTGCGCTCCTCCGGCATCCCGCACGCCATCTACCGCCCCACCAACCTCATCGGCGACTCGGTCACCGGCTGGACCTCCCATCCGCAGATCGTCCAGCAGATGTCGGACTGGCTGGGCCGCGGCCGGGCCCCCTTCCTCCCCGTCCACCCGGGCATCCGGATGGACTTCGTCCCCCAGGACCTGCTGTCCAAGGCGGTGCTGCGGGCGGTCGAACGCGGCGACGACGAGGGCGAGTGGTGGGTCACCCTCGGCCCCGCGGCCATGGACGTCGAGACCTGCGTCGCGATCGTCGTGAAGCAGGCGGCCGAACGCGGCCGCCACCTCACCGTCCCGCCGCTGCTGGACGCCGACGGCCTCGCCCCCGAGGCCATCGCCGACCAGCCGCCGATGACCCGCTCGTACCTGTCCGTGCTGCGCGACGTCAGCGAGGTCACCCGGTGCAGCGGCGGCGTCCTGCCCACCTCGATGCCCGAACTCCGGGACCGCTACGGCCTGCCGCCGGTCGACGACACCGCGGCGTACGCCACCACCCTCGCCTACGCGGCCCGGCACCTCGCATGAGCTCCCGCTGAACGCCCATTGAACTCCCGCGCGCGGAACGCCGGCCCGGACCACGAACCACAACGGAGGACACAGCGATGACCGAAGCCACCGGCGCGTCCGGGACGACCGACGACTGGACCCCGCCGGACCTGTCGGGGAAGGTGGCCGTCGTGACGGGCGCCAGCCGCGGCGTCGGCCGCGGCATCGCCCTCGCGCTGGGCGCCGCCGGGGCCACCGTCTACGTCACCGGCCGCAGCACCCGCGGCGGCGCGCGCACCGAGGATCTGCCCGGCACGGTCGACGACACCGCCGACGAGGTCACCGCGCGCGGCGGCAAGGGCGTGGCGCTCCGCTGCGACCACGGCACCGCCGCCGACAACGAGGCGCTCGCCGACCGCGTCCGCGCCGACCACGGCCGGCTGGACCTGCTCGTCAACAACGCCTGGGGCGGCTACGAGCGCTCCGCCGACGTCCGCTTCGACGCCCCCTTCTGGGACCAGCCGATGTGGCGCTACGAGCTGTTCGAGGCGTCGCTGCGCGGGCAGTACGACGTCACCCGGCGGCTCGTCCCGCTGATGTTCGAGCAGGACCGCGGCCTGGTGGTGGGCATCAGCTTCACCGACGGCGACATCTACCTCGGCCAGGTCGGCTATGACGTGTTCAAGTCCGCCGCCGACCGGATGTGCCGCGGCATGGCCGCCGACCTGCGCAAGCGCGGGGTCGCCGCGCTGTCGCTGCACCCCGGCTTCGTCCGCACCGAACGGGTGGCCGCCGCCTGGGAGCTGATGGGCAGCGGCCCGGCGGCGGTGGTGCACTCCCCGGAGTACGTGGGCCGGGCCGTCGCCGCGCTGCTCGCCGACCCGGACGTCGGCGAGAAGTCGGGGCAGGTGCTCAGCACCGGAGACCTGGCGGTCGAGTACGGCTTCGCGGACGTGGACGGGCGGCGCCCGCCGGCGTTCCGCCTGGAGGGCCGGATGAGCCTGGCCACGCGCATGCACCGGCTGACCAAGGCGGTCGACGGCGCGGGCCGCGGGTAGCGGGCCCGGACGGGTCACCGGCACGAGCCGGCGCCGGTGACCCGCGGGGCCGCCGCGTCGTACGAGGTCCGTGGGACGGAGGCCGGCCCCACTCTCGACTCATCCGCCGTCCAGGAAAGGACAGTCCGCATGGAGGAGGTGCCGCCCGTGTCCGCCGCCCCCGTCCCCCCGGTTCCCCCGCTCGCTCCGCTACGTCCGGTCCGCGTCCGCCCGGTCGGCCCGCAGCTCGTCGGCCCACTCGGCCGACAGCAGCGCCGCCTCCACCCGGGAGCGCAGCCCCAACTTCCTGGTGATGCTGGTCAGATGCGCCTTGACGGTCCGCTCGGCGATGCCCAGGCGGCGGGCGATGGCAACGTTGCCCTCACCGCTCGGCAGTACGCTCAGCACCTCGCGTTCCCGCGGGGTGAGCGCCCGCAGGGCCGATCGCGGTACGCCCTTGTCCAGGGCACCGCCGGGCAGCGGGGAGGCTCCCCGTTCCGGTGCCGGGACCGTCGAAGGCCCCGCGGCGGCGTTCTTCTCGGCGGTCGTCTCGACGAGACGCTTCGGCGAAGGATTCACCCCGTGTTCCCCGTTCATGTGCTTCCCAACTCCTCGAGGGAATGTCCGCCGAAGGAGAGAAGGCAGGAGGTCTGTAAGAGGCGGTCGAGCCTCACGGCGCACGGATGTGCCGGCGCCGTTCTGCGGAGTCGCGGTAACACGGACACGATCGGCCATTCCCCCTTCGGCCTGATGTCGATCGACGCGGCCTCGACGGCCGCTCTTGCCAGTGGTGGCCCACCCCCTCGTCAACCGTTCCCCGCGGCCACCGGTGGGGCCGGGAGAGTCGGACAACTCCCGGGCGGCGGTTCATGTTTGAAATGTGCCCGGACGGAACCTCGCGGTGGCTACGGGCGATTCGCCCCGCTCGCGAAGCCTAGGACGCGGAGGGGCCCGATACAAGCTTTCGGATCATGCCCGGACGCCCGGCCGGCCGGGCCGCGGCGGGATGCCGGGCGGGACCGTCCGGTACGCCGTGTGCCCAGCGGTAACCCGTTGGGACGCCCGGGGCCCGACGGGTGGCGCCCCCGGACCCCGGACCGGTCCACCGCGCACCCGGAAGCCGGGGGCGTACGCCCGCCGCGGCCACCCGGGCGTCCCCGCCGCCCCGGCCGTACCGCGGCCGGACACGACGGGCGCGACACGACGCGGCGGCACCCCGCCCACCGGCGGTCGCGACCGCACCCACCAGCCAGCACGGAGGCCCCGGGCCACCCGCCCGTCCCGCCGTCCCCCGCCGCCGACCCGACGAGGTGAGCTCACCTTGATCACACCGCCCCCACCGGCACCCGCCCCCGCTTCCGGGGGTTCCCCCGGCTCCCGCATCGCGGCCGTCGCCGGCGTCCGTCCCGAGCGGATCGTCGACAACGAGACGATCGGCGCGCCCCTCGGCGTCTCCGCCGAGTGGATCGAGCGCCGCGTCGGCATCCGCGAACGCCGCTTCGCGGGCGCCGGCGACTCGGTGCAGTCCATGGCCGCCACCGCGGCCGGCAAGGCCCTCTCCGCCGCCGGCCTCACCCCCGCCGACGTCGACCTGCTGGTCCTCGCCACCTGCTCGCTGCCCTCGCCCATGCCCAACGGAGCCGCCTCGGTCGCCGCCCTGCTCGGCGTCCCCCGCATCGCCGCCTTCGACGTCAACGCCGCCTGTGCCGGATTCTGTTACGCGCTCGGCGTCGCCGACGGACTGGTGCGTTCCGGCACCAGCCGGCGCGCCCTGGTCATCGGCGCCGAGCGGATGACCGACTGGGTGGACCCCACCGACGTCGACACCGCCACGGTCTTCGCCGACGGCGCCGGCGCCGCGGTCGTCGTCGCCGACGAACGCCCCGGCATCCACCCGGTCGTCTGGGGCGGCGACGGCGACCAGGCGGGCCTGGTCGCCATCCCCGGCCGGCACGGCAGCGTGACGATGCGTGGCCAGGCCGTCTACCGCTGGGTGACCACCGAACTCGTGGCCGTCGCCGAGGAAGCCTGCGCCCGGGCCGGGCTCGCCCCCACCGAGCTGCGGGGCTTCGTCACCCACCAGGCCAACCTGCGCATGATCGAGCGGCTGGCCGAACGCCTGGGCGCCGACCGGGCCGCCGTCGGCCGCGACATCGTCCACACCGGCAACACCTCCGCCGCGTCCGTCCCGCTCGCCCTGTCCCGCCTCATCGACCTCGGTGAGATCCGGTCCGGGGACCCCGTGCTCCTCATGGGCTTCGGGGCGGGCCTCAGCTACGCCGCACAGGTCGTCCGCTGCCCCTGAACGGGACGAGGACGGGCGCGACACGGCGACCGCCAACCGACTCGCACCACCGAGAGTTCCGACCCGAGAGCACGTCAGCGAGGGGATGCACGTGAGTACTGCGGAATCCGACGGCAACCACACCGCCGGCACCCTCGCCGGGCAGGTGGCCGAGGCCGCGCCCGGCGACCGGCTGCGCACGGTCCTGGACGCCGTGCTCGCCGAGACGGCGGACCTCCTCGGCCGGACGCCCGACACCATCGATCCGCACCGCGCCTACCTCGACTACGGCTACAACTCGCTCGCCGCGCTGGAACTCACCGGCCGGCTCAGCCGCGCCTTCGGCCTCGACCTGCCGCTGACCCTGCTGTTCGACCACCCCAACCCGCGGGCCGTGGCGGGCGAACTGCTGCACCGGCTCGGGTTCGACGCCGCCGAGGACTCCGCACCCGCTGACGACGCCGTCCCGGAAGGCGACCACGACCCCGTCGCCGTCATCGGCATGGCCTGTCGCTACCCGGGCGACGCCGACTCGCCCGAGGCCCTGTGGCGGCTGGTCGCCGAGGGACGCGACGCGATCACCGGCTTCCCCGAGGACCGCGGCTGGCCCCTCGACGAACTCCACCACCCCGACCCCGACCACCCCGGCACCACCACCACCCGGCACGGCGGCTTCGTCCGCGGCGCCGCCGACTTCGACGCCGACTTCTTCGGCATCAGCCCGCGCGAGGCCCTGGCCATGGACCCGCAGCAGCGGCTGCTCCTCGAAGGCACCTGGGAGGCGTTCGAGGACGCCGGCCTCGACCCCGCCGGCCTGCGCGGCTCCCGCACCGGGGTGTTCGCCGGCGTCTCCGGCGTCGACTACAGCTACGTCGCCCACGCCGACGGCCGTGACCTCCAGGGCTACTGGGGCATCGGCACCCTCCCGGCCGTCGCCTCCGGCCGGGTGGCCTACACCTTCGGCTTCGAGGGCCCCGCGCTGACCGTCGACACCGCGTGCTCGTCGTCCCTGGTCGCAGCCCACCTCGCGATGCAGTCGCTGCGCCGCGGCGAGTCCTCGCTGGCCGTCGTCGCCGGCGTCACCATCGCCGCCACCCCCACCGTCTACCGGGAGTTCTCCCGGCAGCGGGCGGTTTCCCCGGACGGCCGCTGCCGCGCCTTCGCCGACGCGGCCGACGGCACCGGCTTCTCCGACGGCCTCGGGGTCCTGCTGCTGGAACGGCTGTCGGACGCGCGGCGGAACGGGCACCGGGTGCACGCGGTGCTGCGCGGTTCGGCGGTCAACCAGGACGGCGCCAGCAACGGGCTGACCGCGCCCAACGGTCCGGCGCAGGAGCGGGTGATCCGCGCGGCCTTGGCGGACGCGGGCTTGTCGGCGGCGGACGTGGACGCGGTGGAGGGGCACGGGACGGCGACCACGCTGGGGGATCCGATCGAGGTCCAGGCGCTCCAGGCGGCGTACGGGGAGCGGTCGTCGGAGCTGTGGCTCGGCTCGCTGAAGTCGAACATCGGCCATACGCAGGCGGCGGCGGGTGTGGGCGGGATCATCAAGATGATCGGCGCCCTGCGGGCTGAGCGGCTGCCCGCGACGCTGCACGTGGACCGCCCGACGGGGAAGGTGGACTGGTCGCGGGGACGGGTGCGGCTGCTCACGGAGGAGCGGCCGTGGCCGCGCTCTCCGGAACGACCGCGCCGCGCGGGCGTGTCGAGCTTCGGCGCGTCCGGCACGAACGCCCACGTGATCGTCGAGGAGCCGCCGGCGGTCTCGGAGGAGCCGGCATCCGACCGGCCCACCGACACCCCGCTGGTGTGGCCGGTCTCGGGCCGCACCCCGTCCGGACTGGCCGCGCAGGCCCGGCGGTTGGGCGAGTGGGCGCGCGAGCACCCGGACGCCGACCCGCTGGACGTGGCGTTCTCGCTGGCGACCACGCGCGCGAAGCTGCCGCACCGCGCGGCGGTCGTCGGCCGTACCCGCGACGACCTGCTGGCCGCCCTCGACCGCGTGGCGACCGAAGGCCCGGTCGCTCACGGGGGCGGGCCGGCCGGCCGGATCGCCTTCGTCTTCCCCGGCCAGGGCTCCCAATGGGAGGGCATGGCCACCGGACTGCTCGCCTCCGCACCGGAGTTCGCGGCGGAGATGGAACGCTGCGCGGCGGCACTCGCCCCGTACACCGACTGGGACCTGCTCGACGTCGTCAAGGGCGTCCCCGGCACGCCCCCGCTCGACCGCGTCGACGTCGTCCAGCCCGTGCTGTTCGCCGTCATGGCGTCGCTGGCCGCCCTCTGGCGCGCCCACGGCGTCGAGCCCGACGGGGTCGTCGGGCACTCGCAGGGCGAGATCGCCGCCGCGTACGTCGCGGGGGCGCTGACCCTCGACGACGCGGCCCGGATCGTCGCCCTGCGCAGCAAGGCGATCCGCGGCCTCGGCACCGGCGGCGGCATGCTCTCCGTCGCCGAGCCGGTGGAGGACGTCCGGGCCCGGCTCGCCGCGCTCGACGGCGGACTCTCCGTCGCCGCGGTCAACAGCCGCTCCTCGGTGCTCGTCTCGGGCCCGGCGGAGGCGCTGGACGAGCTGTACGAGGAGTGCGCCGCCGACGGGGTGTGGGTGCGGCGGATCCCCGTCGACTACGCCTCGCACTCGCCGCAGGTCGAGGGCGTCCGCGAGGAACTGGCCGCCGCCCTCGCCCCCGTACGCCCCCGGACGGCCGCCGTCCCCTTCCACTCCACCGTCACCGCGCGGCCCGCCGACACAACCGGGCTCGACGCGGACTACTGGTACACCAACCTGCGCCGGCCGGTCCTCTTCGAGGAGACCCTGCGGCACATGGCAGGCGCCGGCTACCGGGTCTTCGTCGAGATCAGCCCGCACCCCGTGCTCACCGCGCCGGTCGGCCAGATCCTCGACGACACCGACCCGGCCGGCTCCGGCCTGGTCGTCGGCACCCTCCAGCGCGGCCACGGGGAACCGGACGACTTCCTGCGCTCCCTCGCCGAGGCGTGGGCGGGCGGCGTCGACGTGGACTGGTCTCCGACGTACGCGAACGCCGGCCCGCGCCGCGTCGACCTCCCCGGGTACGCCTTCACCCGCCGGCGCTTCTGGCCCACCGCCGGCGTCCAGGCCGAGGCGGGCGACCTCCGTACGACCGGCCTGACCCCGGCCCGCCACCCGCTCCTCGCGGGCCGCGTCCCCCTGGCGGCCGGCGGCGGCCACCTGTTCACCGGCCACGTCTCCCCGGAACGCCACCCCTGGCTCGCCGACCACACCGTCCACGGCGAAATCGTCGTCCCCGGAACGGCACTCCTGGAACTCGCCGCGACCGCGGGCACCCGCCTGGGCACACCCGTCGTCGAGGAACTGACCCTGGAGGCCCCGCTTCTCGTCCGCGACGGCGGCTGCGCCCTGCAACTCCACGTCGCGGAGCGGGATGCCGCCGGGCGCGCCGCATTCACCCTGCACGCGGAGGACGGCGCGGACGGCTGGACGCGGACGGCGTCGGGGGTGCTGGCGGCGGGGGCGCCGGTGGGGGAGTCCCCGGCCGCCGTCCCGGATCCCGCCGCCTGGCCCCCCGAAGGCGCCACCCCCCTCGCCCTCGACGGCCTCTACACCCGCCTCGCCGAGTGCGGCGTCGCGTACGGGCCCTGGTTCCGGGGCGTCCGTGCCGCGTGGCGGTACGCGGACGGGATCGCCGCCGACGTCGTCCTCGACGCGGGCGGCCAAGCCCCCGACGTCCGCCACCTGGTGCACCCGGCCCTCCTCGACGCCGCCTTCCACGCCGCCCTCGCCGACCGTACGGAAGGCGCGCCCGGCGCGGCGCTGCTGCCGTTCGCCTGGTCGGGGGTCCGGCTGCCGGCCGACGGGGACGCGCCCCGGGAGCTCCGGGTGCGGCTCGCGTCCGCCGGCGGAGACGCCGTGCGGATGACCGCGCACGACGCGGAGGGGCGGCTCGTCGCGTCCGTGGAGTCGGTCCTCGCCCGGCCGGTGACGGCCGACCGGCTCGCCGCGGCCCGGCCGGTGGCCGCCGACTGCCTGTTCACCGTCGCGTGGACGCCCGCGGCCGGGACGCCCGTGCCGCCGCCGCCCGGGTCCGTGGCGGTCCTCGACGGCACCGAGGACTGGCCGTTCCCCGCCTACGACCCGGCCGACCCCGACCTCGGCGTCCGCCGGCTCGTCGTCCCCGTCACCCCGCCCGAGGGGCTCGCGCCACCCGCCGCCGCCCGCGCGCTGACCGGCCGCGTCCTGGCCCTGCTGCGGGAGTGGCAGGCCGACGAGCGGCCGGCCGCCGACGGCACCCGTCCCGGCGGCGACGGGCCGCGCCTGGTGTTCGTCACCCGCACGGCCGTGGCCGCCCGCCCCGGTGACGACGCCCGCCTCGCCCCGGAGACGGCCGCCGTGTGGGGCCTGGTGCGCAGCGCCCAGGCCGAACACCCGGACCGGTTCGCCCTCGTCGACCTCGACGAGGCGGCCGGCCCCGCGGAGCTCGCCCGCGCCCTGGGCCTGGACGAGCCCCAACTCGCCGTCCGCGCGGGGACGCCACTCGTCCCCCGGGCCGCCCGGGCCCGGGGAGCGGCCGGCACGCCCTTCGACCCGGAGGCGACCGTCCTGATCACCGGCGGCACCGGCGGCCTGGGCGCCCTGGTGGCCCGGCACCTCGTCGCCCGGCACGGCGTCCGGCACCTGCTGCTCGCCGGCCGTCGCGGCCCCGACGCCCCGGGCGCCCGCGACCTCGCGGCCGAACTCACCGCCCAGGGCGCCGACGTCCGGATCGCCGCCTGCGACGCGTCCGACCACGACGCCCTGGCCCGGCTCCTCGCCTCCGTCCCCGCCGACCGCCCGGTGCGCGCCGTCCTGCACGCCGCCGGCGTCCTGGACGACGCGCTCGTCACCTCCCTGACCGACGGGCAACTGGAGCGCGTGCTGCGCGCCAAGGCGGACTCCGCCTGGCACCTGCACGAGCTGACGCGCGACCTCGGCCTCGACCTGACGGCGTTCGTCCTCTTCTCCTCCCTCGCCGGCGCCCTCGGCGGCCCAGGCCAGGCCAACTACGCCGCCGCCAACACCTTCCTGGACACCCTCGCCCGCCTGCGCCGCGCCCAGGGGCTGCCCGCGGTCTCCGTCGCATGGGGCCTGTGGGCGGAACGCAGCGACATGACCGGCCACCTCAGCGGCGCGGACACGGCACGGCTCGCCCGGGACGGCGTCCGCGCGCTGTCCGCCGACGAGGGCCTGGCCCTCTTCGACGCCACCCTCGGCTCCGCCGACCCCACGCCGCTGGCCGCCCGGCTGGACACGGCCGCCCTGCGCGCCCAGGCCGAGGCGGGGACGCTGCCGGCCGTGCTGCGCTCCCTGGCCCCGGCCGCGGCCCGGCCCGGCGGGTCCGCCGCCGGACCCGCCGCGCTCCTCGCCGACCTCGCGGCCCGCACCGGAAAGGACCGCGCACGGGCCCTCCTGCGGCTGGTCCGCAGTGAGATCGCCACCGTGCTGCGGTACCCGGGTCCGGACGCCGTGGGCCCCGACCGGCCGTTCAGCGAGCTCGGTTTCGACTCCCTGGGCGCCGTCCAGCTCCGCAACCGCCTCGGCGTGGTCACCGGCCTGCGGCTGCCCGTGACCGCGGTGTTCGACCACCCCACCCCACGGGCCGTCGCCGCGCTCCTCCAGGCGGGGCTGTTCCCGGAGGGGGAGGAGCCCGGTCAGGAGAGCCCGGACGACGAGGAAGCGGCGCTCGACGCCATGGACACCGAGACCCTGGTCCGCCTGGCACTGCGCGGCGGCGACGAATGAGGGAACGAGAGATGACCGTCGACAACCACGACCTCGTGGCGGCCCTCCGGGCGGCCATGAAGGAGAACGCCCGGCTCAAGCGGCGTAACGCGACCGCCGCCGAACCCGTCGCCGTCGTCGGCATGGCCTGCCGCTACCCGGGCGACGCCGACTCGCCCGAGGCCCTGTGGCGGCTGGTCGCCGAGGGCCGCGACGCGATCGCCGGCTTCCCGGAGGACCGCGGCTGGGACATGGACACCGTCTACCACCCGGACCCCGCCCACCCCGGGACGAGCTACGTCCGCACCGGCGGATTCCTGTCCACGGCCACCGAGTTCGACCCGCGGTTCTTCAACGTCGGCCGCCGCGACGCGCTGGCGATGGACCCGCAGCAGCGGCTGCTCCTCGAAGGGACCTGGGAGGCCCTGGAGGAGGCCGGGATCGACCCGGAGAGCCTGCGCGGCAGCGCCACCGGCGTGTTCGCCGGCGCGATGTTCCAGGACTACGCCTGGGTGGCGCGCTCCCGTGCCGACCAGGTCGCCGGCCGCTGGGGCATCGGCACGCTCGGCAGCTTCGTCTCCGGCCGGGTGGCCTACACGTTCGGCTTCGAGGGCCCGGCGCTGACGGTCGACACGGCCTGCTCGTCGTCGCTCGTGGCCACCCATCTCGCGATGCAGTCGCTGCGCCGCGGCGAGTCCTCGCTGGCCGTCGTCGGCGGCGTCACCGTCCTCGCCACGCCCAGCGTGTTCGTGGAGTTCTCCCGGCAGCGCGCACTGTCCCCCGACGGCCGCTGCCGCGCCTTCGCCGACGCGGCCGACGGCACCGGCTGGGCCGAGGGCATGGGCGTCCTCGTCCTGGAACGGCTGTCGGACGCCCGGCGGAACGGGCACCGGGTGCACGCGGTGCTGCGCGGCTCGGCGGTCAACCAGGACGGCGCCAGCAACGGCATGACGGCCCCCAACGGTCCGGCGCAGGAGCGGGTGATCCGCGCGGCGCTGACGGACGCGGGGCTGACGGCGGCGGACGTGGACGCGGTGGAGGGGCACGGGACGGCGACCACGCTGGGGGATCCGATCGAGGTCCAGGCGCTCCAGGCCGCGTACGGAGACCCCGGTCAACGCCCCCTGTGGCTCGGCTCGTTGAAGTCGAACATCGGCCATACGCAGGCGGCGGCGGGTGTGGGCGGGATCATCAAGATGATCGGCGCGCTGCGGGCGGAACGGCTGCCCGCGACGCTGCACGTCGATCGCCCGACGGGGAAGGTGGACTGGTCGCGGGGACGGGTGCGGCTGCTCACGGAGGAGCGGCCGTGGCCGCGCTCTCCGGAACGGCCGCGCCGTGCGGGCGTGTCGAGCTTCGGCGCGTCCGGCACGAACGCCCACGTGATCGTCGAGGAGCCGCCGGCGGTCTCGGAGGAGCCGGCATCCGACCGGCCCGACGACGCGCCGCTGGTATGGACGGTGTCCGGCCGGATGCCGTCCGGACTGGCCGCGCAGGCCCGGCGGTTGGCGGAGTGGGCGCGCGAGCACCCGGACGCCGACCCGCTGGACGTGGCGTTCTCGCTGGCGACCACGCGCGCGACGCTCTCCCACCGCGCGGCGGTCGTCGGCCGTACCCGCGACGACCTGCTCGCCGGCCTCGACCGCGTCGCCGCCGGCCAGGCCGCCCCCGACGTCCTGCTGCCCACCCGGGCCCGCCCCGGAAGCGTCGCCTTCGTCGTACCGGGCCCCGACGGGCAGCGCCCGGACGGGATACGCGAACTCCTCGCCGCGGAGCCCGCGTTCGCCCGCCGCATGGAGGAGTGCGCGGAGGCGCTCGCCCCGTACACCGACGGGAACCCGCTCGCCGCCGCCGTCGAGGGCGCGCCCGGCGCCCCCGCTCTCGAACGGGCCGTCTCCTTCGCCGTGACGGTGTCGCTGGCGGCCCTGTGGCGCGCGTACGGCGTCGAGCCCGACGCCGTGCTCGCCGCGCCGGGCGGGGAGGCCGCCGCCGAGGTGATCGCCGGGCGGCGCACACTGCCCGAGGCGGCGCGGGCCGCGACGGGCGCCCCCGCCCCCGTGGAGCCGCTCGCCGAAAGCGTGCGCGCGAGGCTGGCCGAGGGCTTCCAGGCGTTCCTGGACGTCGGCCTCCGGCCGACGCTCACCGACGCGCTCACCGCCGCCGTCTCCGCGGCGGGCGGCGACCCGGACGACTTCCTGATCACCCGGCCGACGGGCGGGGACGCGGCCCCCGGGCACACCGCGTTCCTCCGCTCCCTCGCCCAGGCCCACGTCGGCGGCGTACGCGTCGACTGGACGCCGCTGTTCGACGGCCGCGGCGCACGCGCCGTCCCGCTGCCCACCTACCCGTTCCAGCGGCAGCGCTACTGGCTCACCGAGCGCGCTCCCGAGCGCACCCCGGACCGGCCGGCCGTCCCCGCCGTCCCCGCCGAGGGGGAGAGCCGACGCGGCGGTACGTACACCCAGCTGCTCCGCCGCGCCCACGTCGAACACGCCATCGCCGAGGCCGTACCGCTGCTGGCGGCGGCGTCCCGCTTCCAGCCGTCCTTCGCCTCGACCGCGGAACTGACCGGCACCGCGCGCTCGGTCCTCGTCGCGGACGGCGCCCCGGACCCGGTGGTGATCTGCGTCCCGTCGTTCCTCGCGGGCTCCGGACCCCACCAGTTCGCCCGCCTCGCCGCCGAACTGCGGCCCCGGCTGCGGACGTCCGCCCTGGTCCTGCCGGGCTTCGGCAGGTCCGCGCCGCTCCCGAAGTCGTGGTCGGCCGCCGTCGACGCCATGGCCGAGGCCACCGCCGAGGCCGCCGCGGGCGCGCCGTTCTTCCTCGTCGGCCACTCCGTGGGCGGGCTGATGGCCCGCGCGGTCGCCGAACGCCTGCTGCGGTCCGGCACCCGGGCGCAGGGCGTCGCGATGATCGACACGTACGACATCGACGACGCGGGGGAGCGGGAGGCCCTGTTCGTCTGGGCGATGAGCGAGATCCTCGACCGGGACCCCACGGGCGTCGTGGTCAACGACGAGAACCTCATGGCCATGGGCGCCTATGTGCGCCTCTACGCCGAGTGGCAGCCGGTGGAGGTCGAGGTCCCGACCCTCGCCGTCCGGGCCGTGGCCCCCGAGGCGTCCCACGGCGCCCCCGTCGACCCCACCTGGAAGGCCGCCGACGCGGCCGAACCCGTCCTGGCCGACCACTTCTCGATCCTGGAGGACCGGGCCCCCACGACCGCCCGCGTCCTCGGCGCCTGGTTCGACCGGGTCCGCACCGACCCGCCCCGACGTGCCTGACGGCCCCCACCACCGATGCGACGAGGAGCCCCCGATGTCCCACAACCCCCCGCCGACGGCGCCCACCACCGCCGCGGAGCTCGCCCACCGCTGGGCGACCGACCCCCGCTGGAAGGGGGTGGAGCGGACGTACTCGGCGGAGGACGTCGTCCGGTTGTCCGGCAGTGTCCGTGAGGAGCACACCCTGGCCCGGCGCGGGGCGGAGCGGCTCTGGCGGGAGCTGCACGAGTACGACTACCTCCACGCGCTGGGTGCGTTGACCGGTGGTCAGGCGGTGCAGCAGGTACGGGCGGGGCTGCGGGCGATCTACCTGTCGGGCTGGCAGGTGGCGGCGGACGCCAACCTGGCCGGGCAGACGTACCCGGACCAGAGTCTGTACCCGGCGAACTCGGTGCCGCAGGTGGTGCGGCGGATCAACAACGCGCTGCTGCGCGCCGATCAGATCGCCACGGCCGAGGGGGATTCCTCGGTGGACTGGCTGGCGCCGATCGTGGCGGACGCGGAGGCCGGTTTCGGCGGGCCGCTGAACGCGTTCGAGCTGACCAAGGCGATGATCGCGGCCGGCGCGGCGGGCATCCACTACGAGGACCAGCTGGCGTCGGAGAAGAAGTGCGGGCACCTGGGCGGCAAGGTCCTCGTGCCCACAGCGCAGCACATCCGCACCCTCAACGCCGCCCGCCTGGCCGCCGACATCGCCGATGTTCCCACCCTGATCGTCGCGCGCACCGACGCCCTCGCCGCCAACCTCCTCACCAGCGACGTCGACGAGCGCGACGCCCGCTTCTGCACCGGCGAACGCACCGCCGAGGGCTTCTACCGCGTCGAGGCGGGCATGGCCCCCGTCATCGCCCGCGGCCTCGCCTACGCCCCCTACGCCGACCTGCTGTGGATGGAGACCGGCACCCCGGACCTCGACGAGGCCCGCGCCTTCGCCGAGGCGATCCACGCCGAGTACCCCGACACGATGCTGGCCTACAACTGCTCGCCCTCCTTCAACTGGAAGGCGGCCCTGGACGACGACCGGATCGCCAAGTTCCAGCGTGAACTGGGGGCGATGGGCTACCGGTTCCAGTTCATCACCCTGGCGGGCTTCCACTCCCTCAACCACGCGATGTTCGACCTCGCCCGCGGCTACGCGGAGCACGGCATGACGGCGTACGTGGAGTTGCAGGAGCGGGAGTTCGCCGCGCAGGCCGACGGCTTCACCGCCGTCCGCCACCAGCGCGAGGTCGGCACCGGCTACTTCGACCTCGTCACCACCGCGCTCAACCCGGACTCCTCCACCACCGCCCTGACCGGCTCCACCGAGGAGGAGCAGTTCCACCCGGCGCCCTGAGCGCCCCGACTACGTCCTGTCCGTGTCCTGTCCGTTGTTCGTTCCCGTTGGAAGGGGTTGAGGAAATGGACGGCAGGGAGCACCGCTGGTTCATCCTCGGCGCGTCCGTCATCCCGCTGCTGGGGGTCCTGGCCTCCATGGCACTGCTGTGGAACAAGATCTTCTCCTGGTCCGACGCCGTGGTCCTCGTGATCATGTACGCGATCTCCGGGTTCGGGATCTCCACCGGCTACCACCGCATGCTCACGCACCGCTCGTTCGAGACCTACAAGCCGATCCGGGTCGCCCTGGCCACCGCCGGCGTCATGGCCGGCCAGGGGCCGCCGCTGATCTGGGCCGCCCACCACCGCAAGCACCACCGCGTCGCCGACAAGGAGGGCGACCCCCACTCGCCCCACCTGGACTTCCCGCCCGGCTTCAAGGGCACCATGACCGGCCTGTGGCACGCCCACCTCGGCTGGCTGTTCGACGAGAAGCTCACGTCCGACCCGATGCGCTACTGCCCCGACCTGGTGCGCGAGAAGCCGATGCGCTGGCTGAGCGAGCACCTGGTGCTGGTCACCGCCGCGGGCTGCGTGCTGCCCGGCCTGCTCGCCTTCGCGATCACCGGCGGCAGCGTCACCGCGGGCCTGACCGGAATGCTCTGGGGCGGCCTCGTCCGCATCTTCCTCATCAACCACATGACGTACGCGGTGAACTCCGTCGGCCACTACTTCGGCCGGCGCCGCTTCGACACCACCGACGAGTCCCGCAACGTCGCCTGGCTGAGCCTGCCGTCCTTCGGCGAGGCCTGGCACAACAATCACCACGCCTTCCCCCGGTCCGCCCGGCACGGCATGAAGTGGTACGAGGTCGACCTCTCGGCCATCCTCATCTGGAGCCTGGAGAAGACCGGTCTGGCCTGGAAGGTCATCCGGATCGACCCCGAGCGGATGGAGATGCGCGAGGCCGGCATCAGCCGGGTGAGCGGCGGCTCCACCGCCGACCAGGCCCAGCTCCTCAAGTCCCAGCAGCACCTCGCGCCCCTCGCCGAGCGCAAGAAGAGCGACCAGCCCACCGACCCCACCCTCGTCGACGTCGAATGACACCGTCCGGCGCCGGTGCGCGCCACCGCACCGGCCCGGACGCGCCGCCGGCCCGGCCACGAGAACCACACCAACGGGGAGTACGGCCACACCATGGATTTCTTCACCGCCCTGACGAACGGGTCCTCGCGCGGCGTCCTGCACGCCTGGACGGGCGACACCTTCGACCACACCCCCTGGCGCGACGTCGTCCGGGACGCCCACGGCATGGCCGCCCGGCTGCGCGCCCTCGGCGTACGCCCCGGCACCCGCGTCGCCTGCATCCTCACCAACACCCCCGACACCGTCCGCGGCCTGCTCGCCACCTGGCTGGCGGGCGGCGCCGTCGCCTCCCTCCCGCTGCCCACCCGCGGTCAGAGCCAGGAGGCGTACGGGGACCAACTCGTCGCCCTCACCGCCCGCCTCGACCCGGTCCTCCTGCTGGCCGACGACTGGATCGCGGCGACGCTCCCCGCCGAACTGACCGCGTCCCTCCCGGTCGCGGGCTGGACGACGCTACGAGCCGCCGGCGCGTCCGCCTCCTTCACCCCGAGTCCCCCCGGCCGGGACGACCTGGCCTTCATCCAGTACTCCTCGGGCAGCACCAGCACCCCCAAGGGCTGCGCCCTCACCACCCGTGCCATAGAACGCCAGTTGGAGATCATCCTCCACCTCACGGGCGGCCGCCCCGGCGCCGACACGGTCGCGTCCTGGCTGCCGCTCTCCCACGACATGGGCATGTTCGGCTGCCTGCTCTACTCCTGGGCGTACGACTTCCACTTCGTCCTGTCCACGCCCGACCGGTTCGGCCTCGCGCCCCGGTCCTGGTTCCGCGACATGTCGGAGTACGAGGCCACCATGACGGCGGGCACCAGCACCGCGGTCTACCTGGCGGCCCGGGCGCAGGGCCGGGGCACCCTCCCCAAACAACTGCGCCTCCGGGCGGCGGTGATCGGCGCAGAACGCGTCGACTGGGACACCCTGACCACCGCCACGGCCGCGTTCCGCCCCTTCGGCCTCACGGACACCGCCTTCCAGCCCGCCTACGGCATGGCCGAGGCCACCCTCGCCGTGACGGGCAAACCGTGGGCGGAGGCGCCCCGGGCCCTGACCTTCCACGGCCCGTCGCTGGTCGAGGGCAAGGCGATCGAGGTGGCCCCGGACGACCCCCACGCCACCCGCATCGTCTCCAACGGCGTCCCCCTCCCGGGCGTCGAGGTACGAGCCGGAGCCTCCGGCGGCGTGGCCGAGATCGAGGTGGCTTCCCCCAGCCTCGCCCAGGGCTACTACGCCGACCCCGCCCGCACCGCGGAACGCTTCCACGACGGCCGGCTGCGCACCGGCGACCTGGGCTTCCTCCGCGACGGCGAGCTCTACGTCCTCGGCAGGGCCGACGACATGCTCTCGGTCGGCGGCCGCAAGGTCTACGCCACGGAGATCGAGTCGGCCGTCGACTCGATGCGCAACATCCGCAAGGGCTGCGCGGCGGTGGTGGACGCGGGCGACACGGGCGCCACCCGCCTCGTCCTCATGGTCGAACCCCAGGGCAACCCCAAGGACTTCCGCCCCATCGCGGAAGAGGCCGCCACCCTGGCCCTGGAAAAGGCCGGCGTAGCCCTGGACGAATGCCTCTTCCTCCCCCGAGGCGTCCTCCCCAAAACCCCCAGCGGCAAAATCCAACGCTTCCGCTGCCGAGCCCTCCTCACCGACACCACCTTCACCCCGGTGGCGCGGGTGCCCTTGGCCTGAGCCCAGCCGTGCCCCGGCCGCCGCAAGGGCGGCCGGGGACGCGCACGCCGCGGCCGGAAAACAGAAGAACCCCAGCTGGGCTGGGGTTCTTCGTTGTGTCCGAGGGGGGACTTGAACCCCCACGCCCGATAAAGGGCACTAGCACCTCAAGCTAGCGCGTCTGCCATTCCGCCACCCGGACCAGGTGTCGTTTCCTCGGGGTGTTCCCCGCGGCGACATGGAAAACAATACCAGGTTTCGAGCGGTGCTCGATCACGTGGGCGGAGGGCCGTTCCGGGGCTGCGACCAGCGGGTTCTTGCGGAAGTGTGTCGGCAGGATTGCGGCCTTGGGCTGGGGCGGCGGCGGGTGGAGGATGGCGGTGGACCCACGCCGGGGGTCCGCGCGAGAGGGCTCCCGGGGGCGAACCACGAGGAGGCAGTGTGAGCGCGGAACAGACAACGGGCGCCGAGAACGAGGTCGTGGACATCTGCCGCGACCTGATCCGGATCGACACCAGCAACTACGGCGACCACTCCGGGCCCGGCGAGCGCGCCGCCGCCGAGTACGTGGCGGAGAAGCTGGCCGAGGTGGGGCTGGAGCCGCGGATCTTCGAGTCGCACCCCGGGCGGGCCTCGACCGTGGCGCGGATCGAGGGTGAGGACCCGTCGCGGCCGGCGCTGCTGATCCACGGGCACACGGACGTCGTCCCGGCCGACGCCGCGGACTGGACCCACCACCCGTTCGCGGGCGAGATCGCCGACGGGTGCCTGTGGGGGCGCGGCGCGGTGGACATGAAGGACATGGACGCGATGACCCTCGCGGTCGTCCGCGACCGGATGCGGACCGGGCGCAAGCCCCCGCGCGACGTGGTGCTCGCCTTCCTCGCGGACGAGGAGGCGGGCGGCACGTACGGCGCCCGTTACCTGGTGGACAAGCACCCTGGCCTGTTCGAGGGGGTTACGGAGGCGATCAGCGAGGTCGGCGGCTTCTCGTTCACCGTCAACGAGAACCTGCGGCTCTACCTGGTCGAGACGGCCCAGAAGGGCATGCACTGGATGCGGCTGACCGTGGAGGGCACCGCCGGCCACGGCTCCATGACCAACACCGACAACGCGATCACCGAGCTCTGCGAGGCGGTCGGCCGGCTGGGTCGGCACCAGTTCCCGGTGCGGGTGACCAAGACCGTGCGGTCCTTCCTCGACGAGCTGTCGGACGCGCTGGGCACCCCGCTGGACCCCGAGGACATGGAGGCCACCCTCGCCAAGCTGGGCGGCATCGCCAAGATCATCGGGGCGACGCTGCGGAACACGGCCGCGCCGACGATGCTCGGCGCCGGCTACAAGGTGAACGTCATCCCCGGACAGGCCACGGCGCACGTCGACGGCCGGTTCCTGCCCGGGTACGAGGAGGAGTTCCTCGCCGACCTCGACCGGATCCTCGGGCCGCGGGTCAAGCGCGAGGACGTGCACGCGGACAAGGCGCTGGAGACCGGGTTCGACGGGGACCTCGTCCAGGCGATGCAGACGGCGCTGCGGGCCGAGGACCCGATCGCCCGCGCCGTGCCGTACATGCTCTCCGGCGGCACCGACGCCAAGTCCTTCGACGACCTCGGGATCCGCGGCTTCGGATTCGCCCCGCTGAAGCTGCCCCCCGAGCTCGACTTCGCCGGGATGTTCCACGGAGTGGACGAGCGCGTCCCCGTCGATGGTCTGACATTCGGTGCGCGCGTGCTCGACCGGTTCCTGGATGAGTGCTGACACGCTTTCTGAAAGAGCGTCAGGTTGTGCGGAGTTGGCGCTTTTTTAGCCGGAAAGAGTGAACGCGCTCAAGGTTACGTAGCCCGGTTCCCCCCGTGTCGTTACAGGGTGTGCGGTCCGCGGCTGGGATCGCATTCCAACAAGGAGGAATCCAATGCTCAAGAAGGTCGTCGCCACCGCGGCTGCCACCGGTGGTCTCGTGCTCACGGGCGCGGGTCTGGCAGCGGCGGCCGGCGGGGCGCAGGGCGCCGCGGTGAACAGCCCCGGCGTCGTCTCGGGCAACGTCGTCCAGGTGCCGGTCACGGTTCCGGTCAACCTGTGCGGCAACACGGTCAACGTCGTCGGGCTGCTCAACCCCACGCACGGCAACGTCTGCGTCAACAAGTGACGTCGCCCCTCACCGGGTGAGGGATGGAGAACCGGGCGGCTCCGGAGCGCGCGCCATGCGCCCCGGGGCCGCCGGGCTTTCGACCCGGACACCGTGCGCGGGCAGCACGCCCGCGCACGTTCCGCATGGCAAGCAGTAGTAGCAGAGGGGCAAAGCAATGCGACAGGTCGCCAAAAAGGGCCTGCTCACCGTCGCGGCAGCGGGCAGCGTGCTCGCCGTGACCGGTGGCTACGCGTACGCGGACTCGGGCGCCCAGGGCGCCGCCGCGCACTCCCCGGGCGTCGCGTCCGGGAACACCGTCCAGGTGCCGGTCCACGTGCCGGTCAACGTCTGCGGCAACACCGTGAACGTCGTCGGGGCGCTCAACCCCGCCTCCGGCAACACCTGTGTCAACGGTGGCCACGGGGGTCACGGGGGGCACGCTTCCCACGGGCAGGGCCACGGCCACGGCGGCGGTCACGACCAGGGCCACGGCCACGGCGGCGGGCACCACGGCGGCGGCTCCGGGGCGGAGGGCGTGGCCGTCGGCTCGCCCGGCATCGCCTCCGGGAACGTCGTCCAGGCGCCGGTGGACGTGCCGGTCAACGCCTGCGGCAACTCCGTGGACGTGGTCGGTGTCGCCAACCCCATCTTCGGCAACGCCTGCATCAACGGGGGCCACGACCACGGGAGGGGCCCGGACCACACCCGGCCGCACCACCCGGGCGAGCCCTCGCACCACCACCCGCCGGCCGACAAGCCGCACGGGGACGACGGGGACCACCACGGTAACCACCACGGGGACCACGACAAGGGCAAGCCGTGCGACGAGCACCGGCCGGCCGGGCACCACAACCCGCCCGCCGAGCACTCGGCGCACAAGCCCGGTCACGTCACCCCCGGTCCGGTCACCTCGGGCCCGATCGTCCCGGTGGCCGTGGTGAAGGACGCACACCGTCCGGCCCAGCAGGCCGCCGCGGCGGTCGAGGAGAAGGACGACCAGCTCGCGCACACCGGCGCGGGTGAGCTGGGCATGGCCGGTGCCGCGAGCGCGGCCCTGCTGCTCGGCGGCGCCGTCCTCTACCGCCGGGCGCGCGCCGGTCAGCAGGGCTGACCCTGCCGGCCCGGTGGACCGAGGC
This sequence comes from Streptomyces sp. NPDC021100, assembly GCF_044333095.1. NCBI lineage: Bacteria > Bacillati > Actinomycetota > Actinomycetes > Kitasatosporales > Streptomycetaceae > Streptomyces > Streptomyces sp. NPDC021100. The sequence continues at coordinate 153,192 of NZ_JBIRQH010000004.1, forward strand.
GGTGAGGCCGGCTCGGCGGCGGGCTGATCCGGCGGGGCTGACCCGGCGGGGGCGATCCGGCTGAGCCGGTCCGCCCGGCCGAGCCGGTCGGCCTCGCGTCGAGTGGGCGCAGGCGCACCGAAGCGCGGGAGCGGGTTCCGGACACCGGGGCCCGCTTCCGTCGTTTCCGCCGGGGCCGTCGCCGTCCTGGCCATGGCCGTCCGGGCCGCCGCGTGTCCGGACCGTCGTCGTCCGGGCCGTCGTGCCGGGCTCACCGTCGTCCGGCTCGTCTTCGTCCGGCCTGTCGTCGTCCGGTCGTGCGGCGGACCGCCGTTCGCCCCGGGCGGGCTGTCGCCGCCCGGATCCGGAGGGCGCCCCCGGCGCCCGCTCCGCGGCCCTACCAGGTGGCGCGCAGCTGGCGGATGATCCTGCGGCGCAGCCGCACTCTTCGGCTGCCGTCGGGGAAGAGGCGCAGTCGGTCCAACTCCCAGTGTCCGTACTCGGCGTGGTCGGTCAGCAGTCGTGTGGCAGCACCTCGGGAGACCCCTCGCGGCACATACACATCACAGAATTCGTATTCCGGCATCGCATCTATTGTGCGGGAACAGCCCCGGTACGGATAGCGTCTGCACTATGTCTGATGCTGCGCAGCCAACCGCTGCCGAGGTACGGGCCGCCGCCGAGGCGGTCAAAGCCGCTCTGGACCGCCACCTCGACGCCGTCGAACGCCGGTCGGGGGAGGATGACCCGGCCGTCTACGCCGCGTTCAACGAGCTGGCCGCGGCAGCCGAGGCGTACGACGAGCTGCTGTACGACGCCTACGACGAGGTCACCCCCTTCGAGATCCCGGGCGACGACTCGCTGCCCGCCTACGCCGGTCCCGACGAGCCCAGCGCGCTGAGCGTGCTGATCCGCCGGGACTACGCGGTGGCCGAGCCGCAACGGCTGATCGCCCAGGCCCAGCGGGTCGCGGATCTGGACCCCGACGTCCCCGACCTGGCGCCCGGCTCCCATCGGCCCGGAGGTGGCGCGGGGATCGTGGGCGGCAGTGTGCACGCGGCCCTCGGCGTGCTCTTCGGCGAGTACGAACCGGACGAAATCGCCTCCCGGCACAAGGAGTTCGGCCTGGAGGAGGGTGACTCCACGCTCTGGGTGGCCGCGCTCGACGACCTGGCCGAACCGGGGGAGTGGCTGCCGGCCCCCTTCGACCAGGCCGATCCGCAGCGGGTGGTCTGCCGGTTCGACGTCAGCGCCGTGTTCGACGAGGAACTGGACGATCTCGACGACGACGGGCTGGACGACGCGGTGCTGAGCGTCGCGGAGGACGACGGGATGCTCGGTGTCGTGTCCGATGACGACGACATCGAAATGGTCGACGACCTCGACGACGAGGCGGAGACCGACGGCGCGGGCGGCGCGAGGGCGCCGGGCGGCCGGAAGGGCCCGGGCGCTCCCCGCTGACCGGCCCGGCCGCGGGGCCCGCCGGGGCGGGCGCGCCTGTCCGGAGGCCGGCCGACCCGGGGGTTCCCGGGGTCGGCCGGCCCCTCCCGGCCGCGGAGCGAGCCTGCCGGGACGCGCCGGTCCGGGCCGGTCCGGTAACTCCCTTGGGACCGGGGCCCTGCCCGTGGGTCCCGCTCTCGGCGGGACCGTTTCCGGGAGGAAGGGCCCGCATCGGGTTGCTCGGGCCCCGGTCGGTACTTCTGGGGCCGGGGCCCCCTTGCCTGTGGGTCCCGCTCGCGGCGGGACCGTTTTCGGCAGGAAGGGCCCGCATCGGGTTGCTCGGGCCCTGGTCGGTACTTCTGGGGCCGGGGCCCCCTTGCCTGTGGGTCCCGCTCGCGGCGGGACCGTTTCCGGGAGGAAGGGCCCGCATCGGGTTGCTCGGGCCCCGGGCCGGTATCTCGCCTCCCGGTCCGCGACGGGGTTTCGGGTCTCGGGCGATCCCGCCGCTCCCGGTGGGCCTCAGATCGCGGGTCGCGCACGGGTGCGGGCCGGCGCCTCGGGCCCCCGGCTCCGGGCGGCCCGGACCTTGTACCCCGTACCGGAAGCACCGGAACACCGCTTCGTCGGTCCCCGCGTGACGGCGGCCGGCGAAGCGGACGGCCGCCGTCGGGGTCACCCGGCGGGCGCCGTCCGCGGCTTCAGCAGCGTTCGGAGCCGCGTGCTCCGTTCCTCCGCCGGGACCTCCGCCACGGCACGCGGCAGGTCCTGGCCCGCGCCGTGGACGACGGACAGGTGGCGCTCGCCGCGGCCGAACGCCGTGTAGACCCAGGACCGGGTCAGGCCGGGGCCCGCGTCGCCGGGCAGGACGACCACCGCGGCCGGCCAGCGGGTGCCCGCCGCCTGGTGGGCGGTGACGGCCCAGCCGTGCCGTACCGCGTCGGCCACCCGGCCGGGCGGGACGACGACCTGGGTGCCCGAGCAGTCGAGCCGCAGCCCGTCCGCGTCGCCGGAGACGACGGTCCCCGGGACCATCCGGCCGGGGGCGGGGACGTACGCGATCCGGTCGCCGGGGTCGAAGCCGCCGAAGCGGCCCGGTCCGGGGTTGAGCCGCTCCTTCAGCGCGGCGTTGAGCGCGCGGGTGCCGACGGCGCCGCCGTGGCCGACCGTGACGACTTGCGTGTCCTCGGGCGGGACGCCGATCGCGCGGGGGACCGAGTCGGCGACGAGCTGCACCGTGCGGTGCACGGCCTCGCCCGCGTCCCGCACCGGGACGATGACGACCTCCTTGCCGGGCGCCTCGACCCGCAGCAGCTCGCCGGTCCCGATGCCGGAGAGCAGTTCCCCGAGGGGGCCGGGGTCGGGGGTGCGGGAGACGACGACCGGGCAGGCGCGGGCCGCCAGGACGTCGCCGAACACCCGCCCGGGCCCGGCCGACCCCAGCTCGGCGGGGTCGCCGGAGAGGACCAGCCGGGCGCCGTCGGGCAGCGACTCCACCAGCGCGGCGGCCGTCTCGACGTCCAGCCGCGGCGCGTCGAGCACCGCCAGCAGGTCGACGGCGAGCGCCCCCTCGGCGTCCCGCTCCGGCCCCTCCCGGCCGGCGAGCAGGCCGGCGACCGTGACCGCCTCGGCGTCCCCGGCGGCGGCCAGGCGCCGCCGGCCGTCCTCGGTGAACGCCGCCGCCACCGCACGGAGGCCGAGCGCGCGGGCCGCCGCGACGGCCGCCGCGGGCTCGGCGCGCGCCGCCTCACCGCCGCTGTGCGCCACCAGGCCGGAGGCGGCCACGGCGCGGATCAGCTCGGCGGCCGACGGCGAGGGTGCCGCGGCGGCGGCGCCCTCCCAGTCCAGGTCCCGGGCGGCGAGCGTGCCGAGCAGCCGGGCGAGCCCGTCGGCCAGGCTCTCCTCGGCCATGGCGTACCGGTCCAGGCCGAACAGGGTCCGGACCGGCACCTCCGCCTCGCCGGCCTCCTCCTCGGGGGTCTCCGGGGCCCGCAGCGGCTCCTGGAAGACCAGCACCGAACCGTCCGCGATCACCTCGCCCAGCGCCTCGTCCGGCTCCGGGACGGCCCGGCGGGCGAGCTCCTCGCGCAGGGCGGACGCCTCCAGCACGGTGTGCCCGGCGAGCGCGGCACGCTCCAGCAGCCGGCCGGCGAGGGCCCGGGCCCGCCGTGCGTCGCCCGGTCCGCACGCGTCACCGAGCAGCGCGCGGGCGAAGCCGTCCGCCTGCTCGGGGCGTACGCCCGCGACGCCCAGCAGCAGCCACGGGTCCTCGCGCAGCGCCTCGGCGGCCTGCTCGCCGAGCGCGGTCACGACCGCCCCGGCCAGGCTCTCGGGCGCCCCGCCCGCGACCAGCACCCGCCGCACCTCCGCGAGCACCTCCTCGTCCAACGGCGCCTCCGCGAGCGGTCCTTCCACGGCGGGCGCGGCGGCGGCCCGGCTCACCCGCCGCGGCGCCCGCGCCGCCGGCCGGGCCGGCTCGGTGAAGAACGACGCGGCGGGCCGCTCCCCGCTCTCCACGGCCCGCACGGCCGCGGCCAGCGCCTCCGCGACGGCGGACCGCTTGGGCGGCGTGCCGCCGCCGCTGTCGGGGGAGGCGTCCGCGGAGGCGGCCGGACCGTCCGACGCCGCCTCGGCGGGGGCTCGGCCTCGTCGGCCGTCGGGGGCGGCTGGACCGTCTGACGTCGCCTCGCGCGCCGGGGCGGCGGGCGTCCGGCCGTCGGTGCCGCCGCCCTCCGGGGATTCCGGCGCGCCAGCGCCTGCCTCGGCGCCAGCGCCTGCCTCGGCGCCAGCGCCTGCCTCGGCGCCAGCGCCTGCCTCGGCGCCAGCGCCTGCCTCGGCGCCAG